>JAEEXH010000052.1 GCA_016291435.1 Oscillospiraceae bacterium
TCAGCTTGTCGAAAAAGATCCGTAAAGCTACTGAACCTATGAATAAAGTTTCGCTCAAGCCTTTTCAAAGGCTTGCGAGAGTCCAGAGGCGAGCAGCCTCTGGTCGCCCGTCGCAACGGGCGAAATCCTCTGACTTTAGGAGCTCCGCAAGGGTGAATCTCAAAAAGCATCCAGTGGATGTTTTTTGAGAGAGGGACGCCCTGCGATAGAGGGCGTCCCTAGGCGAATCGCCCTGCGATTCGCGATCTTCGGACTATATCGACGAACTGTAACGCTGTACCGTAAAAATCGGTACAGCGTTTTCTGTTTATTTAATCATTGAGCACTGCCTGATAGAGCACGCGCTTCGGAAACCCTGTTTCAGCAGCAAGCACACGGCAGACATCTGACGCCCGCTCCCCCTCCGAGATCCGCTTCTTTGCCGCTGCAACAACATCCTCAAGTGAGAGTGCGTCCTCTATATCTGTTCGGGCAGCACCGGCAAGCACAAGCACAAATTCTCCACGCGGCGCCTGCTGCGTATAATAATCAACCGCAGCACTGAGCGTCGTTTTCGTCACTTCCTCGTGCAGCTTGGTCAGCTCCCGGCAAACCGTCAACGAGCGGTCTCCGAATGTGCTGTGCATGTCCTGCAAGGTGCGCAGCAGCTTGTGCGGTGCCTCATAAAGTACCATCGTGCGGGTCTCAGTTTTCAGTGAATTCAGATGCTCTGTCCGCTGCTTCTTGTTGACGGAAAGGAATCCCTCGAAGGTGAATCTGCCTGTATCCTGCCCGGAAACTGCCAGCGCTGAGATCACAGCACTCGGGCCTGGCACAACCTGCATCGGTACGCCCTCCGAGAGACAGCGCTGCACCAGCACCGCGCCGGGATCAGAAATACAAGGCATGCCGGCATCTGTCACCACGGCGCAGTCCTCACCGCGGAGTATGCGTTCCATGATCCGCGAGATCACTGCCTCCGTGCTGTGCTCATGATAGCTCACAAGCTCCGCATGAATATCAAAATGCGATAGGAGCTTGCGTGTGACACGGGTATCCTCAGCCGCAATAAAATTCACTTTTTCCAGTGTCTCAAGCTGGCGTTCGGTGATGTCGCCAAGATTCCCGATCGGTGTCCCGACAATGTAAAGTGTACCGCTCATAGACTATGATCTCCAAATAAACACAGAGCTGCCGCTTCCGATGTGAGCCCGTCCCCGGATCGCACGATCAGTGACGGTTCGATCTGCAAAAACGGCTTTGCGCCCTTCATTCCTTCCATCAAAAACAGCCACGGCGCACTGTCTGCCGACTTGCAGACAAGACGCAGACGCTTCGGCTCCAGCCCTGCATTCCGCATCGCACACATCATATCCGTAAGACGCTCAGGACGGCAGCACATGCAAAGTCTTCCGTGAAAGTTCAGCAGCTTTGCTGCCGCACGGCAGATATCATCCAATGTGCATTCCGCTTCATGGCGAGCGACCAGCTTCTGCGGATCAGATGATAAAATCCCCGTATCAGCGGCATTATAAGGTGGATTGCATGTAACAAGATCCAGCTGTCCGACCGGTGCACCTTCCCAAAGGTTCCGCAGATCGGCGCAGACCGGCTGAATGTGCAGTGCAGGGTCGCTCTTTTGCAGCCCGAGCTTCACCTGTCGGATTGCATCCGGCTGAATATCGACCGCATATACGATCTGCGGTGCTCTTCCGCGCTGCATCAGCATCGGGATTATCCCGCAGCCGGTGCCAAGATCGCAAACCTTATCGCGAGATTTATAACGACTAAATCCTGTCAGCAGAAAGGCGTCGGTACCGAAGCTGTGCGTTTCAGTGCGGCACACAAAAACACCGTCCGTGATTTTCTCGTAGTCCATGCTCATGCCTGCTGCACCGACTCTCCGCGCAGCTCCTTGGAAGCCATTGCATTCAGCGATTCGTCCGCAGTAATGCCGGCAAGATAATTATAATATCCTTGTGCTGCAATCATTGCTGCATTATCCCCGCAGAGCGCAATCGGCGGCATATACAATGTAAAGCCGTTCTCACGGCAAGCCTGTTCCAGCGCACTGCGCACGCCGGAATTTGCAGACACACCGCCGGATAGTCCGATCTGCGTATAGCCCAGAGCCTTTGCCGCAGCGATCGTCTTCTCCGTGAGTGTATCGGCTATATCCTTTTGCAGTGATGCCGCAAGATCATCCGTATTCACAGACTCATGCACCTGCTCCGCATGATGCAGCAGGTTCACAACATATGTTTTCAGGCCGGAGAAGCTGAAATCATACGGATTTCCGTCCATTTTCGATTTTGGAAGCCGGAACGCCGAGGCATCGCCGCGCTGTGCAGCACGGTCCACATGCAAGCCGCCGGGATAGGGAAATCCCATTGCACGGGCACACTTGTCGAAGCATTCACCCGCAGCGTCATCGCGTGTTTTTCCGACAGTGCGGAAGGTCGTATAATCGAGAATCTCTGCAATACGTGTATGCCCGCCGCTGACAATCAGCCCGAGATACGGCGGTTTCAGCCCGGCATGTGCAAGATAGTTCGCCGCAGCGTGCCCTTCTGTGTGATGCACCGGAATCAGCGGCTTATCGGCCATCATCGCAAGCCCCTTCGCAAAGCTCACGCCGACAAGCAATGCGCCGATCAGTCCGGGCGCGTATGTCACAGCAATGCCGTCAACATCTTCGAGCGAGATCCCGGCATCTTTCAGCGCCTTGTCAACAACCGGCAGGATGTTCTCGCAGTGACGCCGGGAAGCAAGCTCAGGCACAACGCCGCCGTACTGCATATGCTCCTGTGCCTGCGAGGCAATTACATTGGACAGTATTTTCCGTCCGTCCTCAACAACAGCCGCAGCCGTTTCATCGCAGGAGCTCTCAATCCCCAGAATCAGCATTCTTCACCGCTCCCTTCTCGCGTTCCAGCATATGGAACCGTTCCGGCTTCCCGTTTGTCGCCGGATCGTCCATCGCCAGATTGCGGTAATATGTCTTTCCGCCCCAGCCGTCCACATTCGCCCGGCGCATCGCACCGAAAATGCGTGTACGGAAGCCGGGATCCTGTTTCTCCTTCATGCGGATAAAATTCTTCATTTCCTCGCGCATGGTGTGCCCGTCTGCCGGGCAGCGTGATTTCACAATATGCGGAATGCCTTTCCGCGCAGCATGAATGATGTCACACTCCGGCGCAAAACTCAGCGGCCGGATGATCGTCAGGTCACGGCGCTCGAGATACGATTTCGGCGCATAACAGCCGATTCTGCCTTCAATAAACAGGTTCATGAGAAAGGTTTCCATCGCATCATCATTGTGATGCCCGAGCGCGAGCTTATTACAGCCGAGCGATTTTGCCGTATCATGCAGAGCGCCCCGCCGCAATTTTGCACACAGGCTGCAAGGATGCTTTTCCTGCCGCGCATCAAACACGATCTGCCCGATCTCCGTCGGAATCAGGTGATATTCAACGCCGATCTCGCTGCAAAATTCTGCAACCGGTGAGTAATCCGTCGCCACGCCGCCAAACTGCGGGTCAAGCGTGATGCCGATCAAACGATACTCCAGGAGACCGAAACGCTGAAATTCCCGCAGCGCTTTCAGCAAAACCAGGCTGTCCTTGCCGCCTGAGATGCCGACTGCAATCACATCGCCGTTTTCGATCAGGTCATATTCCTGCACGGCACGCCGCATATAACCTAATATTTTCTGCATAAATTACCCATAAAAAAACGGGATGAACAGCATGCGTCATCCCGTTTTTGCTGATACGTTGTAAGAAATTACTTCTTCTTCTTGTAAGAATCCTCATGTGCGTCTGCAACATCCTCGAGTGCATCCTTTGCTTCCTCGATCACATCCGCAGCAGCATCCTTCGCATCGTCAACTGCATCGCTGACTGCATCTGCAACGTCGGAAGCAGCTTCCTTCACAGCCTCGACGGTCTCATCCGCCTCAGCCGGAGCCTCAACCTCTGCATCCCCGTCCTCGCAGACGCCGCAGGTACCGCAATCCTCGCAGAAGAATTCATCGTCGTCCATATCATCGGAATCATAACGGCAGCACGCCTCATCCTGACGGCGCTTCATGATCGCGATCGCCACAGCAGCACCCGCAATCGCAGCAGTACAAAGTGCAAAAGCAGTAAATTTCTTCATAGTTCTCCTCTTTCTCCGCAAGGCGTTTTCAGAGCCGATCAAAGCCGACCGACCGTTGCCCAAGCGGCTGCAACGATCTTTACAATTACATTATACCACAGTTCGCAGAAGATTTCAAGCACTTTTTCCGATTTTCAGGAAATTTTCATATAAAATTTATTAAAACAGAATGTGGTGCGGCAGCGGCTCATAACGATCAACCTCCAGCCGCCAGCGTCCCTCACCGATCTGCTCCATACCGAAGCCGGGATAAAAGTCCTTGACCATGCTGTTTTTTGCTGTCGGGAGATATTCACCGATCAGATATTTGCAGCCGTTCTCCTTCGCGATCTGAACCACTGCATTGAACAGGCAGTTTTCCACACCGCGCCGCAGCACACGGCAGCTCATGAGCCATGTGTCGATAAACAGCGCATCTTCTTCCTTTTTCAGAATCACGACACTGATCAGCCCATGCTCACCAAAGCGATCCTTCAGCGTCATATATCGCGTGACATACTGCGGATCCTGTGCAACAGCAGCGATTTCCGACTCCGTGTAGCGCACAGTGCGCAGATTGAACTGATTGGAGCGCTGTGTAAGCTGCGCAATGCGCGGGTAATGGAAGGAATCAAAAGGCAGGATCTCTGCCTGCATATCAAGCGAAACGAGATAATCCTCATAATCCGTGAAGGAAGCCTGCGCCTGCACACGGCTTGCTTCCGCCTGATACTGCGCAGTACGTGCGGCATCCTCATCGGAAAAGCCGACCGCCTCAAAGAGATGCAGCGACTCCAGATATGCCGGTACCAGCGCCGGATCCTCCGGCAGCTCAGGCACAGTCACCTCGGGCAGCATTTCGCGCACCAGATTGCGCTCAAACGGATTATCATCCAGAAATACAAGGCTGTCCATGCCGATGTTCAGTGTCTTCTGGATCATGCGAATATTATCCGCCTTATTGTCCCAATTTGCGACAAAAATCGCGATATCCTCAAGACGAAGGATCATCTCCGGGTGCTTCTCAAACGGTTCTTTTGCAGTATCTTCGTTATTTTTGCTGCATACTGCGAGCAGAATGCCGCGGCGTCTGAGCTCCAGCAGCCAGCGCTGCAAAGCCGCAAAAGCCGGTCCGTCGCCGAGTTCGCCGAGCTGAATGCCGTCCATTCCGTCGTCGCCGATCACGCCGCCCCAGAGGGTGTTGTCCAGATCGGTCACAACGCATTTCCTGATGCTGCCGCTGAGCGAAAGCACCGTATCCATCACGCGGGAAGCCACAGCAGGGAGCGCATCTGTCGTGACCGCCATCTTCGCAAGGAATCATGTCCGCGGATCAAAATACGCTTCTTCGCCGAGCCGCACAGCGATTTCGCTCAGTGCGATCGGATAGACATTCGGAAAGCTCTGCGCGGCACTTTCGCCAAGCATCAGATTCAGCTTCCGCACCTGAAACGCAAAGGAAGAAGGCGTGCGCAGTGCGAAGCTCCCGAACACAGCATCCGGCTGCTCAGGATAATCAAATACAAGCAGCTTCGCCTTGCAATTTGCCGTTGCTGCTCGCCAGAGTCCGAGCATTCGTTCACATTCCTGCTCCGCAAACGCAGTCCGTGCAGCGGGGATCGTTCCATAAAAGCGCTGTTTCAGCTTTTCCGCACAGCAGAAAATCAGGATATAGTCCGGCTGAAACTGATACAGCTCCGACTGCGGGTCAAAAAGCTGTGCTGCCATCTGATCATAGTCCGCGTCATAGACCTTAACCGGCATGCCGCGGCGCACGGATTCACCGGCAATCGCAGCCGAAAGCTGCTGTGTTGCGCAGTCGCCGAGCACAGCCATGCGTTTTTTCGCATCTCCGGCCTGTTTCGCCAGCCGCCGGAGCGCGGTATATGTCACTTGTTCCAAGAGATTCACCTCATATTCTGTCATGTACCTGCGTCGTAGATTCCGAGGTCGCCGCCGTATTCCATGATACCGGTCGCGATCGCATCCGCATAGGCATCCAGCCGCTGGTCAAAATATGTATTATCCGTATCCGAAGTCATGAAGCCCATCTCAACCAGACAGCTCGGCATATTCGTATCACGGTTGACAGCGTAATTATCGCCGTCAAAGGTCGTGCGATATCCCTCGCGGATGCCGCGATTCTTGGAAATGCCGACATCCTCCAGCAGTTCCATGATATAGCCGGCAAGCCGCTTATCCATGGAATTATCCTTACTGTTCACCCAGATCTCAATACCGCTGCCGCTCTCCGCACTGTTGCGGTGAAGCGAAACAAACACATCAGCGTTGATGTCATTTGCGAGCTTGCAGCGATCGTCAAGCGAAACGAACTCGTCAGTTGTTCTGGTCATCTCGACGCGGACATGCGGATATTTCTGAAGCGCATCGCAAACAGCGAGGGCAATCCTCAGATTATCGTCCTTTTCAAGGCGAGTACCGTCCACATTCGTGCAGCCGCCGTCTCCGCCGCCGTGTCCGGGATCCAGTACGATCACATATTCGTCAGCGCTCTTCTGTGCAGGCATTGCGCCTGAGTGTTCGGAATCAGCGCTGGAAACTGTTCCCGGTATCAGACTGCTGCCGTCCTTGCCCGCACCGTTGTCATCGTGCAGGACAATGATCAGAAGTATCAGCAGAAGCACCGGCAAAAACACAAGCGCCACCCGATCCCATCGGATTCTTCTCTTTTTTGCCATAAGTTATCTCCCATGCCGGATTGTACGCCGGCAGAATTTGCGCACACTTGTCCCGTATACGCGTACTTTTGTATTATAACATATTTCGGCAAAAAATGCAAGCAATTCTCTGATGTTTACAGAAATTAACGATTCAATGTGCAGTTTCTTGCGCATAAACAAAACCGCCGAATGCATTTCCGGCGGTTTTATCCTTATTCCTCGTCTTCCTCATCACCGCTGTCACGGCTGACAACATATCCCGATAGCCCGGCAAGGCAAAGCGTGATACCGATGATTGGATAGAAAAGCGTCAGGCGGTTTGTTGTGCCGTAGATCTCCAGCGCCCCCTGAAAGGCACTGCCGACGGTCAGTGCAGCAATCCCGCAGTGCCAGAGCATGATGTGAAGCGGCGGCAGCTTATGCGACCCGCGCAGCACCGAGATCAGCATCGGGAGAGCTCCGAGCAGCAGCGGAAATGCAAAGGCGTAGATCATGCAGTAGGAGTAGACCTCATGGCTGAAACGCTCATAGACAGCCCCGAAGAATGCAAAGAAGCCTGCTGCGATCAGATCCCAGAGGCAATAGCGCAGCGCCCGCTTGTCTTCATCCGATATAGACAATGTCGCTCACCTTCCTCTCCTCAATGGTGCGGCCGGTATTGGTCGGCTGATTGACGATCTCCCCTTTGAATACCATCGAAGAGGATCCGCCGCCGTCCAGATTATAGACCGTAGATGCGCCGAGATCCCTGGTAAACTCCGCAAGCTGGAGCAGCGAGAGACCGGCACTTTCCTCCGTTCTGCCGTCAGAAACAACAAAGATATAGTGCAGCGGTTCGATCATGCCGATCGCCGTGCGCGGATTGCTTGCAAGATGTCTGCCGACCTCCTGCCCGTCGGTGACGAGGACCTCGCCGTTTTCGACAAGACCCGGACCGAAGCAGAACGCCTGCCAGACGCCTTCATCGACCAGCTCATCCGCGGTTTTCTCTGCGGAATGCATGATCTGCATCATTCCGTCCGCATAAACGCAGAGCACATCGGCACCGTTATCGGTACTGCGGTAAGCAACACCGTTGCGGATGACATACCCCTTTTCCTGTGATCCGTAAAAATCGCCGTTCACAGCAAGGATTGCATCATGCGCAGCTGCGATCTCCGAGGTCACGGCTGTCACATTCTTCCCGTAGGTATCATTTGCAAAAGCCGTTTTCAGATACTGCGCCGAGCTCAGCACAACATCCGCGACATAGACACGCGTATCACAGTAGTTATATTCGGACAGGGAAATACTGATATGCTCATCGCTGTATTCCCCGGAAACGCCTTCGCCGTCTGCCGGCTGTGCAAACACGGACGTCGCAAACTTCGACCCGTTTCTGTTGCGGTGCTTCTGCTGATTGTTCTGTGCTTCTGCAAAAGCACTGTTCTCTGCTTCGTCAGTTCCGCTCTGCGCTGCGGAGTTTGCCGCTTCATCCGAAAACGCAGTCAGATTCATCTCAGATACGCTGCTTTTCGCATCCGGAATTACAAATGTATCAAGCGCTGCAAACACTGTGAATGCCGTCAGCAGGCACCCGTAGGTCAGCGCAAACTGCTTCAGTTTATCCATTGGTATCCTCCCCTTTCTGACTCTACTATAACCGCTTTCTGTGTCAGGCATATGAAAACACCGTGACAGAAGCAGAAGAATTGCATGCGATGAACAGTGTCACCGCATGCAAACTCATAAGAATCAACCCATTGCCGTTTCGCTGATATAGCTGAGCATTGCACGGACATCGCGGAGATCCACATTTCCGTCGCCGTTCATATCAGCATTGGAATATGCCTGATCTGACAGAAACATGCCCTTGCCCTCTCCGAGCCAGTACATCAGGATCTTGCAGTCATCGTCCCAGACAATGCCGTCGCCGTTCACATCGCCTTTCACCGCGGAATGCGGATACAGCTCAGAGAACAGAATATTGTGCTCGAAGCAGTACTGCGCAACAGGTCCGTCTGGGTTTCCGTAGATCACATGCGCACCCCGGAGCTCTTCCGTCATAGAATCGTAGAAGCCGGCAAATGTAGCAGAGATGTTCGTATGATCGACATAAATGGTATCAGGAACATAGATACCGACCAGACTGTAATCAAAGTCATCGACATGGGCTTCGCCGTTTTCAGTGTAATAGTATACCCCGTCTTTGTCCAGATACATCCCGGGGACCTCATCGGAAATACAGATGATAAAGTCATCCGTATTGTTATAGAAGCCTTCCAGCCAGTCCGTCACGCATCTGAAATACAGAACATCCCCTTTTGTCAGCGAGATGATGCGCGTATCCATCGGGAGCAGCTCAGAGCCCTTGCAGATAAATGTATTCACACCGCAGTATTCATAATACGGCACATCCAGATAAAACACGCCGGTATACGGTGCAGTGAAGGAAAAGTCGTGATAAGTACCCGGATAATCCCGTACCGACCGTGTCTCCTCATTCAGCGTGAGCTGTTCAGGGTCATTCCAGGCATCAGAGCCAATCTCCGGGCAGATATAATAGCTGAATGTAAGCTCCCCGTCATACCTGCCGAGACCTCCGAGCGTGACGGAAGCTCTGCCGATTTTGTTTTCAGCACCGATGCAGAAGCACTCATAATCGACGCCCTCTTCCAGCATCTTATCGCCGTCATAGACACTGTACTCCGGGACTGCCGCCGCGCCCTCGAACGGCAGAACCTCCTGACAACGCAGCTCACAGTCACTCAGCATGCGGTAATCCTCCTGGATCGTAAAGCTGATGTCGCCGGTGTGTGCGGAATCGCCGAAGGACACGAGCAGCAGATAATCCTCATCGCGACGCACTGTAAACATCTCATAGGCCCCAGCACAGCCGCTCAGATTTACTGTCTCCTGCATGCGGTTGTCATACAGCTTGAGGCAGCGGTATTCCAGCCCGTCAGAGCGGAGCATGTATGTGCCGTGACTGCCGGAAAAGCGCAGAATCGCTGTCTCGCCGAGTGCAGTGATATGAACTGTATTCTCACCGACTTCCGCTGTTTCTGTGACAGCAGACGGATCAGGAAGGATCGCATAGCTGCCTTGTAATGCTCCTTCATATTCCCCGATTCCGTTTACATTGAACGCATGTAAACCGCAGGAAACCGCATCATCGAGCAGTTCGATCCCGTAATCTGTGCCTTCCCGCAGCGTCTTTTCTTCATACGAGACAATGACACGGGGATAGACAGCTTTTCCGGTATAGCGGACATTGTTTACAGTAAGATCCGCCTTCGCAATGTCAAAATGCACATCAAAGCCGTCCAGCGTAAAGGCCATCTCCTGCGCTGTCTTCTGCCGCATCAGCAGCGCGTAGCTTCCTTCCTGGAACCATTGTGCGTCCTCGCCGGGGATGAAGCTCGCATAATAAACCCAGAGTGTAAGCGCGGGTTCGAAGCAATACACATCGCAGCTGAAGCTGCTGTCCGTGCTGCCTTCCGCAAGATTCAGTGAGTAGTAGCCCTCCGCCTGAATATCGGCTGCGAAATTCTGCACGGTTTCGGAAAATGTGAACGGCGTACCCGGCTCAATATATTCAAAGTTTTCAGACTCGCGCATTTCCAGAATGATCGAATTTCGGTCATAAGAACGGAAACCGCAGTAATTGCCGATGCCGCTGATTAAAACAGCCATCGTGCCGGGAAGCACATTTGCAGCATAGCTGAGCGTATAATCCTTGCCCTCGGTCAATTTGACCGCACCGTCAGATACTGTCACCTCCGGCGTCAGAGGGGCGCCGGTGTAAGAAAATGCATCATCGGACTCAGACACAGACACATCGAGCTCAGAGACATGCTTCCTGCGGGATACACTGACACGCGCATTCTTCACATCGCCGCTGCCGTAAACCTCAAAATAATATACTTCACCGGCTTTCAAATATACATGAAAGAAATCGTTTGTCACAGAATTATCTTCATAGTTCACATAGTTCCAGCTGCTGTCATAAGTGTCCACCGAGCAATCAAAAGCGAGACTGTAGTATCTCATGTCCTTCACACTGTCAAGAAGCTGCTCCGAAGGCATTGCAAATACACGGTAATAACCGGATTCCGAAGGAACAAAGCGATAATATGCCTTTTCGATCTCATTCAGCTGCGATGCAGCGAGAACCTGATCCTCCTTCAGATCACGGATGATCCGATAGGTACGGTAATAGATTCCGCTGTAATCCCCGATACCGACAATATAGACCTTGCCGGTGCCGCAGTCATCGTTATCGCGGTAAATGAGTTCATAATCCCTGCCCTCTTTCAGCACGACCTGCTGACTGTCATATTCTGTGTAAACGGTATCTGTTACGGTCACCTCAGGTCTGATCGGACTTCCCGTGTAATCATAGATATCATCGGGAATCTGCATGTCTACGCCGTAAAATCCGCGGTAATCCACTCCCGCAGGACGAATGCAGACGGAATTAAGAAAATCGACAGGATCGTCCCCCATAAACTGAAGAATCAGTGTGTAGGTCTCACCCTTCTTCATATCAATCGAGACATAAGAATCATAGCCGTTCCCCTGCGCATCGTAAACAGTCAAATTCATAACGGTATTCCCGGGAAAGATCATATAAGAGCCGCTTTCCTGCACATTCAGCGTATAAGCAAGTGTACGGCATCCGTAATCATCCTGCGGAACATCCGTCCAGTCGATCAGCGTGCAAGGATCCTGTTCCGTCAGCGTGCCCGCGACCGGGGTCTCATTGACTGTGATATGAAGAATATCAGTCCTACAAAGGATGTCGCCGCCGCGCACAGCAGCTGCATAATACCAGGACTCGCCGACAGCAGTTGTGTCCGCACGAAGTCTGCCGTCCGCAGTGGTAACCGCCGGAACCGGATCAGTGCCGTCTGCATCGGACACGCGGAACCATTTGATTTCGCAATCGAAGCCGAGTGCGAACGCACGCACCTCAAACGGGTAATACTGTTCAGCAGCAAGATCGAATTCATGCAGGGCGTTCGCAGAATTCTTGGGGAGATCCAGCACCACGAAAGGCGTTTCATAGTACACCGCATTCCGAGATGCAGCAAAGTCTGCAAGCGGAGAATCCGCAGGACCTGCATACCGCATCGAGTCAGTAATCTCCGCAAAAGCGTCGATCTCTGTCAGGTCATCACCGACAACCAGATAGCTGTATGCGCTGCCTTCGCCGCTGAAAAGAAGCAAAGATCCGCCGATCTGCTCCACGGTTTCAAGATAGAGCACAGGCGTTTTTACTCCGTCAAGCATACCCGCCCGCAGAATCTTTAACGCAGGGAAAGACATCGAATCTGCTTCTGCATCCCGGAAGGCATTTTCATCAATCTCAGTCAGGCTTGAGAACACAGGAGACTTGTCAAAACGATAATTTCGGAACGCATACGCACCGACTTTTGTAATCTGACCGTATTGCAGATCGGTTTCAAACTGCGAAGCCATCATGGTCTCTTCCGAAGCCAAAGCATATGCACCGATCTCCGTGACGCCCGGCATCGAAATGTATTTGATAGAATAGCAATCTGCAAAAACGCCCTCCGGCAATGCCGTAATCTGCTTCGGCAGATAAATACTGTTCGAGAAATAGAAGCGGCTGAACGCATATTGTCCGAGACTGCGCAGGGCATCCAGATGAATGTCGCTGTAAACCAACGCTTCCTCGAAGGCATGGTCGCCGATAGATTTCAGATTTCTCCAGTCAAAGGACGAGAAATCAAGAGAATAGCAGCCGAAGAAAGCATAGTCACCGATCGAAACCACACCCGGGAAGCCATCCTGCAAGCAAAGGCTCGAACAATCATAGAACGCATAATCCGGGATCTCAGCCAGCGTATCAAAGCTGACCTCACGCAGTGCAGAGCAGCTGCGGAATGCAGCGGTGCCGAGTGAAGTGATACCGGCTGCTGTGACCGCAGTCAGTCCGGTGCAATTCTCAAACGCAGATTCGCCGATTTTGGTCACTGAATCAGGCAGAATGACCGAATTGAGACGGACAGCACCCATAAATGCCCGTGCACCGATCTCTGTAATCGGGAGCGCCGAGAGATCAAGATCTGCTCCGACGCCGCGATACTGCTTCAGCACACCGTCTTCAATTACATAAGGATTCGGCACATCCTTATCGCCGATCAGATAATCCGCACGCACTGTCTCAGAGACTGTATTGCCGCAGACAGCAACCGCCTGAAGAACCGCAGAAGCAGGAATTTCAATCGGGGCAGAATAGAGAAGCCCGTTTGTCTTCGAGGGGATACTGCCGTCCATTGTATAATAGATTACAGCGCCGGGCGTCTGTACGATAACGGAGACCGTAACCGGATCGGAATACGAACCCGCTGCAACAGAGAACTCCGGCACAGCGCATGTAATCTTATAATCACAGACCATAACCCGACTGCGTTCATCTTCGTTGACGGCAATCGCCCTGAGCTGACAGCTTTCAGTGATTTCAACATCGGTGCCGTCATACAGCAAGCCTGTTTCCGGCGTCGGATCAGAGCCGTCCAGTGTATAATAAATTGCGGTATACGACACATCGCAGCTGAGAGAGACATACTGTATGCCGTCATATGTGCCGGATGCAAGGGATGCTGCCGGTGCCGGGATGCTGTGCTTTCCGGGGATCAGATTTCTGAGATTCACCATGCCCCAGCCATACTGCGCATCAAATCCCGGATCGCCGAGATCCACGGCGTTCTGCGAAAGACTGGAGCAGAGCATTTCGGTCGTCATGTCCTTGTCATATGAAAGCAGATCGGCCGCGCATGCAGCAACGTAGGGCGCCGCCATA
Organism: Oscillospiraceae bacterium; assembly: GCA_016291435.1. GTDB lineage: Bacteria > Bacillota > Clostridia > Oscillospirales > Ruminococcaceae > Firm-04. The sequence continues at coordinate 13,612 of JAEEXH010000052.1, forward strand.
CTCGTACCGCTCTTATAGCAGGTTTCGTTCACGCCCTCATTTGAAGCACTGAGAATATCAGAGCCGGGCGCAGAAAAATCGACATCAGCGCCGAAATTGCTGTAAGAAGCCAGGGTATACGGTTGCGCATCATCTGTATATGTGTCATGCTGAAGCGCAGAGACAGTGATCGCAGAGGCCTCACTCGCCGGATGCGCATATCTTGCATCCATAGATTCATTTCCGGCAGAGACAACACAGGGAATATCCTTTTCTGCAAGTTCCTCCGCACCGCGTCTCATCAGCGGAGATATTCCAAGTCCGCCGAGACTCATGCTGACCACATCGGCATTTTGTTCTGCGGCATATGCCATCGCGCAGTAAATCTCAATCGACTCGCCGTAGCCGTCATCATCAAGCGCTTTCAGCGGCATGATCTTGACATTATTCGTTGTTGCGGAGCAGATGATGCCAGCGCAGTGCGTGCCGTGCCCGTGCTTATCATCAGTGTTACCCCGCTGTGAAATGCAGAAACCCGTACCGCCTTCTGCAATGCGCCCCCGGAACCACACATGATCCTCATAGAGACCGGTGTCAATGACGGCGACAACGACATCGGGAAGCGAAGGCTTTTCGGAAAGCAGCCATGTGCGGTACTCGTCGGCACCGATCGCATCCAGTCCCCAGCGGTCGCTGACATCTATAAACCGCGGATCGGTCGGAGCCGTGTCCTCCGCAATATGCACGGTGCGGTTCGGCTCGACCTCACGGACAGCAGGATCGGCTTTCAGCTTCTGATAAGCAGCATATGCGTCAGCAGGGGTCTCGTATTTCAGCAAATGCAGATCACGGTAACCCTCAGTCACGGACACCGCGCCGGAGCGGTCAAAACCGCCGTCCGACTGCACGATCAGCTCCGCCTTCTGAAACGGAGATTCCACGAAAAATTCGCCGTTCATCTCACGGATCTCACAGCCGATCTTCTCAGCAGCTTCGGAAAGCGGAATATACGCTGAACCGTTATTCTGTTCACCTGAACGAAGCGTCAGGGAGCGGCTGACCAGCGGCTGTCCGCCGCGGATACAGAATCCGCCGAAAGAATCCCCGACAGCACTGCCGTCACGGTAAATCTCCGACTGGGCGGGAGAAAGGCGCAGGCTTGCATAACGCTCGCCCGTCTGCTGATGATGCAGCTTATTTACAAACTCCAGAACCGATTCTGTCTCTGCCAAGCCTCCGATGCTTTCCGGAAAGGCTGCACCAGTTCCTGCGGTCAGAATCAGTGCAGCGGTCAGGATCGCAGCATGTCTGCGTAATGGTTTTGTCATTCGGCTCCACACCTCCGTATTATGATATTTTATTATAGCATAATGCGGAGAAAATTGCAATGGCTGCCCTCTGCATCCGATAAAAAAATCTCCGCAGATACAGACTGCGGAGATGATAGATCAGCTCTCAGATACGACCATTTTGCGGTATCCCGCTTCATAAAGGCTGTCAAGCACAGCATTCAGCGATGCGTCATCCATTACACCGCGCAGCACCCAAGGAATCAGCTCGCGGCCCTCGATCAAAGAAACGGCTTCTGTAAGCTGTGCAGCAGCAGATGCCGGGTCTGCCGGTGCGATCATCACGCAAACCGGGGCATCCGCAGCGATCACACCGATTGTCTCGGTGTTGTTCTCCTCATGCACACCGCATGTGTAAACGGCACCGGGAGCCGCATTGACCATCTCAGTCATCACAGCGGCAAGTGCATCTCTGCGCCGGACACTGTCATTCACATAGGAGCCGAGCAGCGAAACATCGGAATCGCGGAAATACGGGAACATAAGATCTGTGCAGTAAATACCCGTGAACCCCGCATCCGTAATCTCACCGCAGAGCGACGAAAGATATGCGCGTGCGGCATCGGTAAAGGGTGAAAGCCACGGCTTACCGCCGCGCTCCTCAGCGGTATCAAGCCAGCGCCCGCCCTCATCCGCAATGCAGTAAGCGCCGTTCTGATAAGCAGCAGGATAGATATTGTCATTCAGCGTATCAAACCGCGCCATGCACTGCATATTCCGCAGGGAAGCCACCGCAGCGAGATCTGCAAGAGAAGGGGCATCTGCGTCAAATGCATTCGATACGGAGGCGGCTTCGGTCTCCGAAGCATAAAGCAGCTTTCCGCCGGCAGTTTTCAGCGGAAATACCATCGCAGTATAGCCCTGGGAGCGAAGGCTCTCCGCAGTCAACTCCAGCAGCTCGGGATCCGTAAGGCTTTCCTCCGGCAGGCAATATGCAAGCTGCACCGGCTCTGCAAAGCGCGTCACGGCAGGCTCAGTTGCGGTGGTTGTGACCGTTGTTTCCGCAGGTGCAGAGGTCGTCAGCGCGGCAGCAGAAGTTGTCTCGGTCTGCATCTCCGTCATTGCAGTTGTCGTGGTCTCCGCCGGAACGGTTGTCGGCGATTCCGCCTCCGCAGAGAGCCGTTCGATGACCGGCGCCGCAATGCTGTATCCGACGATGCCGAAGAAAACAGCAAGCACCAATGTCAGAATCATGCCGAACGCAGAGCGCATCGGATGACTCTTGCTGAACATTTTCCGGTTGCGGACACGGTAAGTATATATTTTTCTTCCTTTCCGTTTGTGCGGCAAATCGCACATCTCCTTTCTGATTAAGAAGCAGCTGAACCCGCAGATAAACAGGCAGCAGCCATTGCAAGCAGTCCGGTGTAGATCATCATGCCGCGCCAGCCGCGCACGGCAGCGGGCATTTTCTCGCTGCGCAGCACAGGCGCCGCAAAGCAGAGCATCAGTGCTGCAAGCATGTAGCCGGCAGCAGAACGCAGCCCGAAGATACATGCCGTCTGCACGGTATCGTTCTTCTCAAAGCTCAGCAGCAGTGCGCCGAGCACGGCACTCGAAACCGCAGCCGCATGGATCTCGGGGATCCGTGCATGCGCTTTTTTTCCGAGCGCCGCAGCAAGCAGCAGAATCAGCAGCACATCAAGCATTCCGTTGATCAGTGCGGCACAGAGCGGAATCCACAGATGTGCCGATTCCGCCGGCAAAATCGGGCGGATCCACGCAAGCAGCATACAGCCCGTAAAAATGAAGCACGCAGTCAGCACGCCGACTCGGAGCAGACGGCGCGGCTGACAGTCCGATTTCAAAAGCCCGGGGAGACCGAATAAATAGGTCAGCACAAGGTTTTCTGTCAGAACAAGAAAAAGCTCAGTCACGGCTGTCATCTGCATCACACTCCTCTCCGTTCGCCCGGATCCCGGCACTGACAACAGCGCACAGAACACCGAGCAGAATGAGTCCGCAGGCAGGTGTCAGCAGCACAGGCATCAGCGGAGATGCCATGAGCTTTGTTCCGCAAAGTGCCCCCGCGCCGAGCAGCTCACGCAGTGCGCCCATTCCTAAAAGCACAGCGCAGACGCCGAGCAGCATGCAGATGAGCCGTCCGAGCAATGTCTTCACACGGCGTGCGGAAAACAGTCTGTCATGTGCGGAGGTCAGCAGCAAGCCGCCCGAAAGCAGCGGAAGATACAGCGACGCTGCGGAAATATCGCCGAACAGATAATCTGCCGCAGCTGCCGTCGGGATATACACCAAAGCAGCGATGACAGAATAGGATAGAATACGAATCGCAAAGGGCACCCTGCGCGGGATCAGCGCACCGAGCAGAACGGTCAGTGCCGTCACGCAGCAAAATACAAAGCAAACGATCAGCGCATTGGTCACACTGTCAGTGCAGACCGCAGCAGGTGCCGCAATCAGCCCTTCCGAGAGGATCAGATTGCGCCGCAGAAGGAAGGATGTCCCGGGAAGAGAATCATGATGACGCAAGCGCACCGTCGCCTCCCTTCTCAGAGGGTGCCGCACTTTCCTTCTGCCGAAGCACATGACGGCACGCCAGCGCAACCGGAGAGAGCAGAACGGCAAGCAGCACAGGCGCATCTGTCACATAGAAAATGCGCGTCAGGACCAGGATCAGCATTCCGGCAATCATGCCGTAGGCAATACCGCCCAGATGCGGCGGCGCATAATCCAGGTCGCTGTAAAGATAAATCGCAGCAAAAAGCGCCTGATTCGTCAGGCAGCTTCCGGCAGCGGACGCCGCCGGATTATGAAAGCTGTTGAATGCGATATTTCCGAGAATCAGAATCACAGTCATAGGCAAAAGCACCCAGACCGACGCAGACCGGCGCAGAAGCAGCACGAGTGCAATGACACCGAGAAGCAGCAGTGAAACTGTTCCGATCGGCTGCGCAGGAAGACCTGTCAGCCAGCGGAAGCTGTCCGACGGAAAATCGCCGGTGCGGTTCCAGAGCGGAGAAAGTCCCTCAGATACCGCAGCACCGGATGCATTCCAAAGCGGAAGAACCGTTTGCTCAGCGGGAAACATTGTCATTTCAGCGTGGCTGTTCAGCAGCGCAAAGCAGTAACCGGCAGCAGCAGGCGGAATCACAGGATTTTCCCTGCCGCCGAAGATCTGTCTGCCGATGATAATTGCGAAAATAACGGACATGATAACGAGTGAAACAGAAACCGTCGGCGGCATCAGCATCACGGTCAGCACACCGGCCAGCGCAGCATCAAGATGATGCAGGCGGAACGGGATGCCGCGCAGATACAGACAAACGAGCTCTGCGGTCATGGCTGTAACGGCGGCAATGCCGCTCAGCAGCAGGATCCGAAGCCCGTATGCATAGACCGAAACGACAAGAACGGCAAGCAGTGTCAGCGCACGGTCTGTGCTGCGGATGTTGAGAGACTTCGGTCGCATGCGCTTCCACCACCTTTATCAAACTCAGAAAGGAATATATTTCATGACAGTTACCCGGCTCTCCGCATCTGCGGCGAAGGTGCAGCTTACGGCAGAGGAGCTGCACGGATTCCTGCCGGAGACACCGCAGGCGAGTGATTCTCCGCAGATGCTCCGTCTGCTCTCCTTCATGCTGCTGCACGCAGAAGCCGGAAGCGGGATCCGCTTTTCAGCGCTGCCGGTGACCGTTGAGCTGCTCCGCGGAAGCGACGGCAGTCTGACGGCATTTTTTACAGCGCAGCTGCCCGCATCTGCAAAGCCCGGCACAAAGGCTGTGCGTCTGGCAGCAGCCTTCACCGACCGTGATACACTCATTTATTGCTGCAAACAGCTCGCTTCGGTCTACGACAGAATCCCGTCCGCTGCACTATATGAATACGGCAGACACTATGTTCTGACGTTGAAGCTGAAACGCAAAGCGTCTGCACATGCACATCATATTCTGCGTGAATACGGCGCACCCTTCCGCTGCTCCGGCATCAATAAGGCACGGCTTGCGGAATTCGGCACATGTATCCATGCCGAAAACGCGGTACAGGAGATTCTGCGCAAAGCTCAGCGCAGCCCCTGAACAGCTGCGGCAGGCTCCGCGGCACGGAACAGATACGAACCGGAAACCAGCATATCCGCGCCTGCCTCACGGCACTGTGCGCCTGTCTCCGCATTGATGCCGCCGTCCACTTCAATATGGAGCGGGAGACATTCTGCCTCGATTCTCGTGCGCAGCTCGCGGATCTTCGGGAGCACATACGGCAGGAATGCCTGTCCGCCGCGTCCGGGTACCACAGTCATCAGCAGAACAAAATCGTCCGGATCCAGCAGATGCAGATACGGGAAAACGGTCTCGGTCGGCGTATCCGGGGAAAGTGCGATGCCGGCACGCATCCCGCAGCGATGAATCTCACGCACGGTGTCTGCGGTGTCAGAATCACTTTCGATATGGAATGACAGCAGATCACTGCCGGCTTTCGCAAAGCGCTCGGTATAATGCAGCGGATCACGGATCATCAGATGCGTATCAACCGGCAGCGCAATATGCTTTCTCAGGCTTTCCAGAACGGGCAGACCAAAGGAAATATTATCGACAAAGCAGCCGTCCATCACATCAAAATGCAGCAGATCGGCGCCGGACTGCTCCACAAACGCAGCAGCATCGGCAAGACGGGAAAGATCCGCATTCAGAACGGATACGGAAATCTTTGTACTCGGCATAGCATCAGATCCTTTCATACAGAGTTATTATATCGCAAAAACGCTTTTTCGTCAAGCATTCCGGCAGCGCAGAGTCAGATTCGCCAATTTCCGCAAAACACTCTGGACAATCCTGTGAAAATCATGTATAATATAGATACGGCGTCTGCATGAATCTTTACGCCGCGGAGGTATTATGCGAAATTTCGGAAAACATCTGGGCACATGTCTGCTCTGGCTGCTGCTCTCGGAGATATTATGCCTGATCCTTGCGTTTTCATTTGCGATTCTGACAGCCAAATGGATCCGCTGGCTGAGTCTAATCTGCGGAATTGCGGCGCATCTGCTGCTGATGGCAAGCGTCGGCGGTAAGCTCGCGCATGAGGATATCGCGGATTACCGCACAGATCACAGTCCCGCATCACCGATCAAGCCGCTTCTGCTCGGAGTCTGCACCGCAGTGCCGCTCTGGATTCTGTGGATCATTCTGAAAATCATGCAGGACAGCAGCGCGGCACTCAATTTCTTCCTGCTGCTGAATGCCCCTTACATCCAGTATCACCGGCTGATCCTTGACGGCGCAGAACCGTTTTCGGCGGTATCTGCGGGGAAACAGCTTCTCATGGCACTGCCGCCCGTTCTGACGGCAGGTGCAGTGTTCACCGGGTATCGGCTCCGATTTCTGCCTGAAAAAGCGGCACTGGATGCACAGAACATCCACTGAGTTTCCCGGACATACCTTGCAGACATCCGCAGATACTATTTATGCGGGCGACCCCCGCAAAACCACTGCAAAGGATGATCTGCATGAAACAGCTTACAGCCCTCTGCTGTGCCCTCGCGCTGCTCTGCGGGATGCCGTCACTGCACGCATCCGCGGCAGGATACGGGCAGGGCAAGGCATGTGACGCACAGAACCGCCCGCTCGACGCTGTCTCATTTCAGGAGCAATATGCGCCGCTGGACGCCTATGCGCTCTCGGATGACAGTACGCAGATCCTTCTGACCTTCGATCAGGGCTACGAAAACGGCTACACGGCAGGCATTCTCGATACGCTCAAAGAAAAGCACGCGCATGCGCTGTTTTTTCTGACAGGCGACTATGCCAAACGGGAGCCGGAGCTCGTGGAACGCATGATCGCGGAAGGGCATATGCTCGGCAATCACGGCATGACGCATGCCGCGCTCCCCTCTCTTACCGATGATGAAATCACGGAGGAGGTCATGAGCCTGCATCAGTATATGCTTGACCGATACGGTTATGAGATGCAGTATTTCCGTCCCCCGTGCGGCGAATATGACGAACGCTCGCTTGCAAAAGTGCAGGAGCTCGGGTACAGAACCGTATTCTGGAGTGCCGCCCATGTGGACTGGAAAACAGACGACCAGCCGGAGCCGCAGGCCGCGCTCAATAAGCTCAGCGGCATGGCACACGGCGGCGCGATCTATCTGCTGCACTCCGTCTCATCGACCAATGCTGCGATCCTCGGGGATCTGATCGACGATCTGCGGGCACAGGGCTATCAGGTATAAAAAACATGCGCTCCGTTTGTTTGCGGAGCGCATGTTTTTCTATTCAGGTGATCACGAAATCCACGCGGAGCGGGTTGCCGTCCTTGTCCTTTGCCCAGAGCTCGATATAGTAAGCACCGGGCTGGAGCTTGCCGTAGAATTCCTCCCAGTTGATTATGAGCTCGTCTGTGGTGCCGGGCTGCAATACATATGCGATTTCGATAAAGGACATCCAGCTGCCGTTTGTATCACAGGGCACGCCTTCATAGCCTTCATCCATATGAAAGAGCTGATAACCGACGCCATAGGTGCCGCTGAATTCGGTATCGCGGTTCTCAATCAGAATCGTGCAGCCGCTCTTTGACAGTGTGCCGCGCTTAATGGAGGCGGTGAGATCCGCTGCGCCTTGCGGGAACTCGGAGGGTTCGTTCTGCGCTGCATGCGAGGAGGTGGTCTCCGAGGTGATACCCGTCACATCAACCACAGGTAATGTGGTCTCAGCAGCGATTGTTGTCTCGGCGGGGAGCTCAATCTGCTCATACTGTCCGTTTGCGTCAAGTGTGATCGGAAGCTCCAGCGTTTTCTGTTCGCCTGTTTCCGCATCGGAAACCTGCACGCGGATCAGATAGTCACCGGGCGCCAGTTTGCCGTACCACGCCTCCCAGTCAAGCCAGAGATACGCCGGACCGTAATGCGGA
>JAEEXH010000005.1 GCA_016291435.1 Oscillospiraceae bacterium
CCCCTGCCGAGCTCCTAAAGTCAAGGGATTTCGCCGCCTGCGGGCGGCGACCAGAGGCTGCTCGCCTCTGGACTCTCGCAAGCCTTTGGAAAAGGCTTGAGCGAAATTTTAATCATAGGCTCTTTGACTTTACGGAGCTTTTTCGACAAGCTGAAGCAGGATCCGAAGATCCTGCCCGTTATCATGCATCCTCTGTGAGCACGCCTGCGCTCATTCGGAAGCGGCGGTCCGCATAGGCCGCAGCACCGATTCATGCGTCACAATCAGCACTGCCGCCCGTGCGAGAGCAACGCCTCCGCATATGCGTTATCCGGCGCAGCATCGAAGCCCTCCGGGAGATATTCAGCGGGGATATAGCTCTGATAATCAAGATCATAGCTATAATTGCAGAAGATCAGCTCGACATATGTGATCGTATTCTCCTGCCCCGGCGTCCCGATCGCGTAGACAAAGCCCTGATACGCATCTGCCGCCATCGCCAGCGGATCGCCCGCTCCCGCAAAGCCTGTGACGCCGTAATAACCGATATAATCAGAAACGCCGAGTGCAGACAGCCGCGCGGTCTCTGCGGCATAATCCTCCGGCGAATAGTGCACGGTCAGGTAACTCAGATACTGCGCATCCCACGGATCATAATAGACCATCTTGTATTCCTGCACATGCAGACCGGCAATCGGCGCAGACGGAAAAATGCGCTCATCCATGCCCCACTTGCTGCGATATTCCTCCTTTGCCTCCGCGCCCATATAATCTGCGTAATGCGCGGGGTCGGTATCCACAGAAGGCTCGCTCATGAGTCCGCCGAGCCCCAGAAGCGTCATTGCGCCGCCCATCAGCATGAGGCGCAGGAGAAAGATTCCGCAAAGTGCAGCAGCCGTGATCGCGGCGGTCCTGACCGTCAGCCTGCGCTTCTTCTTCTTTTCATACTTCGCGAATTCCTGTGCGGTATCCATACGGAACTGCACATCGGGTGTCTGCGCGGTCATCGCCTGCAATTCGGCACGGCAGCGCGCGCATTCGGCAAGATGTGTCTCCACAAAACCGCGGCTCTCTGCACTCACCAGATTCTCAGCATAGAGCGGCAGCAGATCGCGGATGACTTCACACGGCAGATTCATTCCGATCCCTCCTTCATTTCAGCCTGTATCATAGATTTTGCGCGGTGAAATGTCACGCACGCCCAATGCTCCGATTTTTCAAAGAGCTCACCGATCTCGCGGAATGAAAGCTCCCCGAAAACGCGCAGAGAAAAGACCTCCTTATAGGGCTCACGCATCGCATGCAGCACGCGGTGAATGCGCCTTGCCGCCTCTTTGTCCGCGATCATGTCCGTCAGATCCGCATCGGGTGCGGGACAGGTCTCCGGAACCTCTCCGCCTGTCAGATGCTTTTGCTTCCGGCAGTGTGTCAGCCAGAGGTTCCGTGCAATGGAGCAAAGCCAGACGCGCAGCTCCGATTCGCCGCGGTACTGCCGGATCGCTTTCATCGCACGGAAAAAGGTTTCCTGCGTGAGCTCCTCGGCAAGGCTCTCATTTGCGGTCAGACCGCGCAGATAGCGGAACACAACATCGAAGTATTTGCGGTATGCCGCTTCAAACTCGTCCATTGCTTTCCCTCCCTTCTGCTTATAAGACGCATGGCACAAAAAATAATCACAGGTTTTCTGAAAAAATTTTTTTTGCACGGGGATCGCCTGAATATGAACAGTATAACACATCGGCTGCATGAAAATCAAGTATTCCTTCGGAGCGTTGACAAATATCAGAATATGTATTATAATGTACTTTGTGAAACGGGGTGATTATTTGCATCACAAGCTGACTGCTTACCGCATACTCATGGGAATCGCAAGACCGCTCATGAGGCTGCTCTACCGCCCGCGCATCATCGGCGCGGAATATATCCCCGCTGAGGGCGGCGCCGTCATCGCGGGCAACCATAAACACGCATTCGACCCGGTGCTTGTCAACACCGCAACGAAGCGCACGGTGCGCACACTTGCAAAAAAGGAGCTGCATGACGGCAGCTTCGGTTTTTTCTTCCGTGCGATTGCGTCGATCCCGGTCGATCTGCACGCAAAGCACAACCCTGCTGCGCTGGAAGCTGCGGTCGCCGCGCTGAAAGGCGGCTCGCTGATCAATGTTTCACCGGAAGCCGGACGGAACTATACCGATGAGCTGCTGCTTCCGTTCAAATACGGCGCGGTATCCATGTCTGCAAAAACCGGCGTACCGATCATTCCCTATGCGATCTCCGGCGACTACAAGCTCTTTGCAAAGCATCGCCTGACGATTCGGTTTTCCGCCCCGCTTTATGCAAAGGGCGAGGATCTCACCGATGCAAACGCCGCGCTCTATGACCGCATCGCAGAGCTGCTCCGCAGCATCACGGACGAGGAGATCCTGCGGACAAAGCATTTCACCGAATTCAAGGATTGGAGTACAAAGCATGCACCGTCATCTTGAATACCCGGAAGGGTCACTTTATGATTATCTTGCGGAGACTGCAAGGCAGTATCCGGCTTATACCGCGCTCAATTATTTCGGGCGGAAAATCCGCTTTTCTCAGCTCGTCAAAGAGATCGGCAGAACTGCTGCCGCGCTGAAGGCTGCGGGCGTGCAGAAGGGCGACAGCGTATCCGTCTGCCTGCCGAACATTCCCGAGGCGATCTTCCTTTTTTATGCGATCAATCAGATCGGCGCAGTCGCGAACATGATTCACCCGATGTCTGCGGAAAATGAGATCATCCGCTATCTTACGCTGACCGAAAGCAAATATCTCTTTGCCGTGGATCTCATTGCGGACAAGGTGCGGGCTGTCGCAAAGCAGGTGCCGCTCAGAGCAGCAGTCGGCGTGAGTGTCGCAGAAGGCATGCCGCTCATCACAAAGCTCGGCTACCGCATCACGCAGAAGCAGAAGCCCGATCTCACCGGGCTCATGCCGTGGAAGGCGTTTCTCGCAAAGGCATCTGCCTGCACCGGGGAAACCAACACGCACGCAGCCTCCGGAGATGTTGCTGCGATCCTTTACAGCGGCGGCACCACTGGCAAGCCGAAGGGCATCATGCTCACAAATTACAATTTCAACGCGCTTGCGGTTCACAGCGTCGATGCCTGCGGCGGTCTTGCGCCCGGCGACAAGATGCTCTCCGTCATGCCGATCTTCCACGGCTTCGGGCTCGGCGTCTGCATCCATACGATTCTGACGCTCGGCGGCACAGCAGTCATTCAGCCGAAATTCTCCGTGAAGAATTATCACAAGCTGCTGTTCAAATACCGCCCGGATATCATTGCCGGCGTCCCTGCGATCTATGAAAGCATGCTCGTGAGCCGCGCCTATGACGGAAAAGATCTCGGCTTCCTGAAATGTATCATCTCAGGCGGAGATTCCCTCTCGCCGAGCACAAAGCAGAAGCTCAATGCGATGCTCGCCGCACACGGCTGCAAAACGCATGTCCGCGAGGGCTACGGTCTTACGGAATGCGTCACGGGAAGCTGCCTGATGCCCGATCACTCGGACAATGTGCTGAGCGTCGGCCTGCCCTATGCGGATACATTCTACAAGATCATCAACAGCAAGACTGACGGGGAAATGCCCCTCGGCGAGACCGGCGAGATCATCCTGCGCGGTCCCTCCGTCATGAAGGGCTACTACAAGGAGCCGGAGGAGACCGCTGCCGTTCTGCGGAAGCGCGAAGACGGTCACACATGGCTCTATACCGGTGACCTCGGCTATATGGATGCCGACGGATTTGTCTACTTCAGGCAGCGGCTGAAGCGCATGATCGTCTCCGGCGGATACAATATCTACCCGCAGAACATTGAGGAGATCATCAACCGCCACCCGCAGATCATCATGTGTGCGGTCGTCGGCGTGCCCGATCAGATTCTCGGCGAAAAGGTGCGTGCGTGCGCAGTCCCCGCAGAGGGTGCCGATACAGAAAAGCTGCATGACGAACTGATGGAGATGCTCCGCAAAGAAGTCGCTGTCTATGCGCTGCCGCGTGAGCTGCGGTTCGTGAAGGAGCTCCCGAAAACGCTGGTCGGCAAGATCGCATACAATGAGCTCAAGACGGAGGATTGACATGGGGGAGAACAGATGCTTTCTTCTTGTGCATCCCGAGATCTCGCGCACGAAATACAATTTCGCGGGCATCATCGACAATGAACCGCTGGAGCTTGAATTTCTCTGGACTGTTTTGCAGAACGCAGGCTTTGCGCCGCATATCTGGGACGGGCAGGTCGAAACACAGTCCTTTGCAGAGCGGCTCGCCGAATTGCAGCCCGCATTTGTCTATATCTGCGGCAGAACCCGGCAGGAGGGCTTCATGCTCGAATACTGCAAGGCCGCAAAGGAGCAGGGCGCCGTCACGATGCTCGGCGGGCTCCACGCACAGCACAATTTCAGGCGGCTCATGCAGCCGTATGTCGATTATATTTTCACGGGATTTGATCCCGATGCCGTGCGGCAGACTGCCTGCGGCGCATCGCCCGAGAACCTTGACGGCATCTGCTGGCAGGCGGGCGGCGAATGGGTCACCCGTGCGGGAAAGCCGTATGATATCCGCAGGCTCCCGCGTGCAGACCGCACGCAGTTTTATGCGCACACAGACCGCTACCGCTATCTGGAGCTCAGCCCCTGCGCGCATGTCCGCACGGCGTACTGCTGCCCCTATCAATGCAGCTTCTGCTCCAGAAACCGGCTGAACTGCGGCGTCTACACCGCACGCGATATCGCCGATGTGGTCGATGAGATCGCAGAGATTCAGTGTGACAACATCTATATCATCGACGACGATTTTCTATTTGACGAGAAACGCATCCGCACATTCATCCGCCTTGTGCGTGAGCGCGGGATCAAAAAGCGCTATGTCTGCTACGGCAGAGCGGATTTTGTTGCATCGCATGCAGCACTCATGCGGGAGCTCAAGGAGATCGGCTTCTACTACATTTTAACAGGTCTTGAAGCGACCGATGACGCACATCTGGACCGCTACAACAAGAAAACGGATCTTGCCGCGAATGCCGAAGCCGTGCGCATCCTGAACGAGACCGGCATTCACATCATGGGCATGTTCATCGTCGATCTGGATTTCACCGCCAAGGACTTCCGCGCCGTCGCAAAATGGATCCGCAGGCATCATGTGCGCAATGCCGCAATTTCGATCTACACGCCGGAGATGAGTTCGCCGCAGTTTGAGGAATACCGCAGCCGCCTCATCACGGAGGATCCCGCGCACTGGGATTATCTGCATGTGGTCGCACGGCCGGAGCACATGAGCGTGAAGCGGTACTATATGCACTATCACCTCCTTGTCGTGCGGCTCTTTCTGCGTGCCTGGCGGCAGGGCGTCTATGATTTTCTCGACTACGGATTTTTCATCCGCTCGATGCTGAAAAATCTGTTCAGATTCGGAGGATAACAATGGCTGAACCGTATCAGAATCCCGTCAAAAAAATGATTCCCAGCAAGCTGGAGACCGGTTTCCAGCAGTTTCTCTACAAGCATGCCGGAAAATATATCCCGAAGAATGCAACGCCGAATCAGGTGACAGCCGTCGGTGCGCTCGGCGGGTTGTTCGCCGTCATCATGACACTGCTGACGAACATCTCCCCGCTGTTTTTCATCGGCACGATCCTGGGTCTTGCGACACATCTGATCGCGGACGATCTCGACGGCTATGTCGCCAGAACGCGGCAGATGTCCTCAAAGGCAGGCGCCTATTTCGACCTCATCACCGACGTGCTGTTCTCAACCTTCCTGCTGCTTGCCTTCGGTCTCACGCCCTATGTGCATCTTGCGCCCGCCGCATTTGCCGCACCGCTCTACGGCATCATGAATGTCACGATGATGAACTACATCATCTATTTCAATGAATTCCAGTTTCCGCGGCTCGGACCGATCGAAGCGCATCTCGGATACACCGCCTGCGCACTGATCGCAATGACCGTCCGCGACAGAGTGCTGTTCACGCTGTTCGGTTTGCCGGTCTTTGCATGCGATATTCTGATGGTGCTGGCGATGCTCCCGATGTATTATGAGATGATCCGGATGGCGATTGCGCTGTTCCGCCGTCTGAAAAAGGAAATATCATGAACGAAATCTTCATCGTCCTCATCCGTGCGCATACAGGTCTCGGCAGCATTGCACGGCGCATCACAGGGTATCCCTATACGCACATCGCAGTGAGCCTCGACCGCTCCCTTACGGATTTTGTGAGCTTCTCGCGGCGGTATCACAGCTTTCCTTTCGATGCCGGATTCATGCACGAATACCGTGATTATTACGCATTCGGCGACCACAGCGATTTTGAAGCAAAGATCTTTCGTCTGCCTGTGACCGATGCGCAATTGAGGCGCATCCGCGCATTTCTCCGCAAATGCGAATCTGACCGGGAGCTGCGGTTCAATCTCTTTTCGATGGCAACGATGCCGCTGCTCGGCGGTTTCCGCATCCCGAAAGCGGAAAACTGCATGTCCTTCACAGCGCAGATCATCCGCATGAGCGGCTGCGTGCAGATGCAAAAGCACTACTGGCGGTATTCTATCAAGGATATGGACCGGCTGCTCGGCAATCACCTGTTCTTCGAGGGAAAGCTCCGGCGTCTCCCCTCTACGCAATATAAACGCTACATGCAGCCCTTCTGCATCATCAAATATCTCCGCGATGCCGCAGCGCTCAACGGAACGCTCGCCCGCAGAATGCTGACACACCGCGTATAGATGCACTATGTTAAATATATGTGAAATTATGTGAAATGCCGGGGAAAACCCGGCTTTTTTCTTGACTTTCCGGCATTTGCGCGCTATAATATTATGGTTGACCCATCATTTTCCGACCGATAACGGAGGCATAAAAAATATGAAGCATTATCTCGAAACGGCGGACGCCGTACTGACAGAGCTGCACACATCCGAGGCAGGACTCACTGCATCTGAGGCGGCAGACCGTCTTGTGAAACAGGGCCCGAACCGGCTGGATGATCCCCCGAAGCCGACGCTGCTGGCACGCTTTCTCGAACAGTTCAGGAACCCGATGATTCTTGTGCTGCTGGCGGCTGCCGTGATCTCCGGCATCACGGGCGTGATTGAAGACGGCAGGCTGGATGCAGATGTGTTTATCATCCTGTTTGTTGTGCTCGCAAATGCCGTGCTCGGAGTCTATCAGGAGAACAAGGCAGAAGCCGCGATCGAAGCGCTTCAGGCAATGAGCGCCTCGCACAGCCGCGTGAAGCGCTCCGGCGAGGTGATTGTCGTTCCGAGCGCAGAGCTTGTCCCCGGTGATGTGATTGAGCTCGAAGCCGGCGACAATGTCCCCGCAGACTGCCGCCTGCTGACCGCCGCCGCACTCAAGGCAGAGGAATCGGCGCTGACAGGCGAAAGTGTCCCTGTCGATAAGGATACCGCACAGCTCAGCGGCGGCGAGATCCCGCTCGGTGACCGCAGAAATATGCTCTATATGGGCAGCAGCATCGCCTACGGCAGAGCGGAGGCGGTTGTCACCGCAACAGGCATGCAGACTGAAATGGGAAAGATCGCAGGCGCAATCGCAAATGCGGAGGATGACGAAACGCCGCTGCAAAAGAGTCTCTCGCAGCTCAGCAAGATCCTCTCCGTTGCAGTGCTCGTGATCTGTGTGCTGATCCTCGGCATCAGTGTTTTGCAGATGATCTCCGCACAGGGCAGAATCACGATGCCCGGCTTCCTCTCGTCCTTTATGATCGCCGTGAGCCTTGCAGTCGCCGCGATCCCGGAGGGTCTAGCAGCCGTTGTGACGGTCGTGCTCTCGATCGGCGTTACGAATATGTCAAAGCGCGGTGCGATTATCCGCAGACTCACCGCAGTCGAAGCACTCGGCTGTGCGCAGGTCATTTGCAGCGACAAGACCGGCACGCTCACACAGAATAAGATGACCGTCGTGCAGGAGCGCACCGATGCACCCGCGCTGCTCGCAGAAGCTATGGCGCTTTGCTGTGATGCCGCGCTCAACACAGACGGCAGCGTCACGGGAGAACCGACCGAAGCGGCTCTGGTCGCTTACGCATATAAAAACGGGCTGAAAAAATATGAGCGCGAGGAAACCATGCCCCGCGTCGCGGAAGCACCGTTTGATTCACTCCGCAAGATGATGTCAACCGTTCATAAGAAGGACGGCGGATATGTGCAGTATACA
Organism: Oscillospiraceae bacterium; assembly: GCA_016291435.1. GTDB lineage: Bacteria > Bacillota > Clostridia > Oscillospirales > Ruminococcaceae > Firm-04. Next base: position 8,173 of record JAEEXH010000005.1, read on the forward strand.
AAGGGCGCACCGGATGAAGTGCTGCGCCGCTGCACGCAGATTCTGACAGAAAACGGCGTCCGCGAGATCACCACAGCGGACAAAGAGATCATCCTCACGCAGAATAAGGAAATGGCAGATCAGGCGCTGCGTGTGCTGATGGCAGCATACCGCACGATGGACAGCCTGCCGGAGGATACCTCACCTGCCGCACTCGAACATGATCTCATCTATATCGGCATGACCGGCATGATCGACCCGGTGCGCCCGGAGGTCAAGGATGCGATCGGTCTCTGCCGCACGGCAGGCATCCGACCTGTGATGATCACCGGCGACCACCGTGACACGGCAGTTGCAATCGCGAAGGAGCTCGGAATTCTCGGCGAAGGGCAGAAGGCACTCACCGGCGCGGAGCTCAACGAAATCTCCGATGAGGAATTCGATGCACATGTCGCGGATTACAGCGTCTATGCGCGTGTGCAGCCGGAGCATAAAGTGCGCATCGTCAATGCATGGCGCAAGCAGAACATGACAACCGCGATGACCGGCGACGGCGTCAACGATGCTCCCTCGATCAAGAGCGCCGATATCGGCGTCGGCATGGGCATCACCGGCACGGATGTCACGAAAAATGTTGCGGATATGGTGCTCACGGATGACAATTTCGCGACCATCGTCGGTGCAGTCGAGGAAGGCAGACGCATTTATGACAACATCCGCAAGGCAATCCAGTTCCTGCTCTCCAGCAACCTCAGTGAGGTGCTCTGCATCTTCATCGCAACGCTCGGGCTCGGCAGCCTCACCAACGGCGCATTCCGTATTTTCAGCCCGGTGCACCTGCTCTGGATCAATCTCATCACCGACTGCTTCCCCGCTGCCGCACTCGGCATGGAGAAAGCAGAGGACGGCATCATGAAGCGGAAGCCCCGCAGCAGCAGCGCGCATATCTTCTCGGACGGCCTCGGCATCAACCTGCTCTGGCAGGGTATGCTGATTACCGCACTGACGCTCATCTCCTATGTGATCGGCGCAAAGACCTCGCCGGAAGCCGGCACGACAATGGCATTCATCACGCTCTCCTGCTGCGAGATGCTGCACTCTTGGAATATGCGCAGTCTCAAAGGCTCCGTCTTTACGATCAAACACCGCAATCCCGCGCTGCTCGGCTCCATTATGCTTTCCGTCGCGTTGACACTGCCGGTGCTGCTGATTCCCGCACTCCGCAATATCTTCTCTCTTGTGCCGCTGACAGTTTCAGAATATCTCACTGCGGCAGGGCTTTCTGTCCTGATCCTGATTACTGTCGAGATTGTCAAGGCAATCACCCGCACAGCAAACAAACAGGCGTAACAGTTACCGCCCGGACAAAGAATTGTCCGGGCGGTGCTTTTCTGTTTATAAACTAAATTTAATCCAAAATAACTTCAAAAGGCTTTATAAAATTTTGAAAAAGGGTTGATTTTTTTGTGATTTGTGCTATAATATAAAATAACAGAGTATGCGGAAGCACATCTATCCGCATCACGCAGACAGGGGTGGTTACATGAGTCAGGGCAGGATCCGGAATATCGCTGTGATGGTCGCCGGAACAGACGAAGAGTATCAGAGCAGCATTCTGAGCGGTATCAAGGAAGCAGCAAAGCTCTGCAATTTCAATATCTCCGTGTTTGCCTGCTTCGGCGGGGTGCTCGCCAATGCAGAGTATGACAGCGGCGAATATGCGATTTATTCGCTGATCAATTATTCGCTTTTCGACGGCGCAATCCTGCTGACAAACACCATCGAGGATGCCGCATCCCGCGCACAGATTTTCAAGAATCTGCTGGATACCGGAATCCCGGCAGTCGTATTTGACAGCAGCGAATATCCGGCGTTCTATAATATCCGGATCGACAATGCAGCCGCAATGCGGCAGATCGCCGAGCATGTGATCACGGTGCACGGCGCGAAGACCATTGACTATATCTCCGGCCCGCAGGATAACCCCGAGGCAAGGGAGCGCCTGGAAGCATTCCGTGAGGTGCTCACCGCACACGGAATCCCGTTGGAGGAAACACGCATTCACTCCGGCGACTTCCGCCCGACAGGCGGCAAGCTCGCTGCTGAGCAGATTCTCACGAGCGGTCTGCCGCTCCCGGATGCCGTCATCTCCGCGAATGACGCGATGGCACTGGAAGCCGTCAGCGTTTTGACCCGGAACGGCATCCGTGTGCCGGAGGATGTGATCGTCACCGGCTTCGACAACACCTATCTCGCGCAGCATCACTATCCCGCCCTGACCACAGTCGGACGGCCGCTTGCAGAAGCAGGAAAGGCTGCCTGTGAACTGCTGAACCGTGTGTTCAGCGGCGAAAGCTGCGGGAAAACCGTCACGCTTCAAGCGTCTCCCGTCTATATGGAGAGCTGCGGCTGCAAGACAAGCGCAGACCTCGATATCAAGAGTTACAGATCTGCGGCATACAGCACGATTCAGCGGTTCCGCGCAGACACCTCCATGCTGAGCCGCACAACGCTGGCACTCGCCCTCAATGAGACCCCCGAGGACAGCATCCGCATTCTTGCGCAGTATCTGCATGAAATCGGCTGTGAGCAGTGCTGCATCTGTCTCTGCGAAAACTGGGAAAACGCTTTCTTTGACAACGGCGACGGTACGCATTCCGAAGCGGAAAACAATCAGACATACACGGAACACATGTCTGCGCCGCTGATCTGGATGGAGGGGCGCGTCCGCGATGTCCCGCAGTTCAACCGCAGCGATATGTACCCGCTCCCGCTTGAGACCGGCGGCAATATCAGCTATTTCTTCCCGATGCATTTCCGCGACAGATGCCTTGGCTACTACATCTTCACGAACACCGATTTTCCGACACAGAGCCTGCTCTGTCACATGCTGATGATCAATATCAGCCATTCCTTCGAGAACATCCGCAAGCTGATCAATCTGAATGATGCCATCCGCGAGCTCGACCGGCTCTATGTCATGGATCCGCTCTGCGGCATCTATAACCGCAACGGCTTCCTGCGGCTTGCCGATATAATCTTCAGAGAATGCTGTGAATCCGGCAAACCGCTGATGATCTCCTTCATCGACATGGACGGCCTCAAACTCATCAATGACAATTACGGACATGATGAGGGTGATTTTGCGCTGCGCAAGCTCGCCGCTACAATCTCGGAGAACTGCACCGGCAATCAGGTCTGCGCACGCTTCGGCGGTGATGAGTTCATTGTGATCGGCAGCGGCTTCACCGCAGAGGAGGCAGAGCAGTTCGAGCAGCGGTTCCTGCGCCAGCTCTCCGATATTAACGGCGTCATCCGCAAGCCCTATGAGCTCGGCGCCAGCATCGGCACCTACATCACAAAGGTCACGCCGGAGATGAAGCTCTTCCCGCTGATCTCAAAGGCGGATCAGATCATGTACGAGCAGAAAAAACGCAAGCGCACCTCGCGCTATCTCAGAAAAGTATAAGCAGCACAAAGCCCGCGGGATCTGCCGGATCCTGCGGGCTTTCCGTTCTTATTTGCAGAATGCGCGGTATTCGCTCGCCGTCATGCCGGTGCGCTCCTTGAACTGCCGCATCATGTGGAACTCATTGTGATAGCCGCTCTGCTCCGCAATCAGACGCAGCGGCAGATCCGTCGATGCAAGCAGAATCTTCGCCTTCTCCACACGCGACAGCACGATGTCGTGCGTGATATTCTCGCCGAACAGCGCCTTGTAGCTGTGCTGGAGCGAGGAGACGCTCATCGAGAGCTCTGCTGCAAGTTCACTGACGCTCCCGACCGATTCGATCTGATGGAAAATGCGCCAGCGCAGTGCGACAAGCTGATCGTGCTTGACACTCGCCTTCTGTGTGGCGCGCAGACGCGGTGCATGCACCTGCCGGCTGATCTGAATGAACAGGATCTTCATGTAAAGCTCGACAATGTCCACATGATAGAGCTTGGAATTGTGATGCTCATAGTTCATCGTGCGCACGAGCGCAGAGCATTCCGCCGCATCCGAAAGCTGAAGCGGCGTATTCAGCGGAATATCCAGCTCGCGGAAGAGCACGGTATCCATCGGCTCAACCGTAAAATGGAACCAGTCATCCATATAATGCTCCTCGCATGCCGCATAATACTGCGGTGTCCCGGCAGAATAGATCATGCAGCACCCCGCAGAAACCTGCACATTCTTCCCGCCGACGCGCACCGTCACGGGCGTGTGGAACAGCAGGAACAGCCAGCTCTGCCCGCATCCGTCTGGGCGGTCGATCGCAAAGCTGCTGTCATGGGCGTGATGATAGCCGATGCTGTGAATTTCCATTCGGATCGCCTCCTTTGTCAGGCAGGTTTTCTTAAATCTATTGTAACACATATTTGCAGATTTTGCAATATGGAATCCGCTGTGATTCAAACAAAGTTTTGGCTGATGTTTTGTTGGAATGCTACAAACAGATGCCGCATCCTTGCATTTTTATGCCCGGTTTGGTATAATAATTCTGTATAGATATGAGGGAGGAACCGGAAAGTGAAACAGAGTGATACTTTCACACTGACCGCCGCGCTGACAAAGCTGCACGGCATCTCGGGAAGAGAGCGCGCAGTCGGCGAATTTGCAGCAGAGGCGCTCAGAAAATATATTCCTGATGCGGCATTCCGTGACGGCTCCGTGTCGGCGCATCTCGGCAGCGATCCGAACAAGCAGACGCTGCTCTTTTGCGCACATCTCGATCAGGTCGGTTTTCTTGTCACAGACATCACCGATGACGGCTTTCTGCGCATCGGTGCAGTCGGCGGCATCGACCGTCGGCTGCTGCTCGGACAGCCTGTTATCATCGAAGGGAAAAAGACGCTCCGCGGCGTCATCTCCATTCTGCCGCCCCATCTGCTGAAGGGAGAGCAGGCAGTCCCCGAGGATGCACAGCTCTGCATCGACCTCGGCGTTTCCTCGAAGGATGCGCTCAGCGGGAAGGTCAGCCGCGGCGATGCTGTATATTATGCGACGGGGCCGAAGATGCTCAGCGATGAGCAGATGACGGCACCCGCACTCGACAACCGCACCGGATGTGCGGCCGTGATCCTTGCGGCAAAGGCGCTCGCCGAAGCGGGCGAGCTCCCCTGCAATGTTGTGTTTTACATGAGCGGGCAGGAGGAGCGCAGCGGCAGAGGTGCAAAGCTCTGTGCGGCGAACGAGCAGCCTGATTACGCCATTGCAGTCGATACGACCTTTGCGGTGCAGCATGATGACAGCGATGAATGCTATGAGATGGGCAAGGGCCCTGCGATCGGCATTTCCGCACTGCTTTCGCAGGAGCTCTCCGAGGCGCTGATCTCCGCTGCTGAGAAGGCCGGGATTCCTTATCAGACCGAGATCATGCCTGAGCACACCGGCACCGATGCGGACAACCTTGCACTTGCACCGGGCGGCTGTGCGGCAGGCACGGTTTCCATCCCGATCCGCTATATGCATACACCGATCGAAACGGTCGATCTCAGGGATGTCTCTGAGACCGCCAGACTGCTGGCAGAATTCGCAAAGGAGTGCGGCAAGGCATGAATCTCAATGAACTGAACAGGCTCTGCACCCTCTGCGGTACATCCGGCAGGGAGCATGCAGTGCGAAATTATATTCTCGGCGAACTGAAAAGCGCCGGCGTACCGGAAGATGCCGTCACGGTTGACAGGCTCGGCAATGTGCTTGTTCACATCACGGGGCTAAAGCGCCCTGTGCACAAAGTATTATTCACCGCGCATATGGACGAGGTCGCGCTGATGGTCACGGCGGTCAACGCTGACGGCACGCTCAGCTTTGACACGGTCGGCGGCATCCATGCAGGAGCGGTCATCGGGCGGCAGGTGCTGGTCGGCAAGGACATGCACCCCGGCGTCATCGGGACAAAGCCTGTGCATCATCTCAGCAAATCGGAGCGCACTGCTCCTGCGGAAATGTCTGCGCTTTACTGCGACATCGGCACCTGCACAAAGGAAGAATCCCTGAAAATCGTCCGCCCGGGCGACATCATCTATTTTGATACCGTGCCGCAGGTGTTCGGAGAAGATTCCTATGCGGCAAAGGCGATCGACGACCGCTTCGGCTGCCTGATTCTGCTTGATCTCATCCGCGGCATGGCAGGTCACAATGCAGAGTTTGATGCAGACTTTGCATTTGTTGTGCAGGAGGAGGTCGGACTGCGCGGCGCAGGTGTTGCGGCAGCGCAGGTTGATCCCGATATTGCTGTGATTTTTGAATCGACAACCGCTGCCGATCTGCCCGATTCGCACGGCACGGACCGTGTCTGTGAGCTCGGAAAAGGTGCTGTGATCTCGTTCATCGACGGCAGAACGATCTATGACAAGGCGCTCTACGATCATGCTGTCGCATGCTGCGAGAAAAACCGCATTCCGTGGCAGACGAAAACGAAAATTGCAGGCGGCAATGATGCCGGTGCAATCCAGAATGCCGGCAGCGGCGTGCGTGTGCTTGCTGTTTCTGTACCGTGCAGGTATCTGCATGCGCCGGTCTCGGTGATTCGCCTTTCCGATGCGGAAGCCTGCGAAAAACTTGCAGAGCTGCTCATGCTGACGCTTCGGCTGGACTTCGAGGGCTGATTATGATTACACAGGTTACAGAACCGAAGCGGCTTGATCTGCAAATGCTTGCAAAATGTCACTACGGACGCAAGATGCTCAGCAATCTCGCCGCTTACGGCACAGACTATGATTTCTGCCGCTTTTTCGCGCTGGAATCGCACGGGAAGACCGCATGGCTCATGCTCCAGAACAGCACACTGCTCATCTCCACGCAGGAGGATTTCTCCGGCGACGCGGAAGCCGCGCAGGAGCTTTCCATCTTCGCAGAGATGCATGCGCCGTTTCGCATTGAAGGGAGCGGCACACTGCTCAGGGGGCTCACACTGCGGAATTATACCGCGCTCCCCCGCTATGTCTTCGGGCTGAACCCGGCGCCCGTCTCACCGCTTTTCCGCGATGAGGAGGTCTGCCGAGACCCGAAGCTCGACGATGTGTATACCATCCTCTCGGAAGGCTTCCCGAATATCATTGCCTATGACATGTGGCTCACCGACACCTCCCATATGGTGCGGCGCGGGCTCAGGCATTGCTATACATATTTCGGCGTCACCGCCGCGACTGCGATCTACGACTACGAGAACCATGTGCTGATCGGGCAGGTCGCGACAAGGCGTGCTGCACGCGGCAAGGGCTATGCACGCGATTTTCTGCACTGGATTGCAAACGATCTCAGCGCACGCGGCAAGGACAGCATTCTCTATGCACTCGATATCCGTAAGAGCTTTTATGAGGAGATCGGCTTCTCGCTGCTCGAATCGGAATTTGTCTGGGAGCGCGTCCACGAGGGCGACCCCGACGGCGGAAAGGGTATTTTGTAATGATCAGAACCATCGAAGAAGCACAGGCAAAGGTACGGGCGGCATGGAGCAAAGAGACGCTCTATATCGTCCTCTCGGAGTCGCAGTATCATGACGGCGTGTCGATCCCGCGGATTTTCAAGATCGCGGAGGATCATCTCTCGCTGAGCATTTTCTCCGCATACAGCGATGCGGCAGCCTTCTGCAAACAGGAGGGCTATTTGGCCGGCGGCGTCCCGCTCATCGGACGCATGGAAAGCAGCGACAAGCTGCGGGATCTTTACAGCGTGCTGAATCTCGCGCTTGCACTCGGCGTCAACACAACCGATCTTGACTGCGGCACGGATGACGCGATTCATCTCGCGATCGGCGCCATGCTCGAATGGGGCGGCAGAAAGCCCGAGGATGTCTCGGTGCTGCTCTCAAAGGAAGCGCTCGCAAAAGCAAGAATCACGGGAAAGTTCCCGCTGAAATTCAATGATATGCCGGTCTGTAAGCCGGAAGAGGAAGTGTAATTTTGAAGGATGTATTTGATTTTGACCCGCGGCTGCTGAAGGCTGCTGCGGAAGCAGAAGCGGCAGCGGCGGCGCAGTTCCGTGAGATCGACATGATCTCGCAGCACGGCTCCGCAAAGGTGCTCGCTGCATTTCAGGCGGAGCATGTCTCTGCGGCATGCTTTGCAGGCGCAAACGGCTACGGCTATGACGATGTCGGGCGCGATAAGCTCGACAAGGTCTGGGCGCGTGTGTTTCACACAGAGGATGCCCTCGTGCGGCATCAGTTTGTGTCCGGCACACATGCACTCTCGACGGCGCTCTTCGGCGTTCTGCGCACAGGCGACAAGATCGTAAGCGTCACCGGTGCGCCGTATGACACGCTGGAGGAGGTCATCGGCATCCGCGGGAAGGGCAACGGCTCCCTCGCCGATTACGGCATCACCTACGGGCAGGTCGATCTGAATGCAGACGGCAGACCCGATCTTCCGGCGATTGCGGCGGGTGTCTCCGGCGCAAAGGTCGTCTATCTCCAGCGTTCACGCGGCTACTCGCTGCGCCCGGCGCTCTCTGTCGCAGACATTGCGGAGATCGTCAAGACCGTCCGCGGCGTCAACCCGGATGCTGTCATCATGGTCGATAACTGCTACGGCGAATTTGTCGATTACGATGAGCCGACCGATGCGGGCGCAGATCTCATCATCGGCTCGCTGATCAAGAATCCCGGCGGCGGCATCGCACAGACCGGCGGCTATATTGCCGGAAAGGCGGCGCTTGTCGAGCAGTGTGCCTACCGTCTCACATGCGTCGGCATGGGCAAGGAGGTCGGCTGCTCGCTGAATATGTGCCGTGAAATGTATCTCGGTCTTTTCTTTGCACCGGAAGTCGTTGCAAATGCACGCAAAACCGGCGTATTTGCAGCATCGCTGCTCGGCTCGCTCGGGTTTGAGTGTCTCCCGAAGGCGAGCGAAAAGGCAGGCGACATCATTACCGTGCTGAAGCTCCGCTCGCCCGGCGCGATGGAAGCCTTCTGCGGCGGCATTCAGGCGGGCTCCCCGGTCGATTCCTATGTCACTCCGGAAGCATGGGATATGCCCGGATACGAAAGCAAGGTCATCATGGCAGCCGGAACCTTCACCGGCGGCGCCTCGATCGAGCTCTCTGCCGACGGCCCGATGCGTGAGCCCTATGCAGTTTACTTGCAGGGCGGTCTCACCTACGGCAGCGGCAAGCTCGGCATTCTCACAGCGGCACAGCATATGCTTGACCGCGGTCTGCTCAGTTTCTGAAATCATTTGAAAGGAAGTCAAAATCATGGCAGATAAGAACGATACCCAGCAGATCTCCGCTTCTGAGGTCAATGACTACTACGAGGATGAACTCGCACGCGACAAGGAACCCAACAATCCCTTTGAAGTGAGCGAGCACAAGAGCGAGAAGCGTGAAAAGCACGAAAAGCATTCCGATGAAGAGGGCGGCAGATTCAGCGCTCTGAAAAAGTGGATCCTGATGATCATTATCATTGCGGCGATTGTCGTCATCCTCTTCCTGCTGGTCACGATCTTCCGCCGCCGTAATGACGGCGCACGCTATGCAAGGAAGCTGGCAGAGGGTCTCGGCGGACAGCTCACGACAGCACAGAGCGGCGCAGAGATTCAGCTCAAGAATGAATCTGCCTACGCCTCGATCAATCAGGTCTACCCGGAGCATGCTGCAATGGCAGAGAGCAAGAAGACCTGCAAGGTCCTCGGCGTCAAGCTGCCGCAGTGGGCGATCATCTGCCACACAGAGGGCGATATTCTGAATACAGTCACATACTATGACTACACGCGCCTTGAGAGCAATCCCTTCGGCGCAGAGAAGAAGTCGTATATCGACCCCAATGAGTTTACCGGACCGCTCTCCTCTGAGCAGATCTCCGAAAAGCTCAATATGGAGCCGTACAGCGTCACATACCAGAAGGACGGCTCTGTCCAGCGCACCTATCGCTACTGCTACAAGGACGGCGAAACCGGCGGTCTGGTCTCCTATATCATCACGGCAGATTTCGACATGGCAGGCGCACTCCGCGGCATGTCCGATGCACGCCCGAACTATGTCGCGACCCTTCTGAGCGATCAGTAACAGCAGGGTGAATGCTCTGGTGCCGCAAAGAATTACAGAATAGCTACAATTTGAAAGCAAAACGGAGTTTTCCGCGCAAAATCATTGACAACGCATGTATTTCCTGATAAAATAAATACAGTACAATGATTGCTTTTATCACCGCCTCCTAGCCTGCTGTGATCGGAGGCGCGTATTTCTGCGTATAGAACTATTACAGCTCTGACGGATAACGCAGACGGAAGGAGGAGCCAATGCGTGAACTGAATCTGTGCTACGGCTGCATGGAACCGCTCGAAGACGGCGTGACAGTCTGCCCGCACTGCAAATATGATCAGAAAACGCCCTGTCTCGCAAACTATCTGAAACCGGGCACTGTGCTGCATGAGCGCTATCTCATCGGCAAGGCGCTCGAATCGAACGGTGAAGGCGTCACCTATATCGCCTATGATATCAATACCGACTGCAAGGTGCTTGTGCGCGAATATCTGCCCGAGCAGCTTTGCAGCAGAGTCCCGGAGAGCACCCTTGTGAATGTCGCCTACGATCATCTCGCGCAGTATAAGGCGCTGATGGCAGAGTATACCGAGCTCAACAAGGCGCTCGCAAGGCTCCGCAGCCTCAGCCACCTGAATCCTGCGCTGGATCTCGTATCCGAGAACAACACCACCTATGCGATCTACGAGTATCTTGAGGGCAGAACCCTGCTCCAGTATCTGAAGGAGAACGCAGGCGAGCTGAGCTGGAATACCGTCAAGCGGATCTTCCCGCCGCTCTTTACCTCGCTGAGCCTTCTGCACAACGCCGGTGTTCTGCACCGCGGCCTCAGCCCGGAGACGATTTTCGTGACGGAAAAGGGAGAGCTCAAGCTGACAAGATTCTGCATCTCGGCAGTGCGAACCAATGACACCGAGCTCGATGCACAGCTCTTTGACGGCTATGCAGCTCCTGAGCAGTATTTCGCAGACCGGCAGCAGGGCACATGGACCGATGTTTACGGCATCTGCGCAGTGCTCTACCGCATCCTCACAGGATGCCGTGCAAGCGATGCGATCTCGCGGCAGGATTACGAAAATCTCACGCCGCCCGCCGAGGTCAACCCGCATATCCCGGAGAAGGTCTCCGATGCGATCATGAAGGGCATGGCGCTCGACTGGAATCAGCGAGTCCACACGATCACAGACCTCGTGACACTGCTCTTTGAGGAGTCCGCCGAGGAGACGCAGCCTGCAAAGCCTGCCGATCCGCCGCGCCGCGAGGAAGCAACCACCGTATTTACGGCGCCGCAGCCCGAACCGCAGAAGCCTGTGCAGCAGAAGCAGAGCAATGTGCAGCCCGTGCGGAAAACCTCCGCAGCCGGCAGCCGCGCAAGGACACAGGCAGCAGAACCTTCTGTCATGGAACGGCTCCGCGGTCCGCTGCTGATCGCATTTCTCCTGCTCGCCATCGTCGTGCTCGTGATATTCGCCTTCTCCAAAATCTTTAATACAAGGAAGCCCGATCCGCTTTCAAGCGGCGCGGAGTGGTCCTCCGAGGAAGACAATGTCGTTCCCGCACAAAATACAACCACCTCCACTGTGCATTACAACAGCATCATGCCAAATCTGGTCGGTATGAACTTCCCGATCAAGCAGCAGGAAATGGCAGGCTGGCTTGAGCTCGATCCTGAGTATATCTACGATGAGAACATCAAGAAGGATCAGATCATCTGGCAGGAGCTCCCCGAGGGCGCTGAATTCCTGAGCGGCAGCACCGTCAAGGTGCGCGTCAGCCGCGGCAGCTCCAAGATTGAGATTCCGTCCTTCAGCGGCTACACGCTGGAGACCTATCTCGCGGAGCTCGAAGAGCTCGGGTTCGTCCCCGCACATGAAGTCGTTGTGACAACAGCGCCGCGCAACACATGGCGCCGTCAGCAGACTACCGAGACGACAACCACGACCGCTGTTTCCACCTATACTGCGCAGAACGGCTCCCCGCAGTCCGTCATCTACCAGGGAACGGTCAACTGGAATTTCGCAAACGGCAATGTCTGCTCTGTCTCGCCCGATCCCGGCACGAAGATTGATGTGCTGAAGGGCTACGAAATCGTCATTTATTACGCGAACAACCCGACGCAGACCTCTGCACGCTGGACCACAACAAGCACTTCCGGCACGACCGGCTCGACAACAACCACCGCAAAGGCGGCGACAACGACCTCCGCCGCTGCAACAACAAAGGATGAGCCGGCTTCCACATCTGCACCTGATGTCACTACCGCGGCACCGCCGCCGGCTTCCACAGAGCCGCCTCCCGTATCCACGGAGGCACCGCCTCCCCCGCCGCCTGTCACTACGGCAGCCCCCGATCCGGCAGCGGAGTGATCCGATAACAGAAAAAGCCCCTGATACCGCACAAACGGAATCAGGGGCTTCGCTTATTTACACCGGTCAGCCGGGGATCTGCTGCGTGATGCAGTGGATATTGCCGCCGCCCAGCAGAATCGAACGCGCCGGAATCGGCACGACCTCTCTCCCGCGGATGCAGCCGCGAAGAATCTCAATCGCACGCGCATCGTCCGCTGCGTATTCCCCGCCGAACTGCGGCACCAGCGCGCAGTCGTTGCCGAAATAGAAGTTCACATAGGATGCGGCAAGCCGCTCGCCCGGCTCACGGGTGTCCTCACCCGCCGCAAAGGTGTAGCCTGCGCACTCCGCTTCCGTCACGCAAACGGGCTTGTGCGGCACCGGCAGCTTTGTCACGGTGAAATGCCGCCCCTTTGCGTCCGTCTCGCGCATCAGTACATCATATGCTTCATGCGACATCGCATACTGCGGGTCATTCTCATCGTCACACCATGCGAGCACGATCTCGCCGGGCGCCAGAAACGCCGCCATGTTGTCGATGTGCTCGTTGGTCTCATCGTTGTAGATCCCGTGCGGCAGCCAGATAACCTTATCTGCACCGAGATATTTGCAGAGCGTATCGGCGATCTCATCCTTCGTCATCTGCGGATTGCGCCCCGGGGACAGCAGACAGGCTTCTGTCACAAGCAGCGTGCCCTCGCCGTCGGTGTGAATCGCACCGCCCTCCAGCACAAAAGGTCTCGCGTCGATACACGGCACGCCGAGCGCCGCGCAGAATCTGTCTGCGGCTGCATCGTCATTCTCATAGTCTGTATAGAGCCCGTCGAAATCGCCGCCCCAGGCATTGAACTGCCACGAAATCCCCCGCAGCTCCCCTGCCGCATTCCGCACAAAGGTCGGCATCACATCGCGTGCCCAGGCGTCATCGGTGTCGATGCGGACAAGCTGCACCGATGCAGGCAGCATTTCCCGTGCGATCGGCTCTGTGCGTGCGCTCACAAGCATATACATCTCCTCGCACTGTGCAAGCCGCGAGGCGATCTGTGCAAATGCGTGCTGCGCTTTGAGCGGGTCATTGCCCCAGGAGCCCGGACGCTCCGGGAAGATCATCACGGTGCCGCGGTGACGGCTGAATTCCGCGGGCATCGTAAAGCTGTTTTCATTGAGATTCGGCATAAGCATCCCTCCTGAGATATACTTTATCATATTCAAAGAGAAATGTCAAGCAAAAGGCGGGCGCCGCGCACGGTACCCGCCTTCTCCTTATGTGAGAGATGCTTTGAGCAGCTTCTGCTCGATCCGCAGTGATGCCTCAAGAAAATACGCGTCCTCCGCCGCATTCAGCTTGCTTTCGTCAAGCGACGCAGCCTTCGTCGCAAAATCATTGTATTTCTGCATATATTCGAGATACTCATTCATCATCGGGAGCGGATCGTCCGCTGTGCTGTAACGCTGCATGAACGCGATATAGCTGTCGATGAACGCCTCATAGCTGTCTACCCATGCTTTGAAATCGGGGTCGATCACAGCGGGTGCCTGCGTTGTCTCAGCAGCGGTTGAGGCAGTCGCGGTGCGCGATGTTGTGCTGTTCGATGTCGTTGTTCTGACTGTGGTGGAGCGTTTTGTCGCGGAAGTTGCCGCGGTCTGTTCTGTTGTGACCGGCTGCTCCTCGGTGACAGAATCGGCCGGCTTCTCCGGTACCTGCTCCCGGCTGCCGCCGCAGCTTCGGAACACCGCCGAGATCAGTGACAGTGCCAGAATGACCAGCACCGCGATCAGACAGCCGCGCTTTTTCTTCGGTTTCTGCTGCATTTCTCCATAGATCGGATCCATGTTTCACCCTCCGTGTCCGTTGTGACAGGCGGGTATCTGCGCCTGTCAGGTCTCCGCGGAATCCTCAGATTCCGCCTGCCGTGCGCACCATGCAGCGAGTGCCTCAGAAAAATAGACTGCCGCGCCTTCGCCGTAATCGAGGTCCAGCGACGCCGCCATCGCACCGTCTGACGCATATGCACGCACAAGAATGTGAAACAGGACAGGCGGTAATTTGCCGAAGACCTCCGTGCAGACGGCGTAGAAGCCGTCGATCTGCGCAAGCACCGCATCCGAATCGGGCGGCTCCGTCCCGCGCAGCGCACAGACTGCGGCGAGATGCACCTTGATCTGCGGGATCTTCTTCGGATGTATCTGCGGGAGCATCTCCTTCACCTTCTGCATAAGACGGGGCATGTTCCATCTGCGCTCCATGATCTCCGGTTTCTCCGCTTCAGTCTCCCCGTCGTGCAGAAACTCGTCCGGCATGATGACACCTGTGAGCTGCACCATCTGCGCGATGCCCGCTAGCTGCTCCGCATGGCGGATCTTCGCCTGCTGCACCTCATACTGCCCGGCGATCAGACGTTCTGCACTGAAATCGGGGTCATCGAGCGCCGCACGGATCTCATCGACCGTGAAATCAAAATGCCGCAGCAGCAGGATATTCCGGATCCGCGCAATGTCCTCCGGGGAATACATCCGATAGCCCGCTTCTGTTCTGCGCGGCCGGATCAGCTTCTTTCGCTCGTAATACCGCAGTGCGGATTCCCGCACGCCGACCAGCTCTGCCGCCGCCTTGATCGTGATCTCCTCTGCCGGATCCTTCTTATCCATGCCGCGCTCCTTTCACATTCCATGTCTGCATTATAAGGGCTGAACCAAGTTTAAGGTCAAGGTTTCTTCTGAAAAAACGGCAGATTCACCAAATTCCGCCTGATTTCTTTGTATGGTATGACAAAGCCCCAAGGAATCCGTCGGGATGACTCGGGGCTTTTGGCTCAGATATAATTCTTCGTGCGGCGCATGTCTGTCTCCAGATCTGGATAATCCGCACGCAGGTTTTCCAGCAGCTTCGGCACCAGCGATCTGTCTGCCTTCACTGCCTGAAACTCCGCATCTGTGATGCCGACCAGCTGCAAAAACAGCAGCTCGCCGTAGATGGTCTGTCTGCCTGCAATCTCGGTGTCATTCGCAATCAGCAGCGCCGTGATTTTGCTCTCGGGGTCGCCGAGGTTGATCGACTGCGGATTCTGCGACGAACCGACATACTGCCCCGGCTCAAACCAGCGCTCGCTCTGGAAGGTGTAGCGCGCAAGATTTCCCATCATATTCATCGCCCAGACGGTGTCCGCAGGCGCAATGCCCTTCAGCTTGATCGTCATTTCATAGCCCCATTTGCTGTACTGCTTTCCGAGGCTCTCCTCGTCCGCATAGAGCTCGCTCATGCCGAAGGTCACGACATGGCTGTATCCCTTCGGAGACTGATACGCACTGTATCCGTCGAGATATTCAGGGCCGCCGAACATCGCGCGCTTGGTAATCACCGTGCCGAAATGCTGCGGCTCCTGATCGCCGTAGACTGCGCGGAATGCATCCTCGATCTCATCCCAGCCGGGTGCCCATTCCTTGTCCTGTGCCTTTTCTCTGAATTCTTCGAGTGTCATTTTCATTCCTCCTATGTTAAGTAAGAATTGCACGCAAAATCGCAAATACGATCAGACCGATCACTGCCAGCACCGCCAGCACAATCAGTCCAAGCAGCACAATCGTTGCCTTGACCCACTTCTTTTCCTTGAGCGCCAGCACCATCAGCGAGATCACATCTGCCGTGAAAACAAACTGCAAGATTCCGGCAACTATGCACAGCGCCTTATGATGAATGCCCTCTCTGCCCGCTTTCACAAGATACGCGATCGAATAGGGCGCCGCGCCTGCCATGATCAGCCAGCCTGCGACTGTGAGCACAGCCGCGAGCATCGGACCGACAAACACCATGATCACGACGGGCGTGAACATCATCAGGATTGCAAGCACAATGCAGAGCCCGCCCGCAATGAAGACCGGGATCAGCGCATATTTGATCGCCAGCGCACAGTTCAGCATCTGTTCGCGGGTCGTGCGCTTCGACAGAATGAGCACCGCAAGCAGGTTGACGATGCCGAGCACAAACGGAATCGCCAGCGGAAAGTTCACGGCAGTTTCACTGTATTCCGCCTCCGATGCCGCTGCCGCCGCGTCCTTGTTCAGCCAAAACCAGACAGGCAAAAATGCATACACGCCAATCATGTAAAGCGCTGAGAGCAGATAGAGCGGCGTAAACTTCGTTTTCTGTTCCATTATTCGTCCTCCGGGATGAACCACGGATATGCGGGGCGCGCAAAGCCGCCCTTTGCCTTGACACGAAAGCGATAGGTCACTGCATCGCCGTCCTGCTCGCCGCTCCGCAGCGGCAGACGGTTGGAGAGAATGCCGTCCATCGTCACGGCATAGATCCCGGTGACCGCGTCGTCACATTCGATCGTGACCGTTTCACCGCTGCGGATACATCTGCCGGCCTCATTGAGCGACTGAACCGGCAGCGTCGGGCGGGGGTATCCCGCAGCATCCAGCTGCACCTCATCCACGGTCTGGAAATGTGTCGGGTACATCTCTGCAATCTGCGCGGGGATAATCCAGAACGGCACCCACGCCCCGGCAAATTTCTTTTCCCGCGTCACAATGATCCGCTTCATGAGAGTCTCCCCTTGAAGTCCTCATACGAGAATTCTTTGATGATCTCGCAGTCGCCGTCTGCATGCTGCAAAACGATCGCAGGCAGCGGCATGCCGTTGAAGGTATTGTTCTTCACCATCGAATAGATCGCCATATCGCCGAAGGTCAGGCGGTCGCCGATTCTGATTTCGCGGTCAAAGCTGTAATCGCCGATGATGTCCCCCGCAAGGCAGGTGCGTGACGAAAGCCGGTATTCATACGGCTTCTCGCCCCATTCACCGCTTTCACAGAGCGGCGGACGGTACGGCATCTCCAGCACATCGGGCATGTGACATGCAGCAGAGGTATCGAGAATCAGCGTTTTGATGCCGTTCTCCACAATATCCATGACAGTCGTGTCGAGCCAGCCGGCATTCAGCGCAATCGCCTCACCGGGCTCGAGATAAACGGTCACGCCGTATTTCTGACGGATTTCAAGGATCAGCTTTTTCAGTGCATCGACATCATAGTCCTCGCGGGTGATGTGATGCCCGCCGCCGAGATTCAGCCACTTCATCTGCGGGAGGAATTCTCCGAATTTCTCCTCAAATGCACGGAATGTCGTGATGAGATCATCGGCATTCTGCTCGCAGAGCGTGTGAAAATGCAGCCCTTCGACGCCGCGGAGCTGATCGGGACGAAAGTTTGCTCTTGTGACGCCGAGACGCGAGCCGGGCGCACAGGGGTCATAGATCGCGTGGTCACCCTGTGTCGAGCACTCAGGATTGACGCGGATGCCGACACTGACATCTGCCTGCTCCCAGACAGGTCTGTGCCGCCCGAGCTGCGCAAAGGAATTGAAGATGATATGATCGCATAAATTGCAGATCTGCGTAAATTCCGTATCGGTGAACGCAGGCTCGAAAACATGTGTCTCCTTGCCGAATTCAGTTCTGCCGAGCCGCGCCTCATAGAGCCCGCTGGCAGTTGTGCCGCTTAAGTATTCCGCGATCATCGGGTAAAGCGCAAAGCAGGAAAACGCCTTCTGTGCAAGCAAAATCCGGCAGCCGGTCTCCGTCTCGACATTGTGCAAAAGCTCCAGATTGCTCCGGAGCTTTGCCTCGTCAATGATATAGCACGGAGTCGGCAGATCCTGCCGCCGCATTATTCCACCGTCTGCGGGTGCTCATCGACCACCCACGGCAGACCCCATTTGTTCAGCATATCCATAAACGAATCGGGATCGAATTCTTCAATCGTGCGCGCACCGGCATTGCGCCATGTGCCGTTTGCGACCAGTGCCGCACCGATCATCGCAGGCACGCCGGTCGTGTAGGAGATTGCCTGCGAGCCGAGCTCCTTGTAGCATTCCTGATGATCGCAGACATTGTAAATGTAGATCGTGCGCTCCTTGCCGTCCTTCACACCGGTGAAGATGCAGCCGATGTTCGTCTTGCCGACGGTGCGCGGCCCCAGAGATGCCGGATCCGGCAGCAGCGCCTTCAGGAACTGGATCGGTACGATCTCAGTGCCGTTGAAATTGATCGGCGTGGTGGAGAGCATGCCGACATTTTCCAGACACTTCATATGCGTCAGATAGCTCTGACCGAAGGTCATGAAGAAGCGAATGCGCTTGACACCCGGGATATTCTTTGCCAGCGATTCGATCTCCTCATGGTGCAGCAGATACATGTCCTTCTGCCCGACCTCGGGGAAGTCGTAAACACGCTTGATTGCCATCGGCTCGGTCTCGACCCAGTGGCCGTCCTCCCAGTAGGAACCGTTTGCGGAGACCTCGCGGAGATTGATCTCCGGGTTGAAATTCGTCGCGAACGGATAGCCGTGATCGCCGCCGTTGCAGTCGAGAATGTCGATATAATGGATCTCATCGAAATAGTGCTTGAGCGCATAAGCCGTGAAGACAGAGGTCACGCCCGGATCAAAGCCGGAGCCGCAGAGTGCGGTGAGACCCGCCTTCTCAAATTTCTCCTGATATGCCCACTGCCACGAATAATCAAAATATGCCGTGAAGCCGAGCTCCTTGCAGCGCTTCTCATAGACCGCACGCCATGCAGGATCGTCAGTATCTTCGGGCTCGTAATTTGCAGTGTCGATGTAATGCACACCGCCTTCAAGACATGCTTCCATAATCGCAAGATCCTGATACGGCAGCGCAAGATTCAGCACGGCATCCGGCTTGTAGGAGCGGATGAGGGAAAGCACCTCATCCTTCTTGTCCGCATCGACCTGCGCGGTGGTGATGACGGTCTTCGTTTTGCCCTCCGCCTCGATCTTTGCCTTCAGCGCGTCACACTTCGAGACCGTGCGGCTCGCGATGCAGATCTCGCTGAACTCCGCATCGTTCTGGCAGCATTTCTGGATTGCGACGGATGCCACACCGCCGCAGCCGATGATAAGTAATCTGCTCATGGTTCAATACCTCCTGATATGGATTCAGATTTGGATTTCTGCCGGTTACCCGATTTTCACCGCCTGCAAATAACTGACGCTGAGCTGCTCCGGCGGGAGAGGATCTCTGTGCAGCGCGGCCATTGCAATGCCGGCTGCCGACTGATTGCAGAGATGCGGCGGAGCGGAAATGAGGCAGTCGCAGCGCGCATGCAGCTTCTCATACCCGTTTCCGGCGCACATGATCTTTGCGCCGAAAGAGCAGCACTGTGCCGCGATCTCATCTGTTTTCAGCACGGCGTCTTCTGTCAGCCGCGTGACAGTCTGCCCGTCGCTGCGGAAGAAAGCGCAGTAGCAGAGATCGGCTCTTGCATAGAGCGATGCACAGATGACACCGCAGAAGGGCGACACATTCCACGCAAGCCCTTCCAGTGAGGAAATACCCGCGCACTGCTTGCCGCCCGCGTAGCTGAGCGCCTGCATCGCCGCGATGCCGATGCGCAGCCCGGTATAAGAGCCGGGGCCGTTTGCCGCCGCAAAAACATCGACCTCCTGCACGGTATGCCCTGTGTCAGCAAGCATACCCTTCACTTCCGGCAGCAGGATCTGCGAATGCGCACGCGCAGTGTAGATCATTCTCTGCCCGAGCAGCAAAGCGTCCTGCATCAGCGCACAGGATGCCGTATTGCCCGAGGTATCAACAGCCAGAATCAGCAAGCAGATCACTCCCTTCGATGCAGATATGCCGCGGTTCATCGCCGTTTCCGTCAATCGTAATGCGGACGCAGGGCTCCGGCAGCTCAGACGCGATATTCTCCGCCCACTCGATCACAAAGACCGATTCTTCCAGCGGATAATCCCAGAAGCCGGTCGTTTCGAGCGCTTCCGGCGAGGTCACGCGATACATATCAAAATGATAGACCGACACGCAGCCCGGCGCGTGGTATTCGTTCACCAGTGCAAAGGTCGGCGAGCTCACGATATCCGGGAGCCCGAGCCCTTCCGCGATGCCGCGCGTAAAGGTCGTTTTTCCGGCGCCCAAGCCTCCGAAGAAGGCAATGCAGGTGCCGGGGCGCACTGCCTTCCCGAGCCGCACCGCAAGCGCATGCGTCTCGGCGGGTGTATTTGTGATAAATTCAGCCATGTTAATCTTCCATTTGCATATATGTCAGCCGCAGAACGGCAGATTGCTCCGTTTCATTCCGCAGAACGGAGAGCACCTGCGAATCGCCGCAGTCCTCCTTCAGCAGATCATAGAGACGCGGCTTCAGAAGCTGCGCCATGCCGCAGATCTCATTGTCCCATTGCAGCGGATAGAGCCCGCATTTTTCATAGGGGATGCGCCAGATCTCCGTCGCGATCTCATCTGCGGTGAGCTTCATGCGGATCTGTGTGCGGTCCAGCGGCTTGCCGAACAGTGCGGCCGTGCGGATCTCATGCTTCCGCAGACGCCTGACGATCTCTCCTGTGAGCGCTTCGGTCTGTTCCTTCCACTCAGTCTCCAGCAGCGTACAGAATGTATAGCCGCCGTGCAGCCGCGCAAACTCCTCCGGCACCGAGATCACGGCATCGGTCTGCCGCACCGTCACGCGGGAATTCTCATCTCCCGCAGGCTGTGATTCGGACACCTGCTTCTGCGGATACTTGATCTTGAGCTCCGGGCAGCGCTCCGCGAGCTTTTTGACCTCAGCCGCAGCATCCTGTATCTGTGCAGTCGAATCAAGCATCCGTTCCTCTGTGCTGTCGCCGTTCTGCACAGTCTCCGTGCGGTACTGCCCGAGCGTCAGAGTCTCCGTGAACGCTTTGCCGTCCAGACAGCCGCGCATAATATTTGCATAGAGCTGATCTGCTTTCAGCATGCTGCCGCCTCCTCTCGGGAATGTCAAAGGGCAGGCGCCGCAGAAAGATGCAGCCCTGCCCTTTTATTATAACAGATTGCAGTCAAAAAATCAAGACAAATACACAGATTACATCACAATATGCAGCACCCAGCGAAGGAAGAATCTCCGAATTCTGCCGCTCTTCTCATAAAGCTGTGACGCAAGCCGCTCTGCCAGCGTGACGACCTGCTCTGCCTGCTCTGCGGTGATCCCGCCGCGGCTGAACACGACCTGCTGCTCCGTTTCAACGGCAAGCTGCATATCACCCTCTGCGAGCAGATCGCAGCGCTCCTCTGCGGCAAGCGCAAATTCGCCGTGCCCCAGCACGCCCTGCCGGATGCCCTGCAGCTCCAGCAGCCGGATGATAAACTGGAATGCCGCATCTGCCGCAAGGCTCGGATTTTTCCTGTGCATCTTGCGGCTGCGGCGGTCAACAGACGCCTTGTGCCACATGCGCCAGAGCATCACGAGCACCGCAATCAGAAGCAGAATCAGAAGCACGCGCAGAACCGTCTTGCCCGCTGTGCCCGCTCCGCCCTGCGGCTCTGTGGCGGCATCGCTGCTCTGCGCCGAAGACTGCGCCGTGGAAACCGTCTGATGTGCAGAAGGCTGCGTCGTCACATAGGAAATCGAAGTCTGCGCGGTCGTGGTCTCCGTCACATCCTTCTGCGGATCATTTCTGTGCCAGTCCTCCACAACGCCCTCAGTAAATTCATAGGGCATCCAGCCGTAGCTGTCCACATAGATCTCCGCCCACGCATGCGCCTGATCGTCGGGCACTTCAAAGAGGAAGCTCCCGCTGCCCATGCTGCCTTTCAGATTGCTGTTTGTCATCACATAACCCTGCACATACCGTGCGGGAATGCCGCACATCCGGCAGAGAAGCACAGCCGTTGTCGCATAATGCGCACAGAATCCGCGGCGGCTGCCGAACAGGAAGTGCTCTGCATAGTCCACGCCGCTCGGCGTCTTGCCGGGCGCTGTGTCATATTCACAGAGATCCCAGAGGAAATCACGGATGGTCTCCAGCTTCAGTTCCAGCGGAAGATTGCTGTATTGCTGTTCCGGATACTCCGAGCTGAGGTGCGTGTCAAGCCACTCGTCAAAGAGCGTTTCGATCTTCTGCATCGCTTCGGTATCGGGCACTCTGCGGTAGACATCACGCACAAATTCCTCGTATTCGCGCACATCCGCACTCTCCGAAGGATGTGCCGTTTCCGTCATTTTCTTCCAGTCTGTCCGCAGAGAATTGAAGATCCAGTAGCTGTAATTCTTCCGGCTCTTGAATCCGATCTCGGTGTCATAGCGGTATTTCGACCCAGAATCGCACACCGACTGATACGGGATATAGTTGACCGATTCGTCATAGACTGCCGAGACCTCACAGCTCATCACGGGGAATATCCCGGAAGGCAGCCGCATGCCCTCGGCATAATCGGAAATAAAGATCGTCTGCGGCATCCTGCCCGCCTTTGTCAGTCGGCGGAAGAGCGATTTGCCCGAAGCATAATCGACAGTCGGATTCGTCCAGCCGTGCCCGGTATATGCGCCGCGGACCATGCCGCGCAGATAGAGATCCTCCGGGAGCGTCTGTCCGCCGATCACGGCATCAAGTGCCGGTGCGCCGCTGAAATGCAGCCGGTCGATCTCGTCCAGCTCGATCTCCGTACCGCTGACATTGAACCCAAGCTCACTCGGAATGCGCCGGAGCACTTCAGTAAAATCACGGATCGACATATGTTCCATTGTTGTGAGAATACGGTCGCGGCGGTCATCCATCGCCTTTGTGCGGACATGATGCCGTGTAAAGAGCAGGATCCCGCCCGAGAGCAGTACGGCTATACAGACCAGATATGCTGCACTGATCTCATTGCTCGTGAAGGTCTTGCGGCGGCGCTTCTTCTCATTGTGCTTCTCACGCGCCTCGCCCTTCGGCACGCGCACGCGCACAAGTGCCAGCGAAGCAATCCAGAATACGACCAGTGCAAAAACTGCCGGCGTATAGGTCTCGATGCCGAAGAAAAGCCCGCATTCCAGAAACGGGAAGGTCACAAGAAAGCGTGTTACAAAGCCGCTGCGCCCGGAGCGTCTGCTCAGAAGCAGTACATCAGAATATTCCAGCAGTGCGGCAACGGCAAGCACCGTCAGATCAAACAGAAAGCGCAGATAATCGCCTTCGGTGATGTTTCCTGAAACAGCCGTACTCAGATCGACCGTACTCGGATCCTGATAATTCACAACGGCGTTCATCACCCGCGAAAAGGCATAGACACCGACTACCGCGGCATCCTTGTGCCGCAGAAGCATTGCGGGAATCACGGTCAGCGAGATCAGCACGCCGACAAATGCGATACGGAGCGAAATCTGCCGCAGCAGCAGCATGATCAGGGAATAACCGGCAAACACTGCCAGCATGATTTTCCAGTCGTAATGAAAGCCGAAGAAGCCCTGAAAGCACATCATGGTCGCAAAGCCGCCGAGCACGGTGATCAGCGAATGCACAAGCAGCTCCGGAAAGCGGCTGCGCTCCCGCACGGACATCGCTACGCCTTCATGGATGAGCAGCATATCGGGAGAGCCGCGTTTCTTGCGGTGTTTCACTGTTCGCCACCTCCCCCGTCCGGATCGTAGTACATTTCCGCTTCCGTCAGCACGGTCACAGGATGCTGCTGCTCAGGCGCCGACGGTGCAGGCGAAACAGGCACCGTAATCCATTCAAACGGCAGCGCCTTCATCGGCTTCTCCGATTCGTCATCCCGCACGGCAAAGACCGTCAGATGCGACGGGTCCTGCAAGGATGCCAGCGAAGCGGCTGCATCATCCGAAAGCAGCGGCGTAAAAAACAGCAGATGATCGTGCATCATCGGATCCGTGAGCATTTCCATGATCTGCGAGATACAGACAGATTCTGCCTTATCCTCGGCAGGCTCCTCGCTGAACAGCGCATAGAAATATTCGCCGACGGTCTCTGAGGCGTCGATCGTTCCTGTGCTGACAATGCCGTCACGCGGCGTCATCCGCAGCATGGAAAACGGGATCCCGCGCTCAAGCAGGAAGGACGCAGCATTGTGCATCGCGCCGAGCATCGCATCCAGACGGAGCGCTGCCTCCTGCGGATCGCCCGCCTGACGGAAATCGGGCAGCAGAAGAAGCTGTCCCGCAATCGGCAGGCTGTATTCCTTCACCAGAAGCTGATCGAGCTTTGCGCTCAGCTTCCAGTTGATGCGCGAAACGGAATCGCCCTCCCGGTAGCTGTGCATGTCAAAGATCTCAGAAGGATCATCGCCCTGCCTGTGCGGATCATAGGTATCCGAATCCTCGGAGATATGCTGGTGCAGCGCCCAGTCCTCCCCGATCTGCGGATCGGCGGCAGGCAGCACGAGCACGGAATCCGAGACATTGCTCATCACATCGCGGCGGAACAGATGCAGCGGATCATAGATCCGCAGGCGCGTGACACGGAGCGTCTGTACGCCGCATGCCGCTGCGTGAAACCGAAAGAGCACGCGCTGCGTATTGCGCGGGAGCACGGGAAGCTGCACGCGGAGCTTCTGCACACCCGAAGAAAGGCTCGTCGAATATTCCAGCACGACCGTTGCATATGCCGCAGGAAAAATGCTGCGGTTGCGGATGGCAAGCACCCATTCAAATGCCTTGCCGGTGCTGATCGGCTCCTGCGTGTGCTTCAGCGATACCGCCAATGCTCTGCGCAGTGCAAAGAGCATCAGCCAGAGCGGGATCGGGAACAGCAGTCCGAAGAGCAGAAGCTGAAAGGACAGCGTCCCCCGGTAAAGGATCCAGAAGAAGAACAGAATGACAAGCAGAACAGCATAGAGCAGCTTTGCGCGGATCATGATTCATGCTTCCTTTGCAGCTTCGGCTGCGGCACATTCTGCATGATCTCCTCGATCAGCGCATCTGCCGTGACATTTTCAATGCGGGCACGCGGCGCAAGGATCAGACGGTGCGCAAAGCATTCCCGCACGATCACGCGGATGTCATCCGGGACAACGTAATCCCTGCCGCGCACAAGCGCCGTCGCACGGGCACATGCACAGAGCGCCAGCGAGCCGCGGGGAGATACGCCCAGACGGATCATCTCATGGGAGCGGGTCGCGGCGGAAAGCTCTGCGATGTAGCGCATGACGGATTCATCCACATAGATCTGCGATGCAGCCGCCTGCATATGGAACAGCGTTTCCTTCGTAACAACGCGCTCGAGTCTGTCAAGCGGGTCGCCGTCCGCACGCGCCTGCATGATCTGCACCTCACTGTCAAGATCCGGGTAGCCCATGTGCAGACGGAGCATGAAGCGGTCAAGCTGCGATTCCGGTAGCATCTGCGTGCCGACGGAGCCCGTCGGGTTCTGCGTTGCAAGCACAATATACGGCACGGGCAGCGGGTGCGTCACACCGTCTACGGTCACTGCATTTTCTTCCATCAGCTCAAGCAGCGCAGACTGCGTTTTCGGGGAGGTACGGTTGATCTCATCCGCGAGCAGCAGATTGCAGAATGCCGCACCCTTCTTGAATTCCATCTGTGCGGTCTCCTTGTTGTAGACCGTGAAGCCGGTCACATCGCTCGGGAGCACATCCGGCGTAAACTGCACTCTGCGGTAGTCAAGATCAAGCACCTTTGCAAATGCCAGAGCCAGCGTGGTCTTACCGACGCCGGGCATGTCCTCCAGCAGCACATGTCCACCCGCCAGCACCGCCAGCAGCACCTTCAGAATGATCATATTCTTGCCGACAATGACACTCTGTACCTGCTGCAGGACCTCCTGCGCACAGGCAGATGCTTCCTCGGCGGAAATCGCGTTGTTTCGTTCCATTTCTTTTCTCCTTATCCGCATGCGTCCCGCCGGTTTCTGCACGGGCGCACAGTATTCTCAGTATGATTATTATAGCACATCCCAAAACAAATTGCAACCGAGGACAAAATGTGACAATTCTCCCGAAAATTCAGCGATGCGCACAAATTTCCCTTCCCGAGCGCGGCTGCATCAACGATTTTCCCGAAATTATCGTGAAATTGAAACCATTTTTACAGAAAAGGCGTCTATATAAACCAGGCGTCCGAAAAGCAGATTTTGTCAGCACAAAAAATCGTCGGGGTGCACAAATTTGAATGCTCGATTTTGTGTGTTTCGCCGGACTGTGCTATACGTCAGAGATTTGGCGGAATTTGTCTGTTTCATTCTTCCGCACAATCTGATATACCGGAATCAACACCGCATCGCAGGGGCAGCCCCGCCGCATGTCACGCACAGTGCAGCCGGTCAGCCCCGATGCGGTGCCGCCATATCCTGAAATCTTTGTGAATCCCCTTGCACTTTTCCGCAAATCGTGCTATACTGTAAGCAGCAATCCTCGGAAAATCTGAATGCAAAGGAGCACAATTATGCGAGAGCTTCATGTTGATACAATCCGCGATACCGTCCGCCGCCTCTGCATCGAGGCAAATGCCGTTCTCCCGGAGGCACTGGAGCAGTGCATCCGCAGCGGTGCAGACCGCGAGACCTCTCCCGCCGGAAAGAGCGTCTTTGCCGATCTCTGCGCAAATCTCGACGCCGCCAGAGAGACAGGTCTCCCGATCTGTCAGGATACCGGCATGGCAGTCGTGTTTCTGACGCTCGGACAGGATGTTCACATCGTCGGCGGAAGCCTGCGCGATGCGGTCAATGCAGGTGTCGCCGCCGGTTATATCGACGGCTATCTGCGCTGTTCCGTTGTCGGTGATCCGCTTGAGCGCGTCAACACGGGCAACAACACCCCTGCCGTGCTGCATCTGGATATTGCCGAAGGCGACAAGGTCACGATTGATGTCTGCCCCAAGGGCTTCGGCAGCGAGAATATGAGCGCACTGAAAATGTTTACCCCCGCTGCATCACAGGAAGATATCATCGGCTTCGTTGCAGATACCGTCAACAGAGCAGGCAGCAATCCCTGCCCGCCGATCGTGGTCGGTGTCGGCATCGGCGGCGACTTTGAGCAGTGTGCATTTCTTGCGAAGAAGGCGCTCTGCCGCGATGTTGCCGTTCGCAATGAAAAGCCGCTCTATGCCGGTCTCGAAGCACAGATGCTCGAAGCGGTCAACCGGCTCGGCATCGGTCCGCAGGGCTTCGGCGGCTCCGTGACTGCACTTGCGGTCAACATTGAACAGGCGCCGACCCACATCGCAGGTCTGCCTGTCGCCGTCAACATCGGCTGCCATGTCACACGGCATGCGCATGCGGAGATTTGATGAACTTATTGTGAAATATCAACAGATTGCTTGACACTATATGCAAATCGTGGTATAATATACACATGGGGAGGGGTACTTATGCGAAAATATCTGTCTGATTATATGGCATGGCTCGAAGCGCTGCTGGAATCATCGGATCCGATTGATTATGCAGAGCTGGAGGAGCGTCATCTCACGATGACACATTTCATGCAGCATGAACGGCTCATTCATTTTCTTGTCACGATGCTGTTCGCAATCTGCTTCTTCATCGTGCTTGCTGTGTATCTCACTGCCGAAATGATCATGATGCTGCCGCTGATGATCCTCATTCTCGTACTGCTGATCCCCTATATTGCACATTATTATTTCATGGAGAACTCCGTGCAGAAGCTGTATTTTCTGTACGATCAGATCCACAGCCGCCGTGTCCGGCAGCAGACCGCCGGCAAACAGAAGGAGGGAGACTGAATGGAGCTTTACCGCCCGATCTCTGCGGAGGAATATGCCGCAATCGAAGAAAAGAAATTCAAAGGATTCCCGCACCGCAGCGCGGAGCAGCCGCTCTTCACCGCACTGCTCTCGCAGGAGGGTGCAATCCAGATCGCACGCCGCCTGCGTGTGGATAAACAGACGGAAAGCGATATGGTCTATGTCGTCGGCTTCATCGCGGAGGATGCCTATATCCGGCAGTTCCCCGTGCAGCATGCTGATGATCCCGAGCGCCGCGCACTCTGGATCCCCGCAGAGGAGATTGACATTCTCAACCAGCATCTCATCGGCAAAATCCGCGTGCTCGACAGCTTTGAGATCGACCGCAGCATCGGTGATGTATTTTTCGCATGAAATGAAAGGAAGTCCTGATTCAAAATGGCAATGACAATTCTGTATCCCGTCGGGGAGCATCTCTATGTGAACCTGACAAACCACTGTCCCTGTGCGTGCACCTTCTGCATCCGGCAGAACGGCGACGGCGCATACGGCTCCGATTCGCTCTGGCTGGAGCATGATCCCGATTTCGATGAGATCCGTGCGGCATTCGCTGCATGGGATCTCAGCCGGTTCACAGAACTGGTATTCTGCGGCTACGGCGAACCGACCGAGGCGCTGGAAATGCTCTGCGCGGCGGCGGCATATGCTAAGACACTGCCCGGCTGTCCGCCGGTGAGACTGAATACAAACGGTCTCTCCGATCTCATTCACGGCAAAAAAACCGCCCATCTGCTGAAAGGTCTGGTGGACACTGTCTCCATCTCGCTGAACGCGGGCACCAAACAGGAATATCTCGCGGTCACGCGCCCGAAATGGGACACCGCTTATGAAGCCTTGCAGGCATTTGCATCCGACTGCAAGCAATATGTGCCGAAGGTGATGTTCACCGTTGTCGATGTGATCCCGCCCGAGGAGATTGCCGCGGCACAGGCTGTCGCAGATTCGCTCGGCATCCCGCTGCGCGTGCGGAAATATGATTCGTAAGGAAGGAGCAACATTCATGCTGAGACCCCTTCTCCGTAAAATGGGCGCATGTCTGCTCGCAGGCGCAATGCTCACATGCAGCCTCAGTGCATGCGGCGATGCATCCTCTGCGGAAAGCAGTGATAAAATCGAATATTCTCAGCCTGCTGAAGAATCGCTCGCTGATGTTGAGCTTGTCAAATCGGACGGCACCGCAAAGGTGACGGTCGCCGACGGGCATTTTCAGGTCGGCGGCAAACCGCTCTGGCTCTGCGGCACCAATACCCCCTGGGACAACTGGGACGATTTCGGCGGTCAGTTTGACGCCGCCTTCTGGGACGATCATTTTGCGCAGCTCCATGACGCCGGCATCAATTCCTCCCGCGTCTGGATCCTGTGCAGCGGCGACCGCGGCATTCAGTTCGGAGAGGACGGCTCTGTCACCGGCATGACCGACAAATTCTGGAACGATGTCGATCAGCTCATGTATATCGCCGCAAAGCACAAAATCTACATTATGGCGACCATGATGTCCTTTGACTGCTGCAAAACCGGCAACCGCAACAACAAAAAGTTCCGTGCGATGATTCAGGATGATGCACTCACTGACAGCTATGTGCAGAACTACATCATTCCCTTCGCGGAGCGCTATGACAGCAACGATTATCTGTTCAGCATCGACCTCTGCAATGAGCCCGACTGGATCCATGAAAACGAGGAGGAGGGCAGGATTGACTGGAAGCCGCTTGTCAAATTCTTCGCGAAATGCTCGCAGGGCATCCATCAGCACAGCGATATCCTCGTCACGACCGGCATGGGCTATATCCCGAACAATTCCGATGTACGCGGCACGAATATCGTCGGCGACTATCTGATGAAATCCTACGGTGACGAGACCGCCTGCATGGATTTCTATTCCGTGCATTTCTACGACTGGATGATTCAGTGGCACAAAAATCCGTTCCTGCTGACGCCGGAGGAATACGGGCTTGACACCTCCAAGCCGAATGTGATGGGTGAATGCTCCGCAAAGGGCTCTACAGATGACAACATCGACCTTGTGCAGGCGGCGCAGAATCTCTATGACAACGGCTGGGACGGCGTCTATCCGTGGACCTCGAACGGCTCCGACAACAACGGCGGCTTCAATGAAGTCACTGCGTATTCCAAAAATATGCTCGCGCAGATCGAAGAACTCATCTTCCCGCTCGGGAAGGACTGAACAAAAGGCAGCACAGGGATTATCCCCGTGCTGCTTTGTTTTACACACCGGATTCTGCCGCACAGACTGTCTCCGCCGTAAGCTGCCCCTCCCGCACGCAAAGCCGGATCGCGCCGCTGCAGCCGCGCAGGATCTGATCGGCGAGCAGCGGCTCTGCAAGCTGCGTGACCGCCGTGCGCACGGCTCTGGCGCCGCCGTGTGCTGTGTCCGCATGATCTTTCAGCCAGCGCACAGCACCCGCCTCCCAGGAGAGCACACAGCCCCGCGCCGCACTGCGTCCCCGGAGCGCTGCCAGCTGCATCTCCGTGATCTGCATATAGTCTGCATCGGTGAGCGTGCGGAAAACCACCGTCTCGTCAATGCGGCCGAGCAGCTCCGGGCGCATCCGCTTCCGCAGGGTATCCATCAGCCGCGTGCGCGCATCTGCATAGGCTGATGCTGCGCCGGAAAAACCGAGCCCTGTGTGCTGCATCTCCTCTGCACCGATATTCGACGTGAGGATTACCATGCACTGCGAGAAATCTGCCTTTCTCCCCTGCCCGTCGGTCAGAGTGCCGTCCTCAAGAATTTGCAGCAGCAGCGTCAGGACATCGCCGTGCGCCTTCTCCAGTTCATCAAAGAGCACCACGCTGTACGGCTGCCTCCGCACACGCTCGACCAGTGAATTGCCGTCATCATAGCCGACATATCCGGGCGGCGCACCGATCAGACGCGCAGCATTGTGCTTCTCGGTGTATTCGCTCATATCCATGCGGATGAGATGCCCGTCAAAGAGCACATCCGCGATGCACTGTGCAAGTGCCGTCTTTCCGACACCGGTTGCGCCGAGAAAGAGCAGTGAGCCGATGGGTCTGCCAGCGCCGGAAAGGCCCGCTCTGCTGCGGCGGATTGCCTGCGTGACGGCGGCTGTTGCTTCATCCTGACCGATGATCTTTTCCCGCAGAAGACGGTCAAGCCGCAGGAGCCTGTCGGTCTCCGATTCGGTCAGCGTGTCGGCAGGGATTCCTGTTTTCTCGGAAATCAGGTGCTGGATCTCCGCCGCAGAAACGGTCAGCTCCGATGCTGTTTCCGCATCGTCATGCATCGCCCGCAGACGCACCTTTGCGCACGCCTCATCAAGCAGATCAAACGCCTTATCCGGCAGAGCACGGTCATGCAGATAGCGTGCAGAATACCGCACCGCCGCATGAATCGCGTCACCGCCGATCGTGACATTATGGAAATGCTCATACTGCTGCCGCAGACCGCGGAGCATCTGCTCTGCGCCCGCTTCATCGGGCTCTGCGACATATACCGGCTGAAAACGGCGTTCCAGCGCGGCATCCTTCTCGATGCTGCGGCGGTATTCGTCATCCGTTGTCGCACCGATCAGGCGGATCTCCCCGCGTGCCAGACGGGGCTTCAGCAGGTTTGCGGCATCCATCGCACCCTCTGCCGCACCGGCTCCTGTGATCGTGTGCAGCTCGTCAATGAATAAAATCATGCGCGGATCGTCCGCGGCTTCGTCGATACAGGCTTTCAGACGCTCTTCAAAGTCTCCGCGGTACCGCGCACCGGCAAGCAGCGCGGCAAGATCAAGACTCAGCAGCACGCGGTCGCGGAGCATCTCCGGCACCTCTCCGCGCAGAATCCGCTGCGCCAGCCCCTCAACGATCGCAGTCTTCCCGACGCCCGCTCTGCCGATCAGCACGGGATTGTTCTTCGTGCGCCGCAGAAGGATCTGCATGACCTCTGCGATCTCGTGCTCTCTGCCGATGAGCGGATCCATGCGCTCTGCTGCGGCAGGATCTGTGAGATCAGCTGCGTATTTCGCGAGATTCGGGCACTGCTTTGCGTCAAAGCGCGGCTGCTCCGCCGGAACCGGGCTGCACTGCCGGCTGCATGCAGCGCGCAGGAGATTCAATGAGAGTCCCATGCTCCGGAAGAGCATCACCGCGCCGCACTGCTCCTCGTGCAGCACCGCTTCCAGCAGCCGCTCCGAGCTGACCAGCAGAGCATCGCTCCGCTTCTGCTCGGCACGGCGCAGAATCCGACGCAGGGCAGGCGTATACGCAGACGGCGTCAGACGGATCGGATCACCGCTGCCGACCTCGCGTACCAAAGCCTCCCGAAAGCGCTGCGGCGACACGCGGTTCGCACGCAGGATCGCCGCACCGACATTGTTGCCGTCATGCAGCATCGCCAGCACAAGATGCTCGCTCCCGATGAATGTGTGCCCGAGCTGCTCCGCCTGACGCAGCATCTCCTCTTTGATCCTTGCAGCCTTTTCGGTATAGTTATCCTGATACAAGCGCATCCCTCCGTTACATTGTTACCATAGTATATGCATCACGCTGCTGTCTTACCCGCTGAGTATCGGCAGTTTTTCCGCGTTCATACAGCGCACGAAAAAATCTTTCTCACACATCTGCCCCGTGCGCATATCATGAGACTAGGAAGCGGAACACGCCGCTTCCGTCCGACTTACGATAAAAGGAGATATGTGTTATGTGTGGTAACGACTGCAACTGCTGGTGGATCATCATTCTGATCGTTCTGTTCATGGTCATGTGCAACGGCTGCGGCAACAGCTGCGGCTGCGGCAGCAACGGCTGCAACAACGGCTGCGGCTGCTGATCCGGGCGCTCCTCCGAAGAATGCCAGCACCCGCACTCCGGACTTTCCGGGGCGCGGGTGCGCACTTTTTCAGTTGACAAGGTGCTGAAAGCGTGCTATAATGAAACCGGAACATACACCCGCTTCGGCGGCTTTCTTTTCGCTGTATTTCTCAACCGGAGGTTTATTAACGCAACCGCCGGTTGCTACCCTGCAAGATTTATTCCATTGCACTCAACCGCATATTGTGGTACAATCAATATCAGGAAAGGAACGCCGGAGTCCCTCACCGCGCAGGCTTCTCCCCTTCACAGCCAGCGCTCGCACTCCGGCAAAAGGGCACTGTCATGAGCAAGCAGCAAAGCTTCCATTCCAATCTCGCAAAGCGCAGAAAGGCGCTGCATCTCACGCAGGAACAGCTTGCACAGAGAATGAATGTCTCCCCGCAGGCTGTGTCGAAATGGGAAAAAAGCAGCTACCCCGACGCCGAGCAGCTCCCGAAGCTCGCCGCAGCGCTGAACACATCACTGGACACACTCTTCGGTCTCCCCGCGCAAAACGCGGAGTCCGACCCCGTGCAGAGCATCAGTGCAGCGCTGCACAGCCTGCCGCCGGAGGAACGCCCGGAGCTCATCGAGCGGCTGTTTTATGCGATTATCTGCGCCTATCAGCCAGCCGCAGAATCCTACGGCGCAAAGCTCGGCAGGAGCTTTGAGCGCGAGACCTACGCACTTCTGCATACCGATCATGAGATTGCGCTCTCGCGGCTCAATCCCGATCAGCGCTACTGCCTCTACATTGAGAAGCCGGTGCAGGGCATCGCTGCATATTTGCAGGATACCGTCGGCATCGTGCGGCTCATGCGCACACTCGGCGATGAGGATGCCATCCGCATCATCAAGTATATCGCCGGGCGCGGCAGAAACAAGCTGTTCTTTGTCTCACGGCTCGCAGAGCAGCTTCAGATTCCCGAGGAAAACGTACAGAAGGTCATGAACCGGCTCGACCGCTTCGGTCTTGTCTGGCGCATGGCTGCCGACACGGGCGATGACGCAGAGATTATCTACGGCTACACCCACAGCCCCGCACTCGCAGGCATTCTCGTGCTTGCACAGTCCATCTGCAATTATCTGCAATTCTGCGATCCGATCGTCTCTCATTTCAACTGGGGCTCGATGCAGGACCGCACAAACGGCAATCCGGACCGTGTCCCGCAGGTCTCCGGCTGGGACACCGATGAAATCTCAGAAGAAATCAGGGGGAACTCACAATGAAAATCATGAAGCAGTCCATCGCATTTCTGGCAGCGCTCGTGCTGGTCTCTTCGGCAACTCTGCCCGCACTCCCGACCGCAGCAGCCGGCAGCTATGATATGGCTGTCACGGTCGATCTCTCCGGCAGCGGCAAACCGATCAGCCCGTATATCTACGGCATCAACGAATACGGGCATCAGGAGGATCTCAAGAACCTGCGCGTCAACGCGGTCCGTCAGGGCGGCAACCGCATGACCGGCTACAACTGGGAGAACAACGCCTCCAACGCCGGCGCCGACTGGAAGCACAGCTCCGACAACAACCTCTCGAAATCCGACGCACCCGCAGACTGCGTCCAGCAGCTCTCGAAAGAAGCGGAGAAATACGGCATCGGCTACAAGATGACCACGCTCCAGCTCGCAGGCTATGTCTCCGCGGATAAGAACGGCAGTGTCTCTGAGGCGGAAGCTGCGCCCTCCGACCGCTGGAACGAAGTAAAGGTCACAAAGGGCAGCGCCTTCGCCGATGAGCCCGATCTCACCGACGGCACCGTCTACATGGATGAATATGTCAACTACATCATCAACAAGCTCGGCGATTCGCAGTCGAAGACCGGCATTCAGGGCTATTCGCTCGACAACGAACCCGCGCTCTGGAGCGGCACGCATCCCCGCATTCATCCGCAGCCTGTCGGCATGAAGGAACTCAGCGACAAGTCTATTGAGGTCGCATCGGCCGTCAAGAAGCTCGACCCGAATGCAGAGATCTTCGGACCTGCACTCTACGGCTACACCGCCTTTGATCACCTCGCAGACAATGACAGCAGCACCGAATGGGAGACGCTCAAATCTGCCGGCGGCTATCACTGGTATCTCGACTATTATCTTGATACCATGAAGCAGGCATCCGACAAAGCGGGGGTCCGTCTGCTCGATGTACTCGATATCCACTATTATTCCGAATCCTGCCGCAACGGAACAGAGGACAGACTCCAGTCCGTCCGCACGCTCTATGAAAAGGGCTTTGTCGAGAACAGCTGGATCGGACAGTGGTGCCAGACAAATATCCCGATCCTGCCGACTGTACAGAACTCGATCGACACCTATTTCCCCGGCACGAAGCTCGCGATCACGGAATACAATTTCGGCGGCGAGGATGAGCCCTCCGGCGCCATCGCGCAGGCTGAGGCCCTCGGCTGCTATGCAGATGCCAATGTCTATTTCGCATCGCTCTGGGGCGGCAGCGAATACATCCTCTCCGGCATCAATCTCTATACAAATTACGACGGCAAGGGCGGCGCATTCGGCGAAACGCTGATGCCGACAACCACCGGGGATGTCTCGAAGTCTAGCGCATACGCGGCGCAGAACAAGGATGCCTCCACCGTCACAGTCATGGTCACGAACAAGAGCCTGACAGACAGCGAAGCAGCCGTCATTTCGCTGAAGGGCGCGAAGAAATCCTACAAGAAGGCAGCAGTCTACGCCGTGACCGCAGGCTCGCCTGAGATCAAACTGATTGACACCGTTGATGTGAGCGGCGACAAGCTGACTGTCAATCTCCCGGCATACTGTGCGGCAATGGTTGTCATCTCCGACGATGCGAACGCATTTGACGGCGCACAGCAGGAGGAAAAGGTCGAGAAGACCGCTGTCTACGATGATCCGATGAGCATGATCAACGAAAACGGCTATGTCGAGATCCCGATCACCGATCCTGAACACCTCAAGAAAATCGTCATCACCGGCGATGCGACATCCCGTCTCGGCTCCTCCTGGGGCAGTGCAGGCTGCGCGGTCTGCATCAATGCTGTTGCAGAGGACGGCACAAAGTTCTGGACGAGCAAGGGCTATTCGATCAAGCTCGGCAGCGGCTCCAGCGCGACAGTGAACTTCGACGGCACCCTCACCAATAAGGAGGAGGAAGTCAGTGCGGTCGTTGCGGACGGCAAGGTCGAGCTTCAGCAGTGGTGGGATTCCTCCGAGAAAAAGCAGGAGGGCGACGAGGAATACGATATCACCGTGAAATACACGAAGGTCGAGGTCATCTATGAGTATTCCGGCACATCGCTGCGCGGAGATGTCAATAAGGACGGCAGCTTCGATCTCGCGGATCTGGTCGCGATGCAGAAATACCTGCTCGCTTCCGGCACACTCGCAGACTGGGAAGCAGGCGATTTCTTGGGCGACGGCAAGCTGAACGCAAAGGATCTGTCGATGATGAAGCGGGAACTGCTGAAATAATACGCAGAAAGTGAAACGCAGCGGAGTATCGAGGGGATACTCCGCTGCGTTTTTGTTCAGTATGTCGGCTCCGGGAGCGGCTCCTCAGGCTCCCTGCGCTGTGCGGGTTCATTCCGCCAGCCGTATTGCTCATAGAGCGCGATCAGCTCCTCACGGCATTCCAGAAAGAGCGGCGCCAGCTTCGGATCAAAATGCGTGCCCGTGTCCTTCTCAATCACTGAAAATGCGTCATCATACGCAAAGGCATCTTTGTAACAGCGTTTGCTTACCAGCGCGTCAAACACATCTGCAAGCGCCATGATGCGCGCCTCCAGCGGGATATTCTCCCCCGCAAGACGCCGCGGGTAACCGTTGCCGTCCCAGCGCTCGTGGTGATAATTCGCCACATGCACCGCAATCTCATAGAAGGCGCGGTCATCGACCTCATACAGAATCTGTGCAAGCATCACAGCGCCCTCCGCCGGATGCTTTTTCATCTGCTCATATTCCGCAGGCGTGAAGCGCCCGGGCTTGCGCAGCACCCTGTCATCGACCGCGATCTTGCCGATGTCGTGCATCGGCGCTGCCTTGATGACATGTGCCAGGAACTGATCGTCGATGCCGAATTCTGCCGCATGCTCGCTCAGCTTCTTTGCAAAGATGCGCACCACATCGCTGGTACGCTTGATATGGCCGCCGGTGCTGTTGTCGCGGCTTTCAATGACGCCTGCCATGCCCGCCACGATGGAATCCTGCACAATCTGAATATGCCTTGTCTTCTCGCGCACCTCTTCCTGCAAGCGGTCGTTGAAATTGTGCATGAAGGTCTCGTCATCGAGAATCATCGCATAACCGATCACTGTACCATGCTTTTTCAGCTCTGTGACCTTGACCTCATAGAAATGCCCGTTGTATTCCAGCTCATCGTCGCGCTCATTCTCCATCTCAAAGCGCTGACAAAGCACCTCCGGAAGCCGCTTGCCGACCTTGTAGTCTTTCAGCTCCGGGAAAATCTCCAGCGCGGCAGGATTCGCGTCAAGGAAGCCGTACATGCTGTCTGTGATGAAGTAGGCATCCTTCATCTGCGCGAAGATCTCCTGATTTGCGATGTCGGTGATGCCGAAGAAGCCGTCTGTCAGCATGCTCACGACAACAGAAAGCAGCGCGAGCGAGGAAGCCAGCGGGACAATATCGAACGGCAGGCGCTTCCAGATCATCAGGACAAGCGCTGCTGCCGTCAGAAGCTGCGCACCCGTCAGGCGTCCGCGGTTATAGCGCTCGGAATGCACCTTCGTTCGGAAGACCATCACCGCGTAATACACCATGCCGACGATCAGCAGGACAGCGAGAAAGCCGTGCCGCAGATACCAGAGCCACGAGGTATCGTTCTGCGCCGCCATGATATTGAGACGCGGGTGATTGTAAAAGCCGAAGCTGTGGAAGATTACTGCGCGCGTCCTGTCAATCCAGAAAAGCACAACATACAGAAGCTCCAGAACGCCCCACGCGATAACTGCCGGCTTCGGCACTGTGATCCGCAGATAATCGAGCAGAAAGAGCACAAAGAAGAAGAAAAACACAGCACTGCCGGCTGCCGATGCCTTGAGCCCCAGCATACCGTTTGTTGCATCGGAGGAGATCGCGACCATCAGATTGCCGCTGTTCATAATGAGGCAGCCGATGGTTGCAAGCATCAGCAGGAAGGCGCTGTCGCTGCGGTGTCTGCCCGCAACAAGCGCGAAAAGGCCTGCGAGCGGAATCAGAATGCCGATCAGCTGGACGATGGTAATAAGCATCCGAAACGCCCCTTTCATTTGAAAAAAATCATTTCTATTATATCACAGGTCCGTGCAAAATGCAAGCATTTCCGCGGTGTTTCAGCATCTTACACACGAACGCGCCGAAAAACACATTTCGGATTCTATATGAGAAAAAGCCATCATTGTAGATTCACACAAAGAGCATGCACCGAAGCCCTTTGAAATAATCGGATTTGTGAATTTTCAAAAACTTTGGAAAAACACTTGCATTCCCGGGGTACTTTATGATATAATATCTAGTTAGAAGTGAGGTGTTCGCATTATGCCAAAAAGAAATGATATTCACAAGGTTCTTATCATCGGTTCCGGCCCGATTATCATCGGGCAAGCGTGCGAATTCGACTATTCGGGCACGCAGGCGTGTAAGGCGCTCAGAAAGCTCGGATACGAAATCGTACTGGTCAACTCCAACCCGGCTACGATCATGACAGACCCGGATGTCGCGGATGTCACCTACATCGAGCCGCTGAACTGCGCCCGTCTGACGGAGATCATCAAGAAGGAGCGCCCGGACGCACTCCTGCCGAACCTCGGCGGTCAGTCCGGTCTGAACCTCTGCTCTGAGCTCGACAAGGCAGGTGTGCTCAAGGAGTACAATGTGCAGGTCATCGGTGTTCAGGTCGATGCGATCGAGCGCGGTGAGGACCGCATCGAGTTCAAGGAGACAATGGAATCCATCGGCGTGGAAATGGCGCGCTCTGAGGTCGCCTATTCCGTCGAGGAGGCTGTCGCCATCGCTGAGAAGCTCGGCTACCCGGTCGTGCTCCGTCCGGCTTACACCATGGGCGGTGCAGGCGGCGGCATGGTCTACAATGTCGAGGAACTGAAGGTCGTCTGCGCAAGAGGTCTTCAGGCATCTCTCGTCGGACAGGTTCTTGTTGAGGAATGTGTCACCGGCTGGGAGGAGCTTGAGCTTGAGGTCGTCCGCGATGCAAAGGGCAACATGATCACGGTCTGCTTCATCGAGAATATTGACCCGATGGGCGTTCACACCGGCGATTCCTTCTGCTCTGCGCCGATGCTCACCATCTCTGAGGATGTGCAGAAGCGTCTCCAGGAGCAGGCTTACCGCATCGTTGACAAGGTGCAGGTCATCGGCGGCTGCAACTGCCAGTTTGCACACGACCCGGTCTCTGACAGAATCATCGTCATCGAGATCAATCCGCGTACATCGCGTTCGTCCGCACTGGCTTCCAAGGCGACCGGCTTCCCGATCGCTCTGGTCTCTGCGATGCTCGCGACCGGCATGACGCTCGATGAGATCGAGTGCGGCAAGTACGGCACGCTCGACAAGTATGTCCCTTCCGGCGATTATGTTGTCATCAAGTTTGCACGCTGGGCTTTCGAGAAGTTCAAGGGTGCAGAGGATAAGCTCGGCACACAGATGCGTGCGGTCGGTGAGGTCATGAGCATCGGCAAGACCTACAAGGAGGCATTCCAGAAGGCAATCCGTTCTCTGGAAACCGGCAAGTACGGTCTCGGCTTCGCAAACGATTACAACGCAAAGAGCAAGGAAGAGCTGCTCTCCATGCTGGTATATCCGACCAGCAACCGTCAGTATATTATGTACGAGGCACTGCGCAAGGGCGCAACCGTCGAGGAGCTCTATAAGCTCACGAAGATCAAGCGCTGGTTCATTGAGCAGATGCAGGAGCTCGTGGACGAGGAGAACGCACTTCTCTCCGGCAAGGGCAGCGTCCCCGCTCCGGGCGTGCTCCGTCAGGCAAAGCTCGACGGCTTCTCTGACCGCTATCTCGCGAAGATCCTCGAGGTCTCCGAGGCGGATATCCGCAATGCACGCTATGCAGCAGGCATCCGTGAGGGCTGGGAAGGCGTCCATGTCTCCGGCACCAAGGACAGCGCTTACTACTACTCCTCCTATCATATCGAGAAGGACGAGAGCCCGTGCAGCACCGAGCGTCCGAAGATCATGATTCTCGGCGGCGGCCCGAACAGAATCGGTCAGGGCATCGAGTTCGACTACTGCTGCGTCCACGCGGCACTCGCCCTCAAGGATCTCGGCTTTGAGACGATCATCGTCAACTGCAACCCCGAGACCGTTTCCACTGACTACGATACCTCCGATAAGCTCTACTTCGAGCCGCTGACGCTTGAAGATGTGCTCCAGATCTACGAGAAGGAGAAACCGGTCGGCGTCATCGCTCAGTTCGGCGGTCAGACTCCGCTGAATCTCGCGGCTGACCTCAAGAAGAACGGCGTCAAGATCCTCGGCACCTCTCCTGAGACCATCGACCTTGCGGAGGACAGAGATCATTTCCGCGCCATGATGGAGAAGCTCGGCATCCCGATGCCGGAATCCGGCATGGCTGTCACTGTTGACGATGCACTGGAGATCGCGAACCGCATCGGCTACCCGGTCATGGTTCGCCCGTCCTATGTGCTCGGCGGCAGAGGCATGGAGGTCGTTCACGATGACGAGATGATGCGCGTCTATATGTCCGCAGCCGTCGGCGTCACCCCGGACAGACCGATCCTTATCGACCGCTTCCTGCATCACGCAACTGAGTGTGAAGCAGATGCGATCTCTGACGGCACACATTGCTTTGTGCCGGCTGTGATGGAGCACATCGAGCTCGCAGGCGTCCACTCCGGCGACTCCGCATGCGTGTTGCCGTCCCTGAACCTCAGCGAAAAGCATGTTGAGACCATCAAGGAATACACCCGCAAGATCGCGGTCGAGATGGGTGTCTCCGGCCTCATGAACATGCAGTATGCGATTGAGGATGACACGGTCTATGTGCTCGAAGCAAACCCGCGTGCATCGAGAACTGTTCCGCTGGTCTCCAAGGTCTGCGCGATCAACATGGTCCGCATCGCAACGCAGATCATGACCACCGAGCTGACCGGCAAGCCGTCTCCCGTTCCGGCGCTGCATGACCGCAAGATTCCGCATCACGGCGTCAAGGAAGCGGTGTTCCCGTTCAACATGTTCCCGGAGGTTGACCCGCTGCTCGGACCGGAAATGCGTTCCACCGGTGAGGTGCTCGGCATTTCCCCGAACTTCGGCGAAGCATACTACAAGGCACAGGAAGCAACCCAGACCAAGCTGCCGACCGGCGGCACTGTGCTGCTCTCTGTCTGCGATATGGATAAGCCGGAGCTGCTGCCCATCGCAAAGAAGTTCCATGAGCTCGGCTTCAAGATCCTCGCAACCGGCAAGACCTACGATCTGATCGCAGAAGCAGGCATCCCGGCTGAGAAGATCAACAAGCTCTATGAGGGCAGACCCAACATCACCGATGCGATGACGAACGGCAAGATCGACCTGATCATCAACACACCGGCAGGCGCCTCCAGCCACCACGATGACAGCTACATCCGCAAGGCTGCCATCAAGTACCGCATCCCGTACATCACGACGATGGCTGCGGCAATGGCTTCCGCAGAGGGCATCCGCGCTGTCAAGGAGCAGCAGGATAATCTCAGCGTCAAATCGCTGCAGGAATTCCACAGCGAGATCAAGGACTAATCCGATCATGAAAAGGGAGCAGCGCAGAACCACTGCTCCCTCTTCCCGATTTTTC
This sequence comes from Oscillospiraceae bacterium, assembly GCA_016291435.1. Lineage (GTDB taxonomy): Bacteria > Bacillota > Clostridia > Oscillospirales > Ruminococcaceae > Firm-04. Next base: position 49,599 of record JAEEXH010000005.1, read on the forward strand.
ACACACAAGGAGGTTTTTCTCATGGAGCAGGAATACAGAGAAAAAATGTCACAGCATCAGTATGACACACTGAATCAGAGACTCTCGGTTCTGAAGGGTGAGCGCCGTGAACAGGTCGCTGCCGCAATCGCAGAAGCGAGAAGCCACGGTGACCTTTCCGAAAACGCCGAATACGATGAGGCACGCAACGAGCAGGCACGTCTGGAGGCTGAGATCCAGCAGCTCGAATATACACTGGAGCATGCAGAGATCATCACTGTCATCTCCGCAGATACTGTCAGCACAGGATGTGTTGTCACGCTCTGCCGCAGCGAATTTCAGAATCAGCCGCAGAAGTATGAGCGGCTCCAGATCGTCGGCCGCTCCGAGGCTGACTATGACAAGCACAAGATCTCCGATGACTCCCCCATCGGCAAGGCTGCGATCGGCAAGAAGGTCGGTGAGTCCTTCATCGTCGAGGCGCCGGTCGGCATTCTGAACTATACCATCATCGAGATCTCGATCAACGGACTGGACGAGGAGTAATACCACATGAGTGAAAAGGAAAAGCAGAACGGGCAGGCACCTGAGCAGCAGACAGATCCCTCTGAGCAGCGCCAGGTGCGGCTTGATAAGCTGACAGACATGCAGGCAAACGGGCAGGATCCGTTTCAGATCACAAAGTTCGACGTCACCGCATCGACCGCCGACTGCCGGGAGATGTACGGCAAGGCTGAGGATGAGATGAACGCATCTCTTCCCGAAGATGCAGATGAGGATGCAAAAAAGGCTGCGAAGGAGCAGCTCGATGAGAAGTTCACTGTCACCGTCGCCGGCAGAATCATGAGCTGGCGCAAGATGGGCAAGGCGAACTTCCTCGATCTGCGCGACCGCTCCGGCAGAATCCAGGTCTATGTACGTATGAATGACATCGGCGAAGAGGCGTTTCAGGCATTCCGCAAGAACGGCGACATCGGCGACATCATGGGCGTCACGGGCAAGCTCTTCCGCACCAGAACCGGCGAGCTTTCCGTCCACGCAACCGCCGTGACGCTGCTCTCGAAGTCTCTGAAACCGCTGCCTGAGAAGTGGCACGGTCTCACCGACCGCGATGCACGCTATCGCCAGCGCTATGTCGATCTCATCATGAACGAGGATGTGCGCGATACCTTCATCAAGCGCAGCCAGATCATCGCTGAGATCCGCAGCTTCCTCAATGCACAGGGCTTCCTGGAGGTCGAGACCCCGATGCTCGTTGCAAATGCGGGCGGCGCGGCAGCAAGACCCTTTGAGACCCATTACAACGCGCTCGACGAGGATGTCAAGCTGCGTATTTCCCTGGAGCTCTATCTCAAGCGCCTGATCGTCGGCGGTCTGGAGCGCGTCTATGAGATCGGCAGAGTCTTCCGCAATGAGGGTGTCGATACCCGCCACAACCCGGAATTCACACTGATGGAGCTCTATCAGGCATATACGGACTATCACGGCATGATGGATCTCACCGAAAATATGTTCCGCCATGTTGCGCAGACTGTCTGCGGTACGACCTGCATCCCTTACGGCACCGATGAGAACGGCGATCCGGTCATGATCGACCTCGGCAAGCCTTTCGCCCGCATCACGATGATCGACGCGGTGAAGCAGTATACCGGCGTAGACTTCGATCAGATCCCGGACACCGCCGCTGCAAAGAAGATTGCCGACGAAAAGGGCGTTCACTATGAAGACCGCCACGAAAAGGGCGATATCTTAAATCTCTTCTTCGAGGAATTCGTCGAGGAGCACCTCATTCAGCCGACCTTCGTCATGGATCATCCGGTTGAGATCTCGCCGCTCACCAAGCGCAAGCCGGATAAGCCCGACTATGTTGAGCGCTTCGAGCTCTTCATCACAGCACGCGAGATGTGCAACGCATACTCCGAGCTCAACGACCCGATCGACCAGCGCAAGCGCTTTGAAGCGCAGGAGGAGCTGATCAAGAAGGGCGATGAGGAAGCAAACCACATTGACGAGGACTTCATGAATGCGCTTGAGATCGGCATGCCCCCGACCGGCGGCATCGGCTACGGCATCGACAGACTGGTCATGCTGCTGACAAACAGCGGCTCCATCCGCGATGTGCTGCTCTTCCCGACGATGAAGTCGGTGGAGTGAAAAGCGGCGTAAATAAGTGGCTTTTTATTCAACACTTGTATATTTACCACTCATTTACCAACAATTATCAGCATTTATAAATAAACTGACCTCAGCCGTACAATCTCCGTGCGGCTGAGGTTTCTTATTATCAAATATAAACAGGATGAATTGCTGCGCAACACACCAATTTGTACTTGACATAAGTCGAAAACCATGCTATAATTGACATAAGTCAGAAAGGAGATGCAAAAATGCCAAGACCACAGAAATCACGCCGTATCTGCTGTTATCCCGATTACTGGAGCTTTGCGCCCGATCAGGACAAGGCAACCGATACGCTTACAATGTCGCTTGACGAGTTTGAAACGATACGTCTGATAGATTATCAGTCAAAGACGCAGGAACAATGCGCTAAGGAGATGAACGTGGCGAGAACAACTGTCACGGCGATATATGACAGCGCAAGAAAAAAACTTGCTCAGGCTTTGGTCGAAGGCAGACGCATCGTAATTTCGGGCGGAAAATATACTCTTGATAACACGGTCTCCGAGGAGATCGCACGGAAAGGAAACGGTATTATGAGAATCGCAGTAACCTATGAAAACGGACAGATCTTTCAGCATTTCGGCAAGACCGAGCAGTTCAAGCTCTACGATGTTGCCGACGGCAAGATCATCAATGAACAGGTAGTCGGAACAATGGGCGCAGGACACGGCGCACTTGCAGGATTTCTGAAAAATGCTCAGGCAGATGTGCTGATCTGCGGAGGTATCGGCGGCGGCGCACAGATGGCTATGCAGGAGGCTGGCATAACCCTCTACGGCGGCAATTCAGGCAGTGCCGATGAAGCGGTACAGGCTTTCCTTGCGCAGTCGCTTGTACAGAACTCTAACCCCACCTGCGACCACCACCACGAACACGGCGAAGGTCATTCTTGCGGAAGCCATAGCTGTGGTAACCACTGATGAAGGTTGTCACACTTGTAGAAAATTCCTGCGGAACTGAAAATTGTATCGCAGAGCATGGACTGAGCATCTATATCGAAACGGAAAAGCATAAACTCCTGCTGGACACAGGGCAGACGGACGCAGTAGTGAAGAACGCTGAAGCATTGGAAATTGATCTGTCTGCTGTCGATACTGTGATACTGAGCCACGGTCACTACGACCATTCAGGCGGTATCTTGCCGTTTTCAATGCTGAACCATACCGCACAGATCGTAATGCAAAGATCAGCCGCCGAGCCGCATTACAATGGCGAGCGCAACATCGGCATTGATACGGATATTCTCAAATTGCCGAATGTCCGGCTGATTGACGGTGATATGCAGCTTGACGATGAGTTGTTCCTGTTCAGCGGCATCACAGGCAGGCGGTGCTATCCGCAGGGAAACAGAAAGCTGTCCTGTCTGAAAGACGGTGTAAAAACCGCGGACGATTTTATGCATGAGCAGTGCCTTGTCATCACACAAAACGGCAAACGCTGGCTTCTGTCCGGCTGCGCTCACAATGGCATACTCAATATCCTTGACAGATACAAGGAGCTGTTTGACAGCTATCCCGACTTTGTTATCACGGGATTTCACATGATGAAGCGTGAGGGAGAGCATACCGAGGAAGAAAAAGCTGTCATCATTCAGACGGCGCAGGAGCTTTCACAGCTTGATACCGTATTTTACAGCGGTCACTGCACAGGCATTCCTGCATTTGAGCTGATGAAAGAGATCATGGGTGACAAACTCATAGCCCTGCACAGCGGCGAAACTGTCATATAACATAAATTCCGTGAGCGAAAAACTCACGGAATTTTTTATCACTATAAACCAAGTGCATATCCTGCGATAATGCCGATAACAGCAGAAATACCTATGATCGCTATGGGGTGCAGCTTTTTGAACGCAAGCACAGCACCGAGGGAGAATATGCCGAGAGAGAGCCAAAAGCCTGCACCTGAGAAAACCGCAGTCTGTATGCCGTTTGGAAAGAAAACCGTCATTCCCACAGACAGAAACGCAGCCCCGATCAGACCGATCACCGCTGGACGCAGACCGTACATTACGCCGTCAACGGCACGGCTTTTTCGGAATTTCTCATAGAACTTCGCTACAATCAATATGATCACAAAGGACGGCAGGACAACGCCGAGCGTTGCACTCACAGCCCCGAACACGCCGCCGGTGCGAATGCCGACAAATGTTGCCATATTGATCGCAAGCGGCCCCGGTGTGCTTTCGCTCACAGCAATGAAGTCCACTACCTCAGCCTGTGTGAGCCAGCCGTGATGCTCGACTTCGCTTTGGATCAGAGGAAGCATTGCATAACCGCCGCCGAACGTGAACGTCCCGATCTTCAGAAAGGTCAGGAAAAGCTCGATCCATATCATAGCTTGTCCTCCTTCCTGAACAGCAGCGACCATACAAGCCCGAACACTGCACAGCCGATGATAACGAACACTGCATCTATTTTCAGAAAAGCCGTCAGCACCAGTGCCGCTGCCATGATAACATAGGAGACAGCGTGCTTTTTCGTTGCCATGAACATGGTATAGACCGCTTTGAGTATCAGGGCGAGAACGCCTGCACGGATACCCATAAATGCGTACTGTACAGCTCTTGACTCCTGAAAGGCTTTCAGGATAAAAGAAATAAGCGAGATGATCAGGAATGACGGCAGCACCACACCCAGCGTTGCACAGACAGCACCGAACGTTCCGGCAGTGCGGCTGCCAACAAACGTAGCCGCATTGATCGCCACCGGGCCCGGTGTAGACTCTGCGATCGCCACGACCTCCAGTATATCGTCCTCATTCAGCCATTTTTTATTATCACAGACCTCACGCTGTATCAGCGGTATCATCGCATATCCACCGCCGAAAGTAAATGCGCCGATCTTCATGAAGGTCAGGAACAGATCAAGTTGTTTGTTCATAGAGTCACCCTGATTATTATACCACAATGATAGATTCGTGTCAATCTTCAACTGCTTGCAAAGCAGACAGTTCTTATGCTTACTACCGCCCTCCTGATTATAGGACGAAGTCGGTGGAATAACCGAATCCATACACAAAGCGTCCTGTTCACACGGGGCGCTTTGCTTTTTGTTCAGAATGCCCGCTTCGCGCTTGCGTTTTTATGCAATATATGATATAATAAAGAGATGTTAAATTACGGAAGGAAGGATCACATGTCGGTCTATCTTGACAATGCGGCGACCACAAAGCCCTGCAAGGCATGCACAGACGCAATGCTCGCCGCCATGACCGAAAACTACGGCAACCCGTCGTCGCTGCACACGATGGGGCTGGATGCCGAACGCACAGTCGATACTGCAAGAAAACAAATCGCCGCGGCACTGCACTGCGATGCATCCGCGCTGACCTTTACCTCGGGCGCCACGGAGAGCAATCACCTTGCGCTGCGCGGGGCAGCCGCCGTTTACGGCAAACGCAAACGGCGCATTGTCGCAAGTGCGGTCGAGCACGCATGTGTCCGCGGAGCGCTCGCTCTGCTGGAAGAAGAGGGATTTGAGGTAATCCGCATCTCGCCGCGCGAAAACGGCGTCTTCGATCCCGCAGATTTCCTCGCCGCCGTCGATGACAACACATGTCTTGTCACGATGATGCTGGTCAACAACGAGACGGGTGCAATCCTGCCTGTCGGGGAGGTTTTCTCCGCAGTCAAGCGCGATCATCCGCAGGTGATTACGCACACGGATGCCGTGCAGGGATTTCTGAAAATCCCGTTCACGCCGGAGAAGCTCTGCGCCGACCTGCTGACCGTCAGCGGGCACAAGGTTCACGCATGCAAGGGTGTCGGCGCGCTGTATCACAAGAAGGGCATCCGCCTGAAACCGCTCCTCACGGGCGGCGAGCAGGAGGGCGGTCTCCGCGCCGGTACAGAATCCGTGCCGTTGATTGCGGGATTCGGCGCTGCTGCCGCATCTCTCAGCGCAACCGTTTCAGCGCGTACTGAGACCGTCCGTGCTCTGCGCACCGCCGCAATCGAACAGCTCAGCGCAGTCGGGGGCGTCACGATCCAGTCCCCGGAGGACGGCTCCCCCTATATCCTCAGCATCTCGGTGAAGGGGCTGCGCTCAGAGACCGTGCTGCACTTCCTCGCAGAACGCGGCATATTTGTCTCCAGCGGCTCGGCATGCTCCAAAGGGAAGCAGAGCGGTGTCTTACAGGAATTCGGCATCCGGCAGAATGCGGCAGACAGCACGCTGCGGCTGAGCTTCTGCGCAGAGAATACCGCCGCGGACATTGCTGCACTTGCTGCGGGCATCCGGGATGCGCAGGCAAGACTGGTACACAAAAGATAACTCACGCAGAATCGTATTTTTCAGAAAGGAAGTGATGCCCCCGTGAAACGGCTTACGCTCGGTCTCATGGCGCATGTCGACTCCGGCAAAACCACACTTGCCGAAGCGCTGCTCTACCGCACCGGCGAGATCCGGAAGCTCGGCAGAGTGGATCGCGGCGATGCGTGGCTCGACACCGAAGCAATCGAAAAATCACGCGGCATCACGATATTTGCGCATCAGGCGCAGTTTCAGGCGGGCGAAACACAGTTCACGCTGCTGGATACTCCGGGACATGTAGACTTCTCCGCTGAGACTGAGCGCATCATGCAGGTGCTCGACTGCGCCGTGCTGGTCATCAGCGGCACCGACGGCGTGCAGAGCCACACCCGCACACTCTGGCGGCTGCTCGAACGCTACGGCATCCCGGTCATCCTATTTGTCAATAAAATGGATCTTTCCGACCGCACCGAAACCGCGCTCATACAGGAATTGCAGGGAAGACTCTCTGCTTCCTGCGTGCAGTTCGACAGCAGCCGCGAAGCGCTCTGCGAAAACGCCGCAACCTGCTCCGAAGCGCTCATGAACGCCTATCTGGACGGTGCGGAGATCACCGATGACATGCTTGCGGAGGCGGTCATGCGGCGGGAAATCTTCCCCTGCTGCTTTGGCTCTGCACGCACGCTGGACGGCATCGGCAGGCTGCTTGAGATTCTGGACGCATACACCGCAGAGCCCCAGCATCCCGCAGAATTCGGTGCGCGTGTCTTCAAAATTTCCGTGGATGCAAAAGGCAGCCGTCTCACCTATCTGAAAATCTGCGGCGGCACGCTGCATAACCGCGACGAGCTCACATATACCGGCGCCGACCGCCAGCCGCACACCGAAAAGGTCACCGGCATCCGCTTTTATTCCGGCGCAAAGTTTGTCCCCGCAGATGCCGCCGAAGCAGGCGCCGTCTGTGCAGTGACAGGTCTCACTGCTGCCTATGCCGGTATGGGGCTCGGCATTACGCCGGATGCGGAGGATGCTATGCTCACGCCGGTCATGCGCTATCAGGTGCTGCTCCCGGAGGACATTGACGCGCCCGCCGCACTCGCACAGCTCCGTCAGCTCGAAGCGGAGGATCCGCAGCTCCATGTCACATGGGAAGCGCAGAGCCGCAGCATCTATGTGCAGCTCATGGGAGCCGTGCAGCTTGAGGTGCTGTCACAGCAGGTCGCCGACCGCTTCGGCTATGCGATCCGCTTTGACAGCGGCATTGTCACCTATCGCGAAACGATCCGCGAAGCCGTTGAAGGCATCGGGCACTATGAGCCCCTGCGCCACTACGCAGAGGTACATCTCATCCTGACGCCGCTCCCGCCCGGCAGCGGTCTGCAATTTGATACCAGATGCAGCGAGGATCTGCTCGACCGCAACTGGCAGCGGCTCATTCTCACGCATTTGCAGGAAAAAACACATATCGGCGCGCTGACAGGCTCTCCGATCACCGACATGAAGATCACGCTGGCGAGCGGAAAAGCGCATATCAAGCATACCGAGGGCGGCGATTTCCGGCAGGCAACCTACCGCGCCGTGCGGCAGGGGCTGCGTTCTGCGGAGAGCGTGCTGCTGGAACCCTATTACAGCTTCACACTGGAGCTCCCCGCGGATGCCGTCGGCAGGGCGATGACCGACATCACGCAGCGTGCGGGCAGCTTCCAGCCCCCGGAGATCTTCGGCGAACATGCCGTAATCACCGGCAGTGCGCCGGTCGCGACGATGAACGACTATGCTGCCGAGGTTCTGAGCTACACGAAGGGGCGCGGCAGTCTGACGCTGTCCGTCAGCGGCTATCTACCCTGCCACAACGCGGAGGAGATTATCGCGCAGATCGGCTATGACGCAGACAGTGACCTTGAAAACAGCGCAGATTCGGTTTTCTGTGCGCACGGTGCAGGCTTTCTGGTCGGCTGGCAGGAAGTGCCGATGTATATGCATCTGCCTGCCGAGCTCCCGCACCGCTATGACTTTGAGGAAGCGGTCGAAGCGCCCGCAGAGCATGTGCGCCGCGGACCCATGCCCGATGCAAGCGACGAGGAGCTTATGGCGATCTATGAGCGCACCTACGGCAGAATTGCGCGGGATGAGCGCAAGGCAATGCGCCGCAACAAGACCGCCGAATCGCTTGACAGCAGCCATGTCAAGGTTCCCGATGCGCCGAAAACAGAATATCTGCTGGTCGACGGCTACAACATCATTTTCGCCTGGGATTCCCTGAAAGCACTTGCGGCAGATTCTCTTGATCATGCACGGGAACTGCTCATGCATCTGCTGATGAACTATCAGGGCTATAAACAGTGTGAGGTCATTCTGGTGTTCGATGCCTACAAATGCAAAGGGCACGGCGAGGAGACCGAGCAGCACGGCAACATCACTGTTGTCTACACGAGGGAGGCGGAGACCGCCGATTCCTATATCGAGCGCGTATCGAAGAAGCTCATCCGCGGCAACCGTGTGCGCGTTGCGACCTCGGATGCACTCGAGCAGCTCATCATTCTCGGCAACGGTGCCATGCGCATCTCCGCACGCGAATTTGAACTGGAAATGCGCGCAGTCGAAGCAGAGATCCGGCAGCAAATCAACCGGACAGGACAATGAAGGAGGACAATCAAATGAACACATTCTGGGGATCCATGCGCCATGTGATAAGCGGCTCCGATCCCGTGCATGCGGCATGGGCAGGGGCAATTCTGATCGCATTGATCATGCTGGCAGTGCTCCATCACATATGGAGAGAAGACGCAAAGAAGCTCACGCGCTGGCGCCTGCTCTGCCTGCTCCCTCTGCTGATCTGCGGCGCACATGCCTTCTTCTATATGCCGCACACTGCCGCGCTTGATTATATCAGCAATTTTATGATGATGCTGATTCCCGCGGCGTTGGTGCTCATCCTGATCATCCTTGCAAAGCGGAAGATCGGGTACCGCATTGCGGCAGTGCTGACCGGACTTGTCTCCGTGGTCTGCCTCACATATTTCATCGTCGCTGCACCGAACTTCTGGAACGAATCCCGGAAGAGCTACACCGATTCCTTCAAGGCGCTCGCACAGCGGATGGACCGCAACTATATCCTCAAGGAGTGGAAGGAAGCCGATTTCAGCGCGCTCGAAGCGAAGTATCTGCCGATGGTGCAGGAAGCCGAGCAGGAGCAGAACCCGGTGAAATTTGCCGATGCCGTGATGATGTTCGCCAATGAACTGCACGACGGTCATATTTCTGTTGCTGCTGCCATTGACGAAGAAACGATCAAGCAATACCGTGATACATATACCTCTCCGTTTGACCGCCGTGAATACGGTATGGCAATGGTGCAGCTTGACAGCGGCGAGGTCATCGCTGTCTGCACAAAGGACGAGGTGCACGCGCTCGGCATCGTGGACGGCACTGTGATCACAAAATGGAACGGCAAGCCTGTTTTGCAGGCTGCCGCAGAGGATGTGCCCGATCACGGTTTCCCCGTCAAAGCAAACGCAGACCGCATCGCGGCAACGCAGCTCTCGGTAATCGGCGGTGATACCGTCGAAGTCACCTTCCTTGATCAGAACGGCACGGAGCAGACGGTCACACTCTCCGATCTCGGCGAGTTGAAATCGGCTCAGGAAGCGATCATTGCTCTTATCCAGTTTCCGAAGGGCGGCTATGAAACACTGATGGAGCAGAACGGCTCCTATAAGATGCTCGACGACAAATGCGGCTATCTGCGGCTCACAGCAGAGGATCCCGACCGCTACGATTCCGGCATACTCGATTATCTGAAGGGCAGCATGCCCGGCGCGAAGGAGATCTTCCGGCAGGCGCTCAGCGACATGAAGCAGCAGGGCATGGAGTATCTGGTGGTCGATCTGCGCTGCAATATGGGCGGCTTTGATGAGATCGGCTGCGCACTCTGCGAGCTGCTGACAGACAAGGACTGGTACGGGCAGGGGCTCGGCATCCGCAAAAACGGACAATACACCTGTGTCTCCGATCACGGCATTCACGGCACAGGCGAATTTGCCGATCTGAAGGTCGTTGCACTGACAAATTATGAGTGCGCCAGCGCCGGAGACGGCACCGCGCTCTATCTCTCGAAGCTGCCAAATGTCACGCTTGCGGGCATCACCGATCCCTGCGGCTGCAATCAGGAGACAGGCGGCAAATGTGTGCTGTCAGACGGTCTTGTCACGGTATATTTCCCCGTCGGTCTGGTGCTCGATGAAAACTGCGTACCGAATGTGGAAACCAAGCCCGACCGCATCAGCCGCAATCCCGTTGAGGAACGCATCCCGCTCGATTTCGATGCAGCCATGCGCATTTTCCGCGACAAAGAAGACTATGAGCTCGACTGGGCAATCAAATATCTGGAGGAACAGTAATCATGCGTGAGATCATTCTTGCAAAATACGGCGAAATGGCGCTCAAGGGTGCCAACCGCATCACCTTTGAGGACGCGCTGCTGCGCAATATCCGATTCCGCTTAAAGCATATCGGAAAATTCAGCTATGCAAAGGCGCAGTCCACCATCTATATCATCCCGGAAACAGAGAGCGACGAGGAAGCGGGCGAACTCCTTGCAGCCGCAATGCCGCGTCTCAAAAAGATCTTCGGCATCGCAGCGCTTGCCCGTGCGATCACATGCGAAAAGGATTTTGCCGACATCTCCGCACGCGCAGTCCCCTATCTGCATGATGCGCTGACTGCCGCAAAAACATTCAAGGTCGAGGCAAAGCGCGCAGACAAGGCATTTCCGATGAAGTCGCCGCAGATCTGTGCAGAGCTCGGCGGCATCCTGCTCGAAGCCTATCCGCATCTGACGGTCAATGTGACCGAGCCGGATGTGACCGTCACCGTCGAGATCCGCGACACAAATGCCTACGTACATGCCGCACGCGAAAAGGGCGCAGGCGGTCTGCCAGTCGGCACAGCGGGCAATGCCATGCTGCTGCTCTCGGGCGGCATCGACTCCCCGGTCGCGGCATACATGATGGCAAAGCGCGGTCTGCGCATCTCGGCGATCCATTTCGCCAGCCCGCCTTACACCTCTGAGCGCGCACTGATGAAGGTGCAGACGCTGGTCGAAAAGCTGACGCCCTGGTGCGGAAGCATCGCATTCTATGTCGTGCCGTTCACGGAAATCCAGGAGGTGCTTGAGAAGAACTGCCCCGAGGAATTCTTCACGATCCTCATGCGCCGCCTGATGATGGAAATTGCACAGCGCATCTCCGAACGCGATTCCTGTGCTGCGATCATCACGGGCGAGAGTCTTGGGCAGGTCGCGAGCCAGACAATCGGCGCGCTCGCCTGCACGGATGCCGTCGCGCATATGCCGGTGCTGCGTCCGCTGATCGGCATGGACAAGACGGAAATTGTCGAAATCGCACGCAAAATCGACACATTTGAGACATCTATCCTGCCCTACGAGGATTGCTGCACCGTCTTCACGCCCCGTCACCCGAAGCTGAGGCCGCGCCTGGATGAGGTCGAACAGATCCAGGCTGAGGTCGATTTTGCACCGCTCGTCGAGAAGGCGATCGAGGGCACAACCAAGAAGATCTACGCACAGCATGTTTCCGAATCTCAGACATTCTGACAGGAGAATCATCATGGATAACAAGACACAAACGGGCAGCGGTCTGTTTCGTACATTCCGGCAGCTCTTCTCGCTCCGCTGCACGACAAAGACCAATATGCTCATCTACGCGATCCGGCAGATCCCGCTGATCAAGCATCTGCTGCCCGGCGACCTCTACGCCGCAGAGGGCTTCAAGGTGATGGCGTATATCCTCGTGCTGATCTGGGAGGTTATCATGACCTTCCTCGTCAAGTTTCTCGCGTTCGGCGGCGCTGTCATGCTCCCGCTGATCCCGCTGACCGAAATCGCTAACGAAAAGAACGCCCTGCTCCTGCAAATGATTCTCTTCTATACGCTCTTCGGCGGCATTATCCGCACGAATTTCTTTATGAGCGACAACAAGGCGGAAGTCGCGATCAAGCTGCTGCGCATGGATGCGCGGGATTATACCCTTGCGACCTTCTTCTATTTCCTTCTGCGGCTCGCAGTCGGCTATCTCCCGCTCACGCTGATCTTCGGGCTGGTCGTGCATGTCCCGTGGTGGATCTGCCTGCTGCTGCCGTTTGCATTTGCAGGCACAAAGCTCGTGTTTGCCCGCCTTGAAATTGCGATGAACGAGACCGTCGGCATCACATTCAGCGACAAAAAGGCAACCTGGTTCACGCTGCCCGCGCTGGTGATCATGCTCGGCTGCGTCTATCTGCTGCCGATGTTCAAGCTCGTTCTGCCGATGTATGTCTCTGCCGGCATTCTGCTTGCGATGATCCCGCTCGGCGTGCTCTGCATAAAGCCGCTCCTCCGATACCGCGGCTACAAGGATGTCACCGTGCGGCTGATCGAGGTCACACAGAGCGTTGTCGAGCAAAACAAGAACATGCAGAAAAACGCCATGCGCAAGCAGATTTCGAAGGATGCTGCGAAAGCGACCAGCAACCGCTCCGGCTTTGAATACCTCAATGAGCTGTTCATCAAGCGGCACAAGAGCATTCTCTGGAGCGCCACGGTCAAGATCACGATCGCTGCACTGGTCGTTGCGGCACTGTGCATCATCCTCGTAATCCGTGTTCCTTCTTTCAGTGATAATATCAACGAATGGATCATGCGCGGGCTGCCCGTGCTGCCGTTCGTCCTATACGGCATCAACCGCGGCACATCCTTCACACAGGCGCTTTTCATGAACTGTGACCACAGCCTGCTGACCTATCCCTTCTTCAAAAAGCCGAAATCCATTCTTGCCCTGTTCCGCATCCGGCTCCGTGAGATCATGAAGATCAATTCCGTGCCCGCTGCGGTACTCGGCATCGGTCTGGCAGTGCTGCTTGCAATCACCGGCGGCACAGACAATCCGATCAATTATGCGGTTGTGCTGCTCTCGCCGATCGCCCTGAGCATGTTTTTCTCCGTGCATTATCTTATGCTCTACTATCTGCTCCAGCCCTACACGGCCGGCAGTGAGATGAAAAACGGTCTCTACGGCTTCATCACAGGCGCAACCTATGCAGTCTGCTATTTCATGATGCGTTTGCAGCTCCCGACGCTCGCATTCGGCATCACCTGCATCGCGTTCTGCGTAATCTACTCTGTTGTCGCATGCGTGCTGGTCTACAAATTCGCTTACAAGACCTTCAAGCTGCGTGCTGGTTAAGCACAAAATCCGAGCATAAAATGCCCCCGGTACTGTAATTGTACCGGGGGCATCGTGTTTTCTCATAGTTATGCGGGCATTGCGGGGATGGAATGTGCAGCGGCATATCCGGCTGCTTCTGCCGCCTTCAGCAGCGCGCTGCGCTCCGCAGAGGTGAGCACCGTCTGAATCAGGCAGGCATTATCCACAGCGAGCACAGACTCGTCTGCGTGCCCCATCTTCGCGAGAATATTCTGCATCGTCTCGCTCAGCTTATCAGCATCATGCAGTGCGCTGAAGCGGATGAACAGCCCCGCGCAGAGTGCATCTGCACCGGCGATGAAATCCTGATTTTCGGCAGCTTCCCAATCCTGCGAGAACACTGTCTTATGATGCTTCACAGCCTCGATCACATCGCCCATGACCGCGCTGGCAGTCGGGAACTTGCCCGCGCCTCTGCCGGTGAAATACGCACGGTCGATTGCATCGCCGACGACCTCAACGCAGTTGAAGACGCCGTCCACGCGGGAGAGCAGATTCTCGTGCGGCACAAACATCGGCATGACGAGCGGAAGGATTTTGCCGTCATCCAGTCTGCGCACGGATGCGATCAGCTTGACTGCGCCGTCCAGTGCATCGGCAGCCGCAGCGTCCTCAAGCGAGATCTCACGGATGCCCTCTGTGTGCACAGAAGCCGGATACACATGCTTTCCGAAGACCAGCGACGACAGAATGCAGATCTTGCGGCAGGCATCGTGACCGTCCACATCGGCGCTCGGCTCACGCTCAGCATAGCCAAGCTCCTGCGCCATCGAGAGCGCATCGGCAAAGGACATGTCATCCGACAGCATTTTGTCGAGGATGAAATTGGTCGTGCCGTTCAGAATGCCGTAGATCTCGGTAATATCATTGGCGGCAAGGCAGCGGTGCAGCGGGCGGATAATCGGGATCGCGCCGCCGACGCTTGCCTCAAAAAAGCAGTTGCAGGAATGCGACTTTGCAGCCGCCAGCATCTCTGCACCCTTCTGCGCAACCAGCTCCTTGTTGGAGGTGACCACGCTGATGCCGCGCTCCAGGCACTGCATCAGGTAGCTGTATGCCGGCTCAACACCGCCCATGCACTCCGCGACGACCGCAACATCCGGGTCAGCGAGGATCGTGTCAAGCTCCTTCGTGAACTTGTCCGCATAGGGAGAGCCCGGGAAGTCGCGCAGGTCAAGGATATATGCGAGCTCAAGCGGCCCGCCTGCCTTCTGCTCAATTTTGTTTTGGTTTTTGTAGAAGAGCTCGACCACGCCGGAACCGACCGTGCCAAAGCCCAGAACAGCAAATTTCTTCATGAGTTTTTCCTCCGCAGGGAGTGCGGAGCTTCCTTTCTGTATATTCTGTTATGTACCGGACAGGAGCCGGACTTCCACAACGCCCTTGCGTTCCGAGAGCGCCGTGCAGAGCGCGGAGATTCCCGCAGCCTCCTGCAAGCGGAATGTCACAGTGACGGTCGCGGCGCCGTCCACCGGGATGCTCTGATTCAGCGTCAGCACATTGGCTCCCGCATCCGAGAGCTCGTGCAGCACGCCGGAGAGCACGCCGGCTTCGTCATGCAGCAGCAGGTAAACGGTAAAGATCCGCGCCTGCATCTGTTCCTCATAGAGGAACACCGAATCGCGGTATTTATAGAACGCGCTGCGGGAGATTCCCGCTGCACGGCAGGCAGCAGACGAGCTGCGTTCCTCGCGGTTTGCCAGCATGCGCTTCACGGTCAGTGTCTTTGTGATGACCTCCGGGAGCACCGCCGCATCCACGACGACCCAGTTTTTTCCCTGCTCAGACATATGACATCGCCTCCGTTCATCCGTCCCAGACGTACAGTTGTTTTTGCAACGAAATCATTATACCACATTGCGACGAAAATGTCAAGCCCTGAAATCGCATGAAAAACCGTATTTTTTCGATACAGAAAACCGCCCCGGGAGCATTTTCCCGGAGCGGTCGTTGTATGCGTTTGTCACAGGGTATCGGAAGCGCCCGCAAGATAGCGAAGCAGCGCGGTCAGGTCGCCGGTGGAAATCCCCTCTGCGCCGTCCAGCTCCGCGTTCTGCCTTCCGGCTGCCGTAAGACCGTTCCCTGCGCCCGCAGCCGCTTTCGCCAGCAGAACGGCATCGCTGAGCCCGATCTCGCAGTCCAGGTTGACATCGCCCTTTTGCAGAAGCGCGTTCTGCCCGTAAAGCGGTGGATTCGCATTAGCCGGGCAAACATATTCTGTGCGCAGCGAGAACTGCTCATAGAGCGATGCCGCTATGCTGAACGATTCTGCCCGGCTTGCTTTTTCTGGCGCATCTACATGAAAGTAATAGTATTCAGAGTCATTCCATGTCTCCAGCTGTGTGCAGACGAGCGTATAGCCCGGTGCATTCTCATCAAGCCAGTCAGACACAGCATGCCATTTTTCATCCCATGCTGTCGGATCGGGTGAGAGGCCAAGTTCTGTGCTGTACGCAGCATCCGCTCCCCAGACCTCCTGATACCGAGCGACCTGTCCGAAGCCGTAGAATCCTTCGATCAGACCCGCTTTCGCAAGATCATGCATAAGAGCATCTGCGGTTTCCGGATCGGGATTCCCGATATTATAAAGCTCATAGGCGAGATCGTCTGCAATCATCTGCACCTGCGGGTAATACTTCCGCACGATCTCCGCTGCAAGCGCAGCGGCTTCCTCAAGGTCTCTGTCGCTTCGCAGCACAAACCGCAGCATGTTCTTCTGCGGAATCACGACATAGAGCGGATCGTGCTCAAAATGCTCCCGCACCGTATACTCTTCGCCGGTGTTCAGATACTTTGTGTCCTGAATACTATCATTCACAATGTGAAAAGTATAAACCTGATAATCGCTGTTCTCTCCGGCGACCCATTGCAGCATGCCCTTGTCATCAAGCTGATGCATCCCGCTGAATGTGCTGTTCGGCGCGGTGCCCCAGTACCACGGCACGGATGCCGGATCCGGCGGGAACATCGCTTCGACCTTTCCGTTTATCAGCACAGTAAACGGCACGCCTGCATATTTGTCAAGATACGCGAGGATCCGACCGATTTCTTCTGCGGTCATTTCCGCTGCATCATTCCCGCTCAGCCGGAGCGCAGTCTCCCAGCCCTCCTCTGATTTCTTTCTGTCAATCACGGTGAGGAAACGGATCAGATCCCGGCTTTCGGGGAGTGTCACAAAGCTGCCGAGCCGCAAGCCCTCTGCGATCATGCCGGAAAGCGGCCGCCGCACATAGTTTTCGATCGAATCATCATACGGAATACCCGTGCGGGCAGAGAGCGTACTAAGCGAATCAAAGGAAAGCTGAATGGAGAGCGTGCCGTCCTCGACCTTATATTTTTCGATTGCAGCCAGAATCTCCGCCTCCGTGACCGCGTCAAAATCTGCGCGGGAGGCAAGGAAATCCTCCGAGACGCCGCCGTGCCCTGCAACCTCATTGTGCCGCGCAGCAGGCGAGATGCCGAATTCCCTGTGGAGCTCAGCATAGAAGCTGCCGGGCACAGGAGACCCGTCTGCGGTCGTGATAATATACTGCTCGCCGAACGGATATTCCACCTCGCACAGTTCAATGCTGTACCCCGCATCCCTGACATACGGTATGACCTGCGCCTCCAGATCGGGATCATCAAAGGGTGCAAAGCCCACGATCCACGCATCATTGGCATTGCCGAACTCGGGGAAATAGACGAACCGCGTCAGTGCATCGCCGTATTTCTCGCGCAGTCCTGCGAAAAACACGCTGCATGCACGGTAAAAATCCGTGCTCTGCGTCGGATCGCAGAGAAAGAAGCTGAACGGCTCCTTGCTGCTGTCAAATACCTCTGAAATGTTCCATCCGCCCGTCGGCTGAAGCTGACATGTGAGCCCCGCCTCTGTAAAGCACGAGAGACGCTCCGTCAGTTCCGCAGTCAGCGCATCGCCGTCTGCGCCCGGCAGAAACAGCCTGAATTCCACGCCGGAGCGGCTGCCGTATTCAAAATAGCGCGCCTCCCCTGCTTCGCTGCAATAAAGCAGATCGTTCCCGTATTCGCCGATGAGCAGATACTCGCCGAGATTTTGCCGTGCTGCCGCTGCCGGGAGCGCCTGCACAGCGGTCAGCATCATCGCAGCCGATACCGCCGCCGCAATGAGTTTTCTGCGTGTCTTCATGATAATCCCTCCGTTTCTGTTGCAGTGACTGTTGTGGTGGTTTCGGTCGTTGTATGCGTTTGTCACAGGGTATCGGAAGCGCCTGCAAGATAGCGAAGCAGCGCGGTCAGGTCGCCGGCGGAAATGCCCTCTGCGCCGTCCAGCTCCGCGTTCTGCCTTCCGGCTGCCGTAAGACCGTTCCCCGCGCCCGCAGCCGCTTTCGCCAGCAGAACGGCATCGCTGAGCCCGATCTCGCAGTCCAGGTTGACATCGCCCTTTTGCAGGAGGGAGTTCTTCGCAAATGTCTGCTGAACATCATCAAAGCTGTAGATTGCCGGACGGATACCCGTTGCTTCATATATTTCAGCGACAAGTGCAAACTGCGCTTCAAAGGACAGGCTTTCATCAGGAATAATCTGATAATCGCGCCATTTCAGCTGATCGTTTTCATAATGGTTTTCTTTGAGCGAACAGTTTGGCGCATGGACTGCAAGCCAGCCTTCGACCTTTTCTTTGTCAAAGCCATCCTCAGCATAGCTTAACCATCCAAAGTATTGCTGAAAATATGCCCCTTGTCCCCATGTATAAAATTCCGAAATCAAACCGGCATCTGCAAGGTCATGCAGTATACTGTCAGACCGTTCCGCAGAACCGGCGCTGCCGGTCAGATCACGAAGCTCATACATATACGGTCCCGTGCTGCTTCCGTCATTCAAAATGTAAAACATCGGCGAAATACTTGCATTTTCATTCGGCACCCGTTGTGTGAAGGTTTCGCTGATCTCAGGATAATATTGATCCAGAATTTCAAGCATCTTCTGTTCGGCGTCGGGCAGATCCGAACGAAGCACGAACCAGATCGAATCCATGATCGGTGTAATGACATTCACGCGGCAGCTGTCATTGTAAATCCGTTCGATTTTGATTTCGCCGGTTTCAGGATCAGTCACTTCATCATCATGATAATCCGTGCAGTACTGCATATAGACCTGATAATGACTGTCCTCGCCGCTCAGATTAAATAACCCTTTGTCATCCAGCAGCTTCATATCCTTTTCCTCAGTTTCTGAGCCGACCATTGTCCAGATTTCAGCAGATACCTGATTGACAGCCATTGTACCGCAAATCATCGCTGCACCTGACAGCGCAGCAGCAAGTCTCAAACGCTTTTTCATAATGATCCCTCCGTTTCTGTTGCAGTGACCGTTGTTGTGGTTTCAGTCGTTGTGGTGGTTTCCTCCGATTCAATACTCTCCGCAGTGTCAGTTGTCGTCTCTGCACCGATTCCGCAGTTTTCTTCCTCATTGTGGAAAAACTCCCCGCTGTCAGTTGCTGCTGTCTCCCATACAACTGTCACAGGCTCCACAGGTCCCTCCGGAAAATCGGTAAGCTCTATCGTTCCGGTTGTCGCCTCAGTTGTAGAGAGGGCTGTCTTCTGCGCTTCAGAGACAGCTGTCACCGCAGCGGCCGTGACCGTTTCGCTGTGCGAGGTGACGGAAGCAGACGCCGCAGTCACGGTCGCTGTTGTCTGCCGGGTGGTTACGGTGCGCGCCGTGGTAAAAGCGGTCGTGTGCAGCGCGGTCGTGCTGCCTGCCGCTGTCACCGTGCTCTGCGCTGTCTCCGTCTGTTCGGTGCGCGATGCCGCTGTCGCTGTTGTCACAGTCTGCGTGACGGTGAGGGCGGGCTCCGTCAGCTCGGTCTGCGATGTGATTTCGGTCATGACAGCTTCGGGCGTGCTGTCAAGGCGCTCCGGGCTCTGCATGTGCAGCTTCGGATAGAGCACTGCCGCGAGCAGGACAGCCGCGCAGGCAGCAGCCGCCGGAATATAAATCCTGATCGGACGACGCTTGTAGGTCGCTGTATTCGCAGAGACAATCATCTCATCCGGCAGATCGTTCAGAAGGTCGGCAAAATCATTCGGATTCACAGTAAGCCCTCCTTTCTGAGTGCTTTGCGGAGACGGCTGCGGATGCGCGAGAGCATCACCTGCACATGGTTCTCCGTCATGTCAAAATCGCGGGCAAGGTCGGCAGCAGAGGAGAAACGCCAGTAGCGGCGGAGAAAAAGGTCGCGCTGCTTCTTGGGCAGTGTCTCCAGAAAGCGTGTGACTGCCTCCAGCATCTCCCGCCGTTCGACCTGCTGCTCGACATCTTCGCTGCCGGAGAGCATCCCGGCGAGCTCCTCGAGCGGCGCATCCTGCTGCCCGCCGCCGCGCTTCCCTCTCTGACGGCTTCTCAGCCTGTCAAGCGCGGCATTGCGGACAATTTTCAGCAGGAATGCGGGGTAATTCTCAGGCTCTGCGGGCGGGATCGAATTCCAGACGGTCAGGAGCGCATCGTTCAGGCATTCCTCTGCGTCCTGTGCATTTCCCAGAATATCGAGCGCAGCTGACCGGCAGAGCGCTCCGTACTGCTGTTCAGTCTCTCTGAGCGCCTGCTCCTCTCTGCGCTGCAATAACAAAAGAATTCCTTTGTCTGTAATGGCAATCACCGCCCTCCGTGCTTTGCCTTCATATATAAAGACGACAAAAATCGAAAAAATTTACACCCTTTTGACAATATTTTTTTCAGTATAGCATATTTACATAAAAATAGCAAGAGAAAACGCCTGTGCCGCGAAGACACAGGCGTTCTGTTTCACATTACTGCTCCAGCTTTTTGAGGAAGGCGCGGGTGCGGTCATTCGAGGGATGGTCAATGACATCCTCCGGGGCACCCTGCTCGACGATCACGCCGCCGTCCATGAAGACCACATGCCCTGATACGC
>JAEEXH010000053.1 GCA_016291435.1 Oscillospiraceae bacterium
TCGCGACCAGCGAGACCTCCGGCAGATCAAGGCCCCGACGCAGCAGGTTGATGCCGACCAGCACATCGAATTCGCCGAGACGCAGCGAGCGGATGATCTCCATGCGCTCGACCGTGTCCACATCATGATGCAGATACCGCACGCGGATGTTCATATTGTCGAGGAAGGATGTGAGATCCTCCGCCATTTTCTTTGTCAGCGTGGTGATGAGCACACGCTCGTTCCGTTCGGTGCGCAGGTGAATCTCCGAGAGCAGATCCTCGATCTGCCCTGCAACCGGCTTCACCTTCACCAGCGGATCGACCAGCCCCGTCGGGCGGATGACCTGCTCCACAATGCGGTCTGTGCGCTCTTTCTCGATTTTGCCGGGCGTCGCGCTCACATAGAGCGCCTCGTTGATCTTCTCCGTGAACTCATTGAAGCGCAGCGGGCGGTTGTCGAAGGCGCTCGGCAGACGGAAGCCGTATTCGACCAGCGTCTCCTTGCGTGCGCGGTCTCCGGCATACATGGCGCCGACCTGCGGCAGCGTCACATGCGATTCATCGACGATCAGCAGGAAATCCTCGGGGAAGTGATCGAGCAGCGTGCAGGGGCGCGACCCCGGCGGACGCCGCGCAAGCACGCGGGAATAGTTCTCGACACCGGAGCACATGCCGATCTCGCGCAGCATCTCAATGTCATATTTCGTGCGCTGTGCGATGCGCTCTGCTTCGAGCAGCTTCTTCTGGCTCTCGAAATAGGCGACGCGCTCCTCCATCTCCTGCTCCAGATCGCGGATCGCATCCTCGAGCTGATCGCCGGAGACAACATAGTGGCTCGCAGGGAAAATGACCGCATGCTTCAGAATCGCAACGACCTCGCCGGTCAGCAGATTGATCTCGCAGATGCGGTCAATCTCATCGCCGAAGAATTCCACGCGGATTGCGTTTTCCTGCGTGTTGACCGGGCAGATATCGACAACATCGCCGTGGACGCGGAACTTGCCGCGGTCGAGCGCAATGTCATTGCGCTGATACTGAATCCGCACAAGCTCCTCCATGAGAAACTCGCGGGACATCTCCTGTCCGGGGCGCATGGAGACCGACATGCCGCGGTATTCCTCCGGCGAACCGAGCGAATAGATGCACGACACCGATGCCACTATGATGACATCGGTGCGTTCAGCAAGTGCCATTGTCGCAGAGTGGCGCAGCCGGTCGATCTCGTCATTGATCGCGGAATCCTTCTCAATGTAGGTATCCGAGCTCGGGATATAGGCTTCCGGCTGATAGTAGTCGTAATAGGACACAAAATACTCGACGGCGTTTTCCGGGAAGAATTCCTTGAATTCTGAGCAGAGCTGCGCCGCTAGGATTTTGTTGTGTGCGAGCACAAGCGTCGGCTTCTGGCGTCTTGCGATGAGGTTTGCCATCGTGAAGGTCTTGCCGGAGCCGGTGACGCCGAGCAGGATCTGCTCCTTTTTCCCGGTCTCATAGCCGCGCACCAGTTCTTCGATGGCTTTCGGCTGGTCGCCGGCGGGTGCATAGGGGGCATGCAGTCTGAATGGGATCTGTTCCATAGTACCTCCGCTCATTACAGATTGAGCTCTGCAAGCAGTCCGAGATCGCGCATGGAGATAGCGCCGTCCATGCCGACGATCACATGATCTGCAAGCTGGATCTCGAATTTGATCAGGGTGTGCATCAGCTGATCGGTCGCCGAAATATCCTCGGGGGAGGGCACCGCAGCGCCGTTCGGATGATTGTGTGCAAGAATGACAGTGCTGCACTTTTCTGCAAGCAGCAGCTTTGTGAAGGCGCGCACGGGCAGCTCCGCAACAGAGTGCATGCCCTTCGCGACAACGATGCAGCGCCGGAGCTTCAGCCGGTCATCGAGCAGCGCGGCACGGATGACCTCGTCGCCCTCGAACTGATAAATGCGCCGGAAATACTCGCACGCAGCGGCTGCACTGCCGAGAGAAACCGGCTCTGCGGTTTCTGTCTGGGTGTAGAGTGCCAGCTCGCGGAAGAATTGCAGCATGGTGATTGTGCGGTCGCTGACGCCCTTCACCTGTCTGAGCGATTCGGGCGATGCCTTCAGCACCTCTGTGACCGTACCGAACTTGCGCAGCAGATCATGCGCGATCGGGTTTGTGTTGCTGCGCGGGATGGAATAGAAGAGCAGCATTTCCAGGATCTCATGCGGCTGAAAGCCCTCAAGACCCGTTTTCAGGAAGCGGTCTGTCATGCGTTTCCTGTGACCCTTGTGCAGATCCTTTCCGTCCTTCTCATTTGACATAATCGGATTCCCTTTCCGTGATTTATGCAGGCAGTCTGTCCGCAAACTGTGACAAGAATGCGTCAGATATGATCTTGCAGCCCGTTTCGTCCGGGTGCCCGCCGTACAGTGCTTTTCCGGGCGCATTCGGATCGCTGAGCAGCGATGCCCAGTCAAAGACCGGCACGCCGAGCGATTCCGCAGCAGCCGGGAGCGCGGCATTCAGCTCCGTGCGGATGCCCTCGCGCACTTCGTCGAAATCAAAGGGCGGCGCATTGAGCAATATGACCTCGCAGCCCGCTTCCTGCAAGCTGCCGGTGATCTGCCGGAGCCAGTTCTCAATCGCAGATGCCGCATTCGGCTTCCCGACGCCGTACTGCCCGCTCACCATATCGTTTGTCCCGAACGCGACCAGCACGAGATCGGCATGCTTTGCGCGGGCGAGCCAGTCGCCGTTCAGTGCGCAGTCGCTGGCTCTTGCGTAGCCGAGCCCGAGATTCCAGAGGCTTGCCTTTGTGCCGAGCGCCTTTGCGATATTCGCGCCCCAGAAGGCATTGCCGTACTGCGGGGTGCCGCAGCCCTGCGTGATCGAATCGCCGATCAGCGCGATTTTCTTCTGCACATCCCGCTTGCAGCCGATGAGCTGCGGGAGCGGGATCTCATTCGTGTAAATAAACTTCTTGCCGTCGCCGGAAACATAGGTCGGCGCAAGATCGGACATCACCGTCGCGGGGATCATCTCGCCGTGCACATACCATGTCCAGACAAGATACTGCCCCTCGGGGACATTGTAAGTAAGCGGGTCGCTCCAGAAGGTCTCTCCGGGCGAGACCGCGCGCGTGCCGCTGCCGCCGAATGTGACGGGCTTTGTTTCTCTGACAGCGCCGCCTGCCTCTGACGCAATGCCGATCTCCGCGGCGTCGATCGTGTAGGCAGAGCCCGGCATTCCGGCGTGGGAATGCTCGCCCTTCGCCCATGTGGAATCGACCGTGTTTGAGAAATAGAAGCAGTATTCAAATTCGCCCGCCGCCTCAACCGGCAGATAGGCGCGGAAGCCTGCACTGACATCATCCTCCCAGACAACGGTATTGTTTCCGGTGGAGATCCATGTATTCGAGAGATACTCGGCAAATGGCGTGTTGTCTGCGGGCTGTTCCGTTTCAGCTGTGCTGCCAGACTGCTCCCCGGTGCCGCAGCCGGAGACGCAGAGCATCACCGTCAGCGCGGAGAGCATTCCGCAGATGATTCTGCAATATTTCATATAGTGATCCTCTTTTTCTCTGCACAGATGCGCAGTCTTTCTCTATTACATACTCCCGTTTAAGAAAAATGTTCCTGTGATAAATCAGAATTTAGCTAAATTCGCAATGCGCAATTCGCAATGCGCAATTGCGGTATCGCCTTTCGGCGATGATGATAATGAGGCTTCGCCCCAATCCCCATGGAGCCGCGGAGAATCAGCGGATTGGGGCTTAATGTTTGTGAAACAAACTCGCACGCTTTCGCGTTGTGCAGTGTGGAAAGCCTCATTCAAAATTCGTCGGCGCCAGCCGACACAACAATTGCGAATTGCGCATTGCCACTTGCGAATTCTGATTTATAGCTCCAGCGGCATGCGGTTGATGAGCGCGGCAAGGCGGTTCCATGTGTCGCGGTCCATCGCGCCTGTCTCCGGGAGCGCGGCAATCCTTTGCAGCACCCGCACCGCATCCGCCGTCGCACTGTCATATTTCCCTGTGACCGCGATTTCCGGCAGATTCCCGTATCGGTTCGCCGCAAGATTATACAGCACCTGCACCAGCCGCACAAGCTCCCCGCCGTCGCCCTCCCGCAGCAGGAATTCCCCCGCCGGGAAAAGAATCAGCGGCTCTGCCGCATCCATCAGCCGATGGTATGTATCCACGATCGACTCCCATGTCGCATCGTCAATCTCGCCTGTGACCGGCAGCCCGTATGCCTCCTGATAGGCACGCACCGCCAGTGCCGCCTCCTCTGTGAATTCCTTTGACGGCAGCACGATCGGAATGCGGCTGTCGCGCAGGGCAATCTGATAGAGCAGCCCGAGGATCTCCTCAATGTGCTCCTGCTTCTGTGATTCCGTATACAGCATATGTTCTCCTTTCCCGTTTCGCGGTTGTCATGTTGCGCGGATGATGTACCCCGGCGCCTGATAGGGACGCTTGCCGGAGCCGCATCGCAGCTCGGAATAGGTGCCGGAAATCGCATCCCATGTCGCCGCACCGACCGTGCCGTTCGCCGTGAGCCCGTATTCCCGCTGGAATGCCTGCACGGATGCCTTTGTGAGCGGTCCGAAATAGCCCGTATCCTGCACTGCCTGTACCTTGCTGTCAAACTGCGAGATATAGGTGAGATATTGCTGAAGCGTCCGCACATAGGGGCTGCTCACGCCCTCGCGCAGCACCAGATTCGGATAGAGCTTCACGCACTCTGAGGGAATCTCCGATTCCAGAATGCCCGCGTATGCCGCATACATGTCGTTCCATGTCTGCCGGTCAACGATGCCCGTCTGCGGGAGCCCGAAGGTCTGCTGGAAGGAGCGCACGGAGTCTGCGGTTTCCTTGCCGAAGGTGCCGTCGATCGTGATCGGGATAACGCTTTCATAGTATGCCCCGATGACCGCCAGATAATACTGGAACGAGCGCACAGCATGCCCGAAATCGCCCTCGCGGAGCACATTCGGGAAATTGCGCTGGATCTCGTCATAGCTGAGCCCCTCTGACTGCAATTCCGCAAGCCGCTTCACGCTGATATAGATGAGCGAGAGCCTGTTCCATGTCGCCTCATCGACAATGCCTGTTTCCGGCAGGTCAAAAACCGACTGGAACACGCGGACGACCTCGCCCGTGTGCGCATCGAAAATGCCGTCTGTGTCGGCGATTTTCGGGATTGCAGGGAAATTCACGGAGATGCGGTTGAGCTGTACCTGCACGGTCTGCACATCGTTGCTCACCATGCCAAGCGTCAGCGGCGCACCCGGATAGCTCGGACGGATGCCGCGAATCTCCGGCGAGCGCACGATGTCGATGTTCTCGCCGTAATAATATTGCAGGATCTCATAGGGCGTTTTGCCCTGATTCGCAAGTCCGACTGTCCCCCACTGCGAGAGCCCGTCGCAGGAGACACGCGAGCCGTCGCAGAACGCCGCAAACATTGGTTCGACGCTGCCCTGTCTGCGGATATAATACGGAAACAGACGTTCTGCGAGCTCTGAAATATTCCCGAAGATCTCGCGCCCGTAGACAAACGCCTGATCGTACTGCGTCGAGGATGTGATGTCGAAGGGATACCCGCGTGACCGGTACCACTCGGTATAGATGCGGTTCAGCGCAAAGGTGTTGATCACATAGAGATTCGCACGGAGAGCATTCTCCGGCCATGTCGGGTAGATCTCGCTGGACGCGACATTCTTGAGGTAATTGATATAGGAGACCGTGACATTCGCCGCATCGGAATCGGGCGCGCCGAGATGCACCGTGATGGATTCCGGGATGAACATTTCGCCGTTCTGCATAGGATGCGCTCCCTCCCTCCTCAGTATTTCTGCATGCCGTTATAATATGTGATGTCGCCGCCTGGGAACGGGTCATCTGTGCCGGCGGGCAGCGGGATCATTTCAAAGGTCTGCATGGAGGTGATGTGCGGGAAGACAGGCACATCGGTACTGTGCTCGCGGTAATAGCCTGCTGCCTGCACGGAAATATCGTAGTGATAGGCTTCCGGGTCGCGCTGATCGGCGGAGGGCGGCGGTGCGGGCACGGTCACAGGTGCGACATTGCCGCTGAGATCGGTCGTTTGCAGCGAGATGAGCTGCACATCGCCGCCGACATTGCGCGTGACGGTGACAGTTGCGCCGACCACGGGACGGGTTCCCTGCGCCGTCATAACATGGACATGGATGCTGCCGGTGTCGCCCTCATATTCCGAGGGACGCGGCGCATTGTCAGCAACGGTGTTGTCGGAGAGCGCCGGGTCATTCTGCGGCACCGGCTCCGGGCGCGGCGGTGCGGGGATGGGTTCACGGACATGCGGGAGAACCGGCGCGATCTCCTGCGGCGGCAGATCGGGCTTTGCGGGCGGCAAAGCGGGGCGCGGGGGCTCAGGCGGCGGGGCAGGCTTGGGCTGCGGCTTCGGTGGCGGATCCATTGACTGGCTCGCATACATGCGGAACATTTCCTCGCGGTAGCGCCTTGCGGTATCCTCAAATTCCTGACGGTTCATAGAATGCTTCCTCCTTTTGCGGAATACGGTGCATTCTATGCAGCCGCGCACAAAAACTTGACAACTTCCCGCCGAAGGGATATAATAATACTGTATGTAATTGCAGCAAATCAGAGATTGCCGGGGCGGGGAGCCCCCGCTGGCGCTTTTCTCAAGTCAACTGACTTTTCCGTGCTCGACAATGCACCAATGACGGCGCTGTTCGCGCCTGTTGCAGTCAGTGTTCTATCAGCGGTGCCGGTGCATTCAAAAGCTGCGAGCAGCAGCGTCATACCAAGCTGCTGAACACTCTCTGTCAGTCGCCCGGACGGCAAAACGCCTGCACGGGCTCCGTGCAAACTCTGATTTAGCGAAAGGAGAAGATCTATGTCAGCCGATCTGACACAAGGCAAACTGCTCCCAGCGATCTGGCGCTACACGCTCCCGATCATCCTCACAGGTCTTTTACAGCTGCTCTTCAATGCCGCCGATCTCGTTGTCGTCGGGCAGGCATGCGGCAGCATCTCCGTCGCGGCAGTCGGAGCGACAACCGCAATCATCAATCTGCTCGTCAACCTTTTTATCGGCGTCTCTGTCGGCGCGGGCGTCACCGTTGCACATGCGATCGGCGCCGGGCATGACAGCGATGTCCGCAAGACCGTCCACACCTCCATTCCCGCGGCACTTGTCAGCGGCGCATTTCTCACAGTCGTCGGCGTGATCTGCTCACGGCAGTTTCTCGCCTGGATGGCGACCCCCGATGACGTCATCGGGCTCTCCGCCGTGTATATGCGCATCTATTTCTGCGGCACGCTCCCCAGCATGCTCTATAATTTCGGCGCCGCGATCCTCCGTGCCGCCGGTGACACAAAGGGGCCGCTCATCTATCTCAGTGCGGCGGGTGTCATCAATGTCGTGCTGAATCTCTTTTTCGTTATCGTGCTCCATATGGATGTTGCGGGCGTTGCGCTGGCGACGATCCTCTCGCAGGGCGTCTCGGCAGTGCTGGTGCTGCGTGCGCTCATGCGCCGGACAGACGCCTGCCGCCTGAATCTCCGGGAGATCCGCTTCCACCGCGTCCAGCTCATGAAGATCATCCGCATCGGACTGCCTGCGGGCATCCAGAATTCGCTGTTTTCCATCTCAAATGTGCTGATCCAGTCGTCGGTCAACTCCTTCTCGTCGGTCGCCATGTCGGGCAATGCCGCTGCACAGAATCTCGAGGGCTTTGTCTATATTACGATGAATTCCTTTCACCAGACTGCGCTCAACTTTACGGGGCAGAATTACGGCTCCGGCAAGTTTGACCGCATGGCAAAGATCGAGCGCATCTGTCTCGCGAGCGTCTGTCTTGTCGGCATCGGGCTCGGCGTACTGATGGTGCTTTTTGCGCGTCCGCTGCTGCACATTTATCTGACAGATTCCGAGGAAGCTGTCGGCTACGGCGTCACGCGCCTCATATATATCTGCCTGCCGTATTTTCTCTGCGGGCTCATGGATGTCACAACGGGTCTGATCCGCGGCATGGGCTCCTCTGTCCCGCCAATGCTGATCTGCGTGCTCGGCGTCTGCGGTCTGCGCATCCTGTGGATCTATACGGTCTTCCGTATGCCGCAGTATCACACGCTGCCGGGGCTGTATCTCTCCTACACCGTGTCGTGGCTCGTGACATTTCTCTGCGAGCTCGCGGTCTATCACCTGCTCTATGCGCGGGCAAAGCGCAGCTTTCATGTAAAAACGGAGGATGTTTTCTTATGACGCACAATCAGAAGAAATATGCCTGCTTCGGCATCATCTGCGACGGGCTCTATTTTCTTTCCGTGATGCTGTATATGATCCTGAAAACAGAGTGGGCACTGACGCTCTGGGAGGCAATGACTGTCGCCGGTGCCTTTGCGATGCTGATTGTACTGACCGCATTTGCGGACGCCTTCGGGATCAGGCCGTTCTTTCGCAGACTGATGCTGATCTCGCTGAGCGGCACCCTGTTTCTGACCGCAGCCGCGCATGTCACAAGCATCGGTGTTGTTCGCAGGCTGACCTCACAGGGCGTATCCGTCCCTGATTATTTCAGGATCGGATATTTTCCGAGCATTGAAATGTCGGTCGATTACACCGCCTGGGGCTTGTTTATGGGCTGCGCATTTCTCTGTTGATTTTTAGGGGTTCGCGATAAAGCGTTCAGAATCATCGCTGCAATCTGCTGTGCGCTTTGCTATATCGGCTTCCTCGGCAGCTTCTTTCTGGAGTCTCTCTGGTATCCCGCACCGCTGGGATACGGATTCGGCTTTCTGATTCTGTGTGTGTATGTTCTGAAAAAGAAAGCTGCTCCTCACTGCGCATGATAACGCGGCTAAGACAAATCAGTATTTGCCGGGGGAGCGCTTTCGATGGTTCTATGTGGGGACTCCGTCCCCACACCCCTGCTGAGGGGATAGCGATCCCCTCAGACTCCCCCTATCTCAAAATCACCCCTGCCCACATGTGGGCAGGGGTGATTTTGCAATGGGGTCCGGGGGCCGCTGCCCCCGGCGGGAGTTTGAGGTGAGTTTGCTTGCAAACTCATAGCGAAGCGTGCGAGAGCCCCTCATTATAAATCCGCCGGAGGCACTCACCCCGGTAAACTCTGATTTATTTTGTGCTGCTTCACTTCTCCTTCGGGCGGAACACCGCCGATGCCGGCAGCCCGAAGAGCATCGCCGCCGTGATACCTATTTACACGCATCTTGCCGTAAATGCCGCGATCCAGTCGGCGAAGAAGCCGTCCTTGCAGCTCCGCGCCGAGACAAATCCGCCCTTTCCGCGCACCGCTGCCTGCACGCTCTCCTGCGCATCGCACGGTGCACCGCAGTATTCCGCTTCCAGCAGCATCGCGGTGTCATTGTCAAAATCGCCGCTTGTGCCGATCACAGTGCCCGCAGGGAGCATCTCCCGCAGCCGGTGTACCGCCGTGCCCTTGCTGATCCCCGCGGGCAGGATCTCCAGAAACCATGCGTGCGACCGCGTGACAGTCATCCCGGCGGTGTCTGCTGTCTGCACATATTCCAGCATCCGCCCGACATCCTCCGGTGCACCCGCAAACAGCGCCTTCATGCAGCGTGCGGGATTCATTTCTGTGAGATCGCGGAATCGCAGCGGGACATGCGTGATTTCCAGATGCCGCCGCTCATATTCGCCGTCCTGAATGACATACACGCCGTTTTCATCGAGCAGCTCTGCGCCGACGCCGGGGAAGCGTGTCATGAGATCCCGCAGCAGTGCCGTGACGCCCTCCGGCAGATATGCCGTGAACACATATTTCCCCGCATCTGCGTCATAGAGCGCCGCGCCGTTATAGAGCACAACGGGATAATCCGGGCGAAGCAGCTCACAGTAGGGCAGAGTCGCCTGTGCGCCTCTGCCGGTCGCGATGCTGAATCTGCCGCCTTTCGCACGGAAGTCTGCGATGGCTGCCGCATCCGCGGGATGGAGCGTTTTATCCGGCATGAGCAGCGTGCCGTCGAGATCGGTGATCAGCGCAAGATGCGCATAGGGGAGAGCGGTCTGCATAGTTATCGTATCCTTTCCTTTGTGTCCGTGAGAATACGGAAAGCGGGAACGGCTGACCGGTCCCGCTTTCGCGATGAGGTTTACAGTGTGTCGATAGAGCCTGCGAGGTATTGCAGCATCACGGTCAGGTCGCCGCCGCTGAGACCTGCTTCTCCGTCCAGATCGCAGTTCTTTGCGCCCTGCACGGAGAGATCCTCCGTACCTGCGATTGCCTTTGCCAGCGAGATTGCATCGCGCAGCTCCACAGCGCCGTTTTCATCGGCATCGCCGCGCAGCGCGGTCTTGCCGGTCGTGCCGGAATCGAGGGTGGAAGAAGTGGTCGAGGTCGTGGTCTCGGTGCTCTTGGAGGTCGTTGCCGTGGATTCGGTCGTCGTGTAGTCGATGCCGTCGATGATCGAATAGAAGCAGGGCTTTGCGGTGTAGTCCTCGTTGAAGAGCAGCGGCAGACGGTCTGCACGCCAGCTCTGGTCATCGGTCGTGCCCCAGAAGACCACAGCCGAGATGCTGTCTCTGTTCTCATAGATGGCATCCATGATGTCGCTGTAATATTTTGCCTGGAGTTCCTCGCCGTTCGCGACGGAGGTGTTATAGGTCGCATCGAGCTCGGTGATCTGGATATCCAGACCGGTCTCGCAGTACTTTTTCAGCGAGCTTGCGTAGATGTTCGCAGTCGGGAAGGGATCGGTCGTTGCGTTGTTGGTGACATTGAGGTGAGACTGGAGACCGATGCCGTCCAGCACGCCTTTTTCGTGGAGCTCGGTCGCCATCTTGATGATCGCCTCGCGCTTGCCCTGCATGTACTCGTTGAAGTCATTGTAATAGAGCTTGCAGCCCTTCGGCGCATACTTGCGTGCGAAGGTGAAGGCATCCTCGATAAAGGAATTGTCGCCCCAGATCTGCACCCAGCCGGAGCTCTCGCGGTTCTCGTCATAGGTGCCGCCCTGACGCGGCTGACCGCCGTCGGTCCAGGCTTCGTTCACAACATCCCATGCGTAGAAGTCCACATCGGGATATTCCTTTGCGAGCACCTCAAACACGCTCTTGATGTAGTGCTCCATGCGCTTGGTCATGGTCTCCTTGTCCACCCACTCGCCCTCAAGCGTGTAGTTGTCCTTGAAGAACCAGCCCGGGGTCTGGGAGTGCCAGATGAGGACATGTCCGCGGACGGGGATATTGTTGTCGCGGCAGAAATTGAGGATCACGCGCGCGGAACCGTTCAGCTTGACAACCGGCTGCGTATTGTCGCCGGTCTCCTCGAGCATTGCCTGCGATGCCTTCTGATCGAGCATGTTCTCCGGCTTCAGCTCATTGCCGAGCGTGATGGAATTGTAGTGCTTTAAGATGAGGTCCTTCGTGGACTTCGGCGCGAGCTCGCCGACGGTGACGGCACCGCCGATCTTGAAGGAATCTGCGTAAACATCCTTGAGCGAAGGAATATCCGTCTCGATCGGATAGACCGGCGCGCATTTCAGCGAAAAATCATCCACGTATAAATCCACCGCATCACTTGCCTCAATATAGATCTGAACATCCTTCATGTCCGAGGAGAAGCTGAACTTCGTTGCAGGGATCTCGACCCATTCGCCCTGGCTGACGACCTTGGTGAGATTGTTGTAATGCTGTTCGCCCTTTTCGTCGGTGTACTGCATGCTGAGATTGATGGTGTTGTACCACTGCGCCTTGACCATCGCGGATGCAAGATACTGCACGCCGGGCTCACAGCCGAGTGCCTCAAGTGAAACGGAGGGACCGTTCCAGCCCTTCGAGCGCTCCGTGACGGACATGCAGACCTTGCCGGAGTACGGGTCTTCGCTGCTGGTGCCGATGACGGAAGTATCGGTATCGCCGCGCTTCGAGAATGCGGACACATCGCCGTCCTCGAAGTCGGTGACAAGGATATCGCCCTCATCTGCGGAGATCGGTGCTGCCGTGAAGGGCACCGAGCTCACCGCGAGCAGACCGCTCAGGCAGGCTGCCGCAAATTTGCCTTGGTGTTTCATAAGGTAATACCTCCCCAAAAATATGCAGCGCATAGGCTGCTGTTTCTTTTTTCGTACTGCGGGATTGCAGTACAGTACTATTATAACATAATTCCGCGCAAATGGAAATACGACAAATTGCACAAATCCAATAGGGATTTTTTATACACCTATACAAATTTGGCTATACCCCGTGAGGTTGCATTTTTGTTTTGCGAATGGTATAATAGAAGCAGCAAAACTGCTTTCCACGATTGACATAAAAGGAGGAGTTTTCATGAAACAAAAGGAACGGATTTTATCCAGTCTGACCGCTGCATCGGTTGCGTTCGGCGTGCTTGCCGCCGCGATGCCGCAGGTCTCCGCTGCGGAGGTGCAGGCAGCACCCGCCGCAGTGACCGCCGACGCCGATGCGGAGCCGGCAGTCACCACAACGCCCTATACGCCCGAGTATGAGCCGTGGATCACGGACGAGGACGGCCACACCTATTACGCGGGCACCAATGCACTTTACAGCGTACATCTTGTGTTCCGGGAGTTCCCGCAGATGGAATTTGCCGTCGGCGAGGAATTCAACACGGACGGGCTTCAGGTCTTCATGATCGAGGAGCGCCGCTTCAATGAAAAGGACTACGACGTCACGCCTGTCCTGAATATCGAAACGGACTACGACCCCAACACCGAGGGCAAATATACCGTCTGGCTCTCGACTGACTATCAGAACGGCGATGCCTATACCGACGATGTGCTCAGCTATGAGGTCATTGTCAGCAGCGCCGTCACCACGGCGCCTGCCGGGGATTCCGATACGATCGGCACCGCGGTCGCAGAGACCACGACCGGAACGACCACATTCACCACCATCACCACAACCGAGACCTATGACACGGCGAACGATGTTCTGACCGATGAGGATCCCGGAGCCCCGGTCGTGCTGGACGCAGTCGAGATCCCGCTCGGCGATTTCCGCACCGCGACCGTCTGCCCCTATTCCGGCAATGAATCCGTTATTTCGCTGATCGCTGCCGATGAGGATGTGCTTTCCGATCTCAGCTTTGAGTATTCCGAAGACACGGAAAACGGCGGAGAAGTGATCCGCGTGCACCTGACCGCAGGCACAGTGGGTGAGACCACTGTCACCGTCGAGCTCTCGGACGGCAGACTCTATCTGATCCCGGTCAGAGTTGTGGAAGAGGCTGTCACGGTTGATACCGCGAATGCGGTACACTCCGATGTGTATGTCCCGATCAATTACGGCGAAGCGACCGCACCGATCTTCGACACCCTGTCTGATACCCGCGTCACCGCAGTCGAGATTTCCGGCGATGCAGGCATCGAGGTCGGCGAGCCCGAGTATCTGGACACCCTGATCAATCTGCACATCACTGCGCAGAACTGGGGCACCGGCACCGTTGTCGTGCAGCTCAATGACAGCAGCGTCTATGTGCTCCATGTGCATGCAGAGCCGGTCTTTACCACCACAGAGGCCACCGAAATCACGCGCGAGGCGGACAACAATCTGGCAGTCGGCGAGACCACCGATTACTGGCTCACCTGTGCGTATGACAATGATGCGCAGACATGGATGACCGATGTGCACCCTCAGTTTGATGTCGTCGGTGATGCGCTCAAGGTCACCGAAGCGGGCGTGAAATGGGTGAGCGGCGCACCTGTCATTGTGCTGGCGATCGAGGGTGTGCAGCCCGGTTTCGCGACGCTGAGCGTGAAGACCGGCGGCGAATGGCTTGACTACACCTTTAATGTGTATCACGACTACAATCCCACCGGCACGGAGATCACCGGCACGACTGCGGACACTGTTCCGACGACAGCCGAGAGTTCCGTGGATCTGACCACTTCGACCAGCACCGCTGTGTCTACTGTCATGACAGAGGAGGCCAGCACAGAATCTTCCGCCACGATGACCTCTTCGGAGACGCTGACGGATGATTCCGACGCGGCAGTATCTTCGACCTCCGAGGAGAGCGGTTCCGGCGATCTCCCGCAGACCGGCAACAACAATCCGGCTGAGATGATCCTGGCAGCGGCAGCGATGCTGCTCGGCGCGGCCGGTGCAGCCTATGTGTTCGGTGTGAAGCTCCGCAGAAGAGAAGAATGATCCCGCGCACGGATTCCGTGAATCATGAAAGCGCCCCGGTACTTCCCATAGTACCGGGGCGCCCAGCTTGTCGAAAGAGCACCGTACAGTCGAAGCGCCTATGATTAAAGTTTCGGTCAAGCCTTTTCAAAGGCTTGCGAGAGTCCAGAGGCGAGCAGCCTCTGTGTCGCTTCGCTATGCAAGCATAGCTAGCCGCAGAGGGCGAAATCCCCTGACTTTAGGAGCTCCGCAAGGGTGAATCTCAAAAAGCATCCAGTGGATGTTTTTTGAGAGAGGGGAGTCCTGCGATAGAGGGCGCCCCTAGGCGAATCGCCCTGCGATTCGCGATCTCTGGGCTTTAGCGACAGACTGAGCGCCCCGGTACTTCCCATAGTACCGGGGCGCTGCTGTTTCTGTCTGTTCAGTGATCCGTAAACACAATGAGCTTGTCCTCCGGTCTCAGCTCGACTGTTTCTTCGTCCTGGTCGCCGGAGAAGAGCCGGACAATATTGCCGGGCTTCACATATCCCAGCACAACGGTCGGGTGCCAGTCCTTTGTCGCGTCCCAGACTGCACGGATGAGCTGCCCCGACGTACAGGCGGGCGGGATTTCATTGAAGAATGCGGAGACCTTTTTGGCGTAGACCTCCTTGCTCTCGTAGACCTCCGTGCCCGGCTGATCGTAGGTGAGAATATCAGTGTAGAAATCGAAGATTGCTTCCTTCTCGCCGATCTGCGTGACCATCTTGCTGATATAGCGGTTGCTGATGACAACATTGTTGATGCTGTATTCCGGCTGTTTGCTGCGTGTCTCGTCGCCGAGATAGCGGCTGATGCTGTAATTGCTGACAATGTCGTGATGCTTCGGATTGATCAGCTCCACGATGATATCAATGCTCTCCGTGTCGAACTGCGGATCCGCCTTTTTCTTGTCAGCGATAATATCCTGCACATAGACAAGATTTGCGAGGGCGTTCGCGTCGATGCTCTCATTCGGCGCATTGTCGTCGGAGAGGATCAGCACGCTGACATCGCCGCGCTCCTCATCCTCGCCGAAGTCCATGAACCAGTCAATCGTGTCGCAGATGATATCCTTATCGAAGATGGTCGCTTCGCGCGTGCCGGTGACAAACGGATAATCCTTATAGCGGTTGACGCGGTCGAGATGCTCTTTGTCGTCGATGACCACGATCTCCAGGATCTTGCGGGAGCCGTCGGGGTCCCATTCGCCGCAGAACGCCGCAAAGCCCTTCATGATATCCTCGCAGCCGGCATTGTGCCCGAGGATGATGACGCGCTTTTTGTCGATCCAGTAATTCCTGTTGATGCTGACGGCGATGCTGCCCTTTGAGACGGTATCGGCGCGGCGGATATCCGCTTCACTGTTCGCAACGAAATAGAAGTAATGCTTCAGCTCCTTTTTGCCGGTTCTGCCGTCGGTCTCCTCCAGCTCCATCGAGCCGAGCGGAATTGCGTGGCGGTGCTTGTTGAGGTAATCGTCGATGTAAAGGAGATCGGCGCGGTGCATGATCCGTTCTCTGCGGGCTTCCTCCGGGAGTGTGCGCTCACGCTCGGTGAGCATCTCCTCGGCGCGGGCGAGCAGCGGGTCTCTGCGGGCGGGCTTCCATTCGCGGACGAAGAAGGTCGCGCCCTTGTTGGAGAAGAGGTCGCTGTAAGCGAGATTCAGCTCCGGCATCAGCGAAAACTGTGAGAGAATCTGCCCGAGGATGCGGTTGACGCGGACGGGCACGATGTTATTCTTCTCATTATCCTGCTGGAGCTTCTTGTTCTTGACGATGCGGTCAACGAGCTCTGCGGTCCAGTCCTCGGAGATCTCGACGATGATCTTCTGATCGTCATCCGATTCGTCCGAGCCGGTAATATCGGAGACCTGCATCAGTGCCTTGATGGTCTGCGCATTGCCGCGTGTGAACTCATCGCGCTTTTCGCGCATGGCGAACTGACAGACGGAGTTGTTGATGTCGCTGCCGAGAATGACGACGGAGCGTGCATGCTCCAGGCAGATGTCACGGAGCTGCTTGGAGGAGTAGACATCGCCCTCGCGGACAACGACATAGACATTGCTGCGCTGACGCTCGCGGAGGTAGCGGAGCGTCCGGCGGATTGTGCCGAGACCGCTGAGACGGCGCCGCAGATCGTCGTTTTCCTTGGCAATCGTGCCGGCAAGGCGGTCATTGATCTCCTTTTCGATCTCCTCCCTGCGGCTGTCTGTCAGCACGACAACGCGCTGTCTGCCGTCGCAGTAGAGCAGATCGTTGATGATCTCGGAGGCGCGGGAATTCCAGTTGAGGATCACGAGGTGATCGGAGATATAGAGCTTGCGGGAACCGGAATTTGATTTCTCGATGAAGCCGGAGAGCGTGTTGGTGAAGGTACCGATGACAGCGCCCGTGAAGGTGATCGTACCGATGATTACAACGATCAAACAGACGATGACGAGCATGACGCCCGCTGTGCCGATATCCTGCACAACGCTTTCGATGCAGCCTGCGTCAAGGATCATTGTGATCGTGTAATAGAGTGCCGCCCAGAAGCCCATCGACTCCGCGCCGCTCGGTGCGAGTGCACGGATGATAACTGCGGCGACGATGAAAAAGCAGATATTGACCACTGCGATGATCAGGATAATCATCTGCTGCGGGTGCTTTGCCATCTGCATGCTGAACCATTCTCTGAATTTTCGTAACATCTGACGCCCTCCGGTTTCTTGTGTTTTTATACAGAAATTTGTGCACTATATACTTATTATAACACAAAAGTGCAAATAATGCAATACATATAGAAAATTCTTTTCTGCGCCGCAGACAGTTGCTTTTTTTTATCGGCTATGTTATAATAATAGAAATGACTTAGAACGG
Organism: Oscillospiraceae bacterium; assembly: GCA_016291435.1. Taxonomy (GTDB): domain Bacteria; phylum Bacillota; class Clostridia; order Oscillospirales; family Ruminococcaceae; genus Firm-04. Next base: position 16,980 of record JAEEXH010000053.1, read on the forward strand.
AGAAAGCAGCTATGATCTATGACAATATCCTCGCAGCACTCGGTCACACGCCGATGCTGCGTCTGAACCGCCTGCCGAAGCCCGGCAGCGCGGAGATTCTCGTGAAGTTTGAAGGGCTCAATGTCGGCGGCTCGATCAAGACCCGCACGGCGTACAATATGATTTTGCAGGCGGAGAAGGCAGGAAAGATTACCCCGGAGACGGTCATCGTCGAGCCGACAAGCGGCAATCAGGGCATCGGGCTTGCGCTGGTCGGTGCGGTGCGCGGCTACAAGGTCGTGATCATCATGCCGGATTCCGTCAGCGAGGAGCGCCGCAAGCTGGTCGAGCATTACGGTGCGCGTGTGATTCTCATTCACGATGACGGCGACATCGGCAAGTGCATTCAGAAGTGCCTGGACACCGCGCTCGAAATGGCGGCGAAGGATCCGAATGTCTTTGTGCCGCAGCAATTCGAGAACCCGAACAACACCTATGCGCACAAGTATTATACCGCGCTGGAGATTCTGGAGCAGACTGCGGGCAGGATCGACGGCTTCTGCTCCGGCATCGGCACAGGCGGCACGATCACCGGCATCGGCGAGACGCTGAAATCGCAGTATCCCGACATGGAGATCTGGGCAGTTGAGCCCGAGCATGCGGCGATCCTTGCGGGCGGCACCGTCGGCACGCATCTGCAAATGGGCATCGGCGACGGCATCATTCCGTCGATCCTGAACCGGCAGATCTACGATCACATCCATATCGTGACAGATGAGGATGCGATCCTGACGGCAAAGCGTCTGGCATCTGAGGAGGGCATCATGTGCGGCATCTCAAGCGGCACGAATGTTGCGGCGGCACTGAAGCTCGCAGAGAAGCTCGGCGAGGGCAAGCGGGTCGTGACGATTCTGCCGGACACCGCGGAGCGCTATTTCTCGACGCCGCTGTTTGAGTGAATCTGATTCTATTATACATGAAGTTCCCCCGATACCGGCGTATCGGGGGTGCTTTTTCGGTGCGGCGTGCCGTCATGACTGCGCAAAACAGCCGCAAATGCGGCATGTCAAAAGGCTTTGACACGGTATTTTCATGTCTGCCAAGCGGATTTGGTTGCATCTCAGACGCGGATGTGCTATGATGCGTTCAGCCGGAGGAAACCGGCGGGAAGGAGAGAAGCGCGATGAAACTCTGCGAAACGATCAGAAGGCTCAGAACGGAAAAGGGATGGTCGCAGGAAACGCTGGCAGAACACGCCTATGTCAGCCGCCAGACTGTCTCGAACTGGGAGACGGAGAAAAGCTATCCCGATGTGCACAGTCTGCTGATCCTGAGCGATCTCTTCGGCGTTTCTCTTGACGAACTGATCAAAGGAGATGTGGAAATGATGAAAAGCACAGTACAGAATGAAGATGCAGGAAGACTCAGAAAGCTCCGCTGGCTGGGGCTTGCGGAAATGTTCGGCCTGATGTTCGGCGCGACGCTGCTGGTCGAGTACGGCGGAGAAATCGGCACAATTCTCGGCTGTCTGCTCGCTGGGATCCTGTCGGTATGTATTTTTATGACATTCCGCGGGATGGAGCAGATCAAGCAGGAGAATGACATCGAGACCTACCGTGAGGTGCTGGCATTCCAGCGCGGCGAAACACTGGACGACATCGAAAAGGAACGGGAACGGAAAAAGCGGAAATCGCAGAAGACGCTGCTCCTGTTTGTGTCAGTGCTGTCGGGTGCGATGCTTTTGTTCTGCGCGGTGATGCTGATTCTGGAGTGCATCCGCCTGTAAACACACGAAGCCCCGGGGCGTAAGCTCCGGGGCATGTTTTGTGATGCGGTTTTTCACTGATCCTCTGCGGTGAGGAGCTTGCGGGTCTGCGGGAGCTTCAGCAGGATCACTGCACCGATGACGGTGAACACGATCTCCGGCACCATGTAGCAGCCGTTGTAGAGCAGGCTGTAAAGATAGGTGTTCGAGGTGTCGAAGCCCTCCCAGAGCTTGCCGGCGGAGTGCCAGATCGCGACGCCGCTGAGAAAATGCATGAGCAGGCGGAGCAGCAATGCGATGACCGTGCCGGCGATCCAGCCGGGCAGCCCCTTCGTGCGGAAGATGCCCGCAAAGCCGATCATGGTATATGCCAGCAGATAGTCGAGCAGCAGGCAGGCGATCAGCGTGCCGGGCGTGAGCCCCCAGCTCAGCACCTGTCCGAGCGAGATGAACATTTGCAGCAGGGCATAGACGAACGAGACGCCGAGTCCCTTGCCGATGCCGTACTTGATGCTGAACAGGCTGACAGGCAGCATTGAGAGCAGCGTGACGGAGCCGCCCCACGGCAGTTCAAAGACCTTGAGAAAGCTGAGGACAGTGCCGAGCGCGATCATGACAGCGCCCTCGACAAGCATACGGGTATTGGTTTTCATTGTATAAAACTTCCTTTCCTTCGCGGCGGACACATGGGCATGAAAAAAGCCGCATCTGCGTGTATTGCAGACATGCGGCAAACTTTTTGCACCGAAAGCGCGGTGCGTTTCCCTACGGCGGCATTATCCGCATCAGGTTCCGGGTCGGTGCGTACCCGCACCCTCTCAGCCTGCCGCACAAGCTCCCCGCGATATGATATCCTATATTATAATTCATTTTGCCTGAAAAGTCAAGCCCTGCTCAGGGCACGGGCTGCTTTTCCTTCTCTGTGCGTTCTTCCGCAGAGACCTCCGCGGGCTGCACCGGCCTTGCGGCAGATTTTCTGCGCGGTCTGCGCTTCTGCGTGACGGCACCGGAACGGGCTGCGGGCGCTTCTGCTGCGGTCTCCGGCTCAGCTTCGGGCAGAGGCGCAGCCACGGCGGCTTTTTGCGCAGCCGGCCGCTTTGCAGCAGGGCGCGGCGCCCTGGGCTTCGGGAGCCGTGCAGGACGGGGCGCAGGCTTCGGCGGTGCAGGAATTTCCGTCGGGATGTCGATGATCGTCGGGAGCGTCGGCTCGACAGAGAATGCCGCCTGCTTCTTTTCGTACTGAATTTTCTTTGCGAGCCGCATGCTGACCACATGCAGCGGAAATACAAGCAGGATCGCAATAATCACCGCCATCGGAAGAAGCTGGAGCATCATGCGGAAGTAGTTTTCGGTCGGGAGCAGAAGCGGAAACAGCACGAGCCCTGCGCCGAGCGTCATGCCCATTGCAGCGAGCATTCTCATGAAAATGCGGTTCTTAAGCTGCTTCATATGTCTGCCTCCCTCCGTGATGTTTCCTATATTATAACATGCTTTGCCGAAAAATGCAAGAGCCGCACGCATCCTGTCACAAAAAAACATGTTTTTGACGAACCATTGCGTGAAATTACTGTGAAATTGAACAGAAAAACAGTTGACAATCCCGCAATAATATGATATGATAAATATATTATTACGATGGAGTTCCATCGAGGGGAGGAATTTCAAATGTTTGAACAGGCACTGAGTATGCGGCAGGTCGCCGCGGAAAAGAAAATTGCATATAAGACGCTGGTCTCGGCGGGTCTGATCGCACTCGCGGTCGCACTCCCGCAGATCGTACATCTGATCCTCGGGGCACCGGGCGGCGTCAAGTGGCTGCCGATGTATCTGCCGGTTCTGATCGGCGGATGCCTGCTCGGCGCGGAGTGGGGGCTTGCCGTCGGCGTGCTCTCGCCGCTCGTGAGCTTTCTGCTGACCTCGGCGCTCGGCAATCCGATGCCGGCAGCGGCGCGTCTGCCCTTTATGATGGCAGAGCTTGCGGTGTTTGCGCTCGTGACGGGGCTTTTCTCGAAGCTGATCGCAAAGAATGCACTGTGGGCATTCTCGGCAGTCTGGGCGGCACAGCTCGCAGGCAGAGCAGCATTTCTCGGGATCGTCGCGCTGGCGGCGGGTCACACGGAGCTGACTGCGGCGGCCGTCTGGGGGCAGATCCAGACGGGCTTCCCGGGGCTCGGCGTGCAGGCAGTGCTCGTGCCGCTGATCGTGATCGGGCTCCGCGCACTGCTGCTGAAGGATCGCGCCGATGACTGATCTTGAGATTGCAAGGTCGCAGCTTGCAGGGCATTCGATCTGTCTCTGCAAGGACGGCGCATGGTTCACCGATGACGGCAGAGGCATCTCGCCGATGCTGCGCTTCCTCGATGAAAACCGCGATCTGCGGGGCTTTTCGGCAGCAGATCGGATTGTCGGGAAGGCGGCTGCAATGCTCTTTGTGAAGGCGGGCATTGCGGCGGTGTACGGGGAAGTGATGTCGCAGGCGGGAGCGGAGTTTCTCGAAGCAAACGGCATCCCGCACAGCTGCGGCACTCTTACAGAGCAGGTCATCAACCGGCAGGGGACAGGCATCTGCCCGATGGAAGAGACTGTCTCGGAACTGGATGACCCGGAGACGGCATACAAAGCGCTTTCTGCAAGGCTTGCAGCGATGCGCAAAGGATAATGCAGACTGAACGCGCCGTGTGCTGACACGGCGCGTCAGCTTGTCGAAAAAGCTCCGTAAAGTCAAAGAGCCTATGATTAAAGTTTCGCTCAAGCCTTTTCCAAAGGCTTGCGAGAGTCCAGAGGCGAGCAGCCTCTGGTCGCCGCCCGCAGGCGGCGAAAT
>JAEEXH010000054.1 GCA_016291435.1 Oscillospiraceae bacterium
ATGCCGGTGCAGCCAAAAGCTGCGAACAGCAGCGTCATAGTTAAGCTGCTGAACGCTCTCTGTCAGTTGCCCGGACGGCAAAACGCCTGCACGGGCTCCGTGCGCGGGGAGCCCCCGCGGGCGAATTTCTCAAGCCGCACAGTCATTCCGTTCTGTTTTTCCAATACCGCACGGCGCTTGACGCGCCTTCTGACAGGAACTGTAATCAGTGATGCCGGTGCAGCTTTTGAAAGTTTCTCTTTGATTTGAGCAGAGATGAAAAAGAAATTGCTGCGCAATGAAATCGCTTCGCGATGAAAATCTGCGAATGAAATTGCTTCGCAAATTATAACGGGGTCCGGGGACCGCTGTCCCCGGCGGGGATTGTCGATGTTTGCGAAGCAAACTCGACTGCTTTAGCATGGGGCGGAGCCCTCATAATAAATCATCGCGCCGGCGATACCTTAATCAGACAGCGCGGCAGTCTCCCCGACTGCCGCGCTGTTTTTACATTTCCTCTGCCATGTATCCCGCGCGTGCCACGATGCTGCAAAGCTCACGCGGAGCGCGTTCTGTCTTCATGCGGACAGTTGCCGTGCCGCGCGAGAGATCGACCTTCGCGAGGATGCCCTCCTCTGCATGCAGCGCATTCTCGACGCGCCTTGCACAGTTCTCGCAGGTCATGCCGCGGATGCGCAGCGTCACGGTATAAGGGTAATGCTTCGGGTCACGGTCGGCGCTCTGCGTGCGCTGCGTCTTCTGCGCGATGTCTCCGCAGCAGGCGCTCCCTCTGCGGAAGCGCTTCACGGTCACATACAGCGCCGCGCAGACTGCTGCGGTCAAAACAAGAATCAGTACGATTTGCATAAGAATATCCTCCGCTTCCGAACGCTTGTGCGCGTGTCGCTTCTTAACAGTTTGTTCACAGTTTATTCATTTGAACTGCGCAGCGAAATGATATAATCATATCTGAAAAAAGCATACCCCGATCACGGGATCTGCGCGACAGAAAGGATGAATGATCATGAAAAAAAGACAGATGTCCGCTGCGGCAGCAGCTCTTTTGCTGGCTGCACTTCTGACCGGCTGCGGCGGGAATGCAAGCTCCGGCGGCGCATCCTCGGAGGCGGACAAGACTACGACTGCGGCAACTACGACCTCGGCAGCTGAAACAACGAAGGAAACGACAACTACCCAGACAACTGCGGCAGACCAGGAAACAACTACAGCCCGGGAAACAACAAAGGCGACCGAGGCGGCAGACGCCGATCTCGCGGCCTTTGCAGCGGGTCAGACCGGTAAGGCAAACACCTATGCAAACCAGCTGAGTGGTGCGATTGATTCTGAGCTGATTCACTCGGAGGAGAATCTGGACGGCACCTATACCTCCAAGCTGCCGGATGCCATTGACGCAGCTGTCAGAGAAGCCTGCAGCACCATCTTTGATGACGGCATTGAAGATTTCGGCGTCATCATTAAGGATGACTGGACAGAGTGCATCTGGGTACAGCTGAAGACACCGGCTGACGCACCTGCGGGTGCAAGCGCGGCCTATTACGGTTCGTTCCCGGTCCCGAGAGATGCTGTCGAGGAGGAGCGCATCTCGAACGTGAAGCCGGAGCTCTCCGATTGCGGCTCTACGAGCAGCATCCGCGCAAATCTCGGCGGAAACTGAGAGAAACCGAATGACAGACCGCCCTCACCGTATCCCTGCGGTGAGGGCGTTTTTTTATCTGCGGCATGACGCATTCCCTCCGCATCCCCCGCAGGCGGCACAGTCGCCGCAGCAGGTCTTGCCCTCCTTCTTCCGCTGCACGGCAGTGCGCACCGCAAGCACGACCGCCGCCGCAATCAGAAGAATCAGAATATAGTCGATCATGTGCATAGGATCACCCTCCGATCAGCATGCCGATCAGATGCACCAGCGTCGTCACGACCCACGCGACGGCACACTGCCACACCACGACGGCACATGCCCATTTTGCGCCGAGCTCGCGCTTCACCGAGGCGACTGCCGCGACACAGGGCGTATACAGCAGCGAGAACACCAGCATGCATGCCGCAGAGAGTGCGGTCATCGCGCCGGCGACACCGTTTGTGTAGAGAATTTCCATCGTCGAGACCACGCTCTCCTTTGCCATGAAGCCCGCGAGCAGCGAGACGAGAATACGCCAGTCGCCGAGCCCCAGCGGCTTCATCAGCGGCACGAAGATGCCCGCCGCCTTCGCAAGAATGCTCTGCTCGGGGTCCTCCGTCAGTGCCATGTGCAGGTCGAAGCTCTGTAAGAACCAGACCGCGATCGTCGCAATCAGGATGACGGAAAATGCCTTCTGCAAAAAGTCCTTTGCCTTCTCCCAGAGAAGCTGTGCGACATTCCGTAGCCCCGGCATGCGGTAGTTCGGCAGCTCCATCACAAAGGGGACTGCCTCGCCCTTGAAGCGCGTGCTCTTATAGAGACACGCTGCCAGAATGCCTGTCACGATACCGAGCAGATAGAGCCCGATCATGATGAGACCGCCGCGCTTCGGGAAGAATGCGTTGACAAAGAATGCGTAGATCGGGAGCTTTGCCGTGCAGCTCATGAAGGGCGTCAGCAGGATCGTCATTTTGCGGTCGCGCTCACTGGGCAGCGTGCGGGTCGCCATGACTGCCGGCACGGAGCAGCCGAAGCCGATCAGCAGCGGCACGATACTGCGCCCCGAGAGACCGATCTTGCGGAGCAGCTTGTCCATGAAGAAGGCAACACGCGCGATGTAGCCGCTGTCTTCAAGCAGCGAGAGAAAGAAGAACAGCGTCACGATGATCGGCAGAAAACTCAGGACGCTGCCGACGCCCGCGAAGATGCCGTCGATGATCAGGCTGTGAATCACATCGTTGACACCGGCTTTCGTCAGTGCGGTATCCGTGAGCTGTGTCAGCGCGTCAACGCCCTGCTCCAGCAGCCCCTGTAAGAATGCGCCGATCACATTGAAGGTGAGATAAAAGACCAGCCCCATGATCAGGATAAATGCCGGGATCGCTGTGTATTTGCCGGTGAGGAAGCGGTCGATGCGGCGGCTGCGGATGTGCTCGCGGCTCTCCGTCGGCTTGGTGACGGCAGCCGCGCAGAGCTGCATGATGAATGCAAAGCGCATGTCGGCGATGGCGGCGCTGCGGTCGAGCCCGCGCTCCTTCTCCATCTGCGAGACAATGTGCCCGATGGCATCCTCCTCGTTTTCGTCGAGTGCAAGCTGCGAGCAGATCAGCCGGTCGCCCTCGATCACCTTGCTTGCGGCGAACCGCAGCGGGAGACCCGCCTGCTCCGCGTGATCCTCGATGAGGTGGCTGATGCCGTGGATGCAGCGGTGTACTGCGCCGCCGTTGTGCGATTTATCGCAGAAATCCTGCCGGAGCGGTTTCTCCTGATAGTGTGCGATGTGGATTGCATGCTCGACCAGCTCGTCGATGCCCTGATTTTTCGCCGCAGAGATCGGCACGACCGGCACGCCGAGCAGCTTCTCCATCATGTTGACGTCGATGCCGCCGCCGTTTGCGGTCAGTTCATCCATCATATTGAGCGCAACGACCGTCGGGATGTTCATTTCGAGGAGCTGCATCGTCAGATAGAGATTGCGCTCGATGTTCGTGACATCGACGATGTTGATGATCGCATGCGGCTTTTCCTGCAAAACAAAATTGCGCGAGACGATCTCCTCGCTGCTGTAAGGCGACATCGAATAGATGCCGGGCAGGTCGGTGATAAGCGTGTCGGGATGCCCCTTGATTGCGCCGTCCTTGCGGTCAACGGTGACGCCGGGGAAGTTGCCGACATGCTGCTTGGCGCCGGTCAGACGGTTGAAGAGCGTGGTCTTGCCGCTGTTCTGGTTGCCGACCAGTGCAAACTTCATGACGGTGCCCTCCGGGAGCGGATCGCCGTCGCCCGGAAGGTGGAATCTGCCGCCCTCACCGAGTCCGGGATGCTCGGTCTTCTGCTTTTCAGGCTTCGGCCTCCTGACTTCGGATGCAGCTTTTGCTTCTGTGACGGTGATCTGTTCGGCATCGGCGAGGCGGAGCGTGAGCTCATAGCCGTGGAGCCGCAGCTCCATCGGGTCGCCCATCGGGGCGAGCTTCACGACTGTGATCTCCGTGCCGGGGATGACGCCCATATCGAGAAAATGCTGACGGAGTGCGCCGTCGCCGCCGAGTGCTTCGACCCGTGCAGTCTGCCCGGGTTTGATTTCCCTGAGTGTTGCCATAAAAACCTCCGCTGGAATAGTTCGGTGTACCTAACTCGAACCTATTGTAGCACAATCGCAGAGGAAAGTCAATGTATTTTAGTTAGGTTCTCCTAACTTCGGCGTTTTCGACAAAAATCTGCCGGGTTCCACATGAAACAATCGTGCGCTCTCATGCTGTATTCTATGCGCGCAGCAGGGGAGAGAGAACCGCAGCGGAGCACTAAAATCGGGGGGGGACAGCCAAAGCCCCCGCTTTCCTGACCTCCCCATCCCTCTGTCGGTGAACCGCACGCTGACGGGGTACCGAAACAGAGCGGGGAGAGATCGGGAAGTGAGGGCTTCTCATATGCACACATGGGCAAAAGGACTGTATGACAATCCGCCTCAGAGCCTTTGCCCTTCGGCTTTTACCGCTTTTTGTATAACACAAGCTCCGGATTTTCGCCGTTTTTCTCATAGGTGCAGACAAGGATAAAATCCATCCCGGCGATGACGCCGAAGCGCCGCTCTCCGCCGAACAGGCTTTCCAGCTGATTCCCGAGATAGGTTTTGCTGTCCTCGAGAAACTGCACAGACTTCCCGTTCGGGAGCGGGTATGCGAGATTCACATAGCTGCCGACCAGCGCATTCAGCGTTTTGACCTCCGGCATCCCCTCGATGTGCAGCGCGTTGATCTCCGCAATCAGCGTCTGCTTGAACGCCTCGAATTCGCCGTTGTCGCTGAGCTCTGCATACCGCTTCCAGTAGTCGAGCTGCGGGAGCATCTGATGCAGATAGGCGCGCACTTCAGCCTCCGGGTGCGCGTCGCTCACCATGTTTTTCACGCAGACCTCGATCAGATCCTCCATATTGTGATACATATATGTCCCGTCCGCGTAGCACCATTTGCAGTAATCCTCATTGAAGGAGCCGTCCTGCTCGGTGCTGAGCATTGCATCCTCGAGCGGCATGCCGCAGCACTGGCAGACAAGCTGCCGCGGTGCGCCCAGCAGCGTATTGATCGAAACGCCGTAGAGCTTCGAGAGCAGCTTCAGCGTCTCTGTGCCCGGAACCGTCTCGCCGGTCTCCCAGCGGCTCACAGCCTGCCGCGTCACAAACAGCTTTTCCGCGAGCGCATCCTGCGAGAGCCCCGCCTTTGTGCGCAGTGTGTGCAGAATCTCTTTTGTTTCCATAGAAGCATCCCTCCCTGTGCAGCATTATACCATAAGCATGCAGTGCCGTCAAGCAACTGACTGTTGCGCCTGTCAGGCTTTTACTGCCGTCACGATCGGCTGATAGAATCCTGTCTCCTCCGGCATCCGCCATGTGACCTCTTTGCAGCCGTTTGCAAGCAGCAGCGCCGAGAGCTCTGACCTTCGCACGGCACGGTAATCGCATTCAAATTTGCTGACGCGCGGCAAGCCGGTGTCCTCGATGATGTACTGCACGAGATGATAGCATTCTCCGTGCCAGTCCCATGTCTGGAACGAGACACGCTGCCCGTCTGCGTTCTTGTGGATATAAGGCGGAGAATAGGGCGGCTTGCAGGAGAGCAGGCTGTCATAATCGCGGATGCTTGCAGCAAAGATGCCGCCCTGCCGCAGCTGCCCGGTGATGCTGCGCACAGCCGTCTCCAGTGCGGCATCGGTCAGCATGTGCGGGAGCGCGTTGTCCATTGCGATGACAATGTCGAATGGTTCTGTGAAGGTCTCGGAGAGCGCACGGAAATCCGCATGCGCAAAGCGGACGGATACGCCGTGCCGCGCGGCATTTTCCTCGGCGCGCCGAAGCTCCGGCGGGCTGATGTCTGAGGCGGTGACAGCGTAGCCGAGCGCTGCCAGCCCGATCGCCTGTGTGCCGATGCCGCAGGCACAGTCGAGCAAGCGGGCGCTGCTGTCATAGCCGCAGGATGCAAAGAGCCGGTGCAGGATCTCCGCCTGCTCGTGCACGGAGGCGTCCCAATCCTGAAACAGCTTGTCATACTGCGCAGCCATGTTGTCATAAAAGGTCTGGATGATATCCACAGCGCCGCCCTCCCGATTCGTTTTTTTCTCATTATAGCGCAGTTCTGTGTACTTGTCAAGCGGGGAGGCAGACACGGTTTCTCCGCTTGCATTCCGGCAGAATATGTGATATACTGTATCAAAGAAACCGCGTCGGAAAATACAGATGCGGCCGCGAAGGATGAGGAGAAAATCTCATGAAACGAATGAATCCGACTGTGGCGAAAATCACGGAGAGCGCCGCGATTGCCGCTGTGTATATTGTCCTGACCGTTGTGTTTGCACCGATCTCCTTCGGACCGATGCAGCTGCGGATTGCGGAGATCCTGACCATTCTCCCGATGTTCACGCCAAGCGCCGTGCCGGGGCTTTTCATCGGCTGCATCTTCGCAAATCTCTTCGGCGGCGCTGTCGCACTGGATATTGTCTTCGGCAGCATTGCGACGCTGCTGGGCGCTGCGGGCAGCCGGCTCCTGCGCAAAAATCGCTGGCTCGTGCCGCTCCCGGCGATCGCTGCAAATACGGTGATCGTGCCGTTTGTGCTGCGCTATGGCTACGGCATCGACACGCCGCTCTTGCTGCTCGCGCTGTATGTCTGCATCGGAGAAATCCTCGGCTGCTATGTGCTCGGGGAGCTGTTTGCGTCGGTGCTTCTGAAGCGCAGAGAAATTTTCCGGGAATCCGGGCCGCAGTAAAATGCAGCAAATGACCAATGCGGTCGTTGCATTTTTCTGCCGCTTCTGTTATAATAGAATTAACCGCTGAAAAATCGCTTCGGAGCGGTCTCTGATCCGAGAAAAAACAGCGCTGCGCCGTTTTATATGTAAACACGGTGACAGCAAAACGCAAAGGATATCCAAACACACAGCCGAAAAGGAGAAATGAACATGAAAAAAATCACTGTCATGAGTCAGCAGGATGCGGCACTCGCCGAAGCACTGTCCGCGCCGGAGGGAATGGAATTCCGCTTCTCGGAATCGGCAGGCGTCCTGCCGGATACGGCATGTGTGCTGCTCTCACAGCGCTTTGCAGGCACGCGGCTCGCAGAGACCGCAGCGAATCTCCGCAGCCGGAACATTCCCTTTGCCGTTGTGACCTTTGACAGATCCGATGAAAATGAAGCAGCGCTGCTCGATGCCGGCGCCACGCAGATCATCAAGCTGCCGATCTCTGCCATGCTGCTGCAAAAGCGGATCAGTGCGCTGATTCATGCGGCAGAGCCGGTCGGCTCAGATGCGGGCTTTGCGCTCTTCTCGCAGCTTGCAGAGGGAGAAAGTCAGCGCGGTGCCTATGCTGTGCGGGAATCCGATTTCACGAATATCTACAAATTTGTGCTGCGCCTCCAGGAGCGCATGGACAAGCAGGCACAGCTTGTGCGGTTCACATTCCACACCCGCCTGAAAATGCCGCTGGAGCCGGGCACGCTGGAGGCGGCATTCCCGATCGTGCAGAAGTGCCTGCGCCGCGGCGACATTGCCAGCATGCACAGCGAGGGAATCTATGCAATTCTCATGGGTGCGGACGAGGAAGGCGGAAAAATCGCCGCAGACCGCATTGTGACGACCTATGAAGCACATGTCCGTGACAGCATCTACACGATGAAATATGAGATGCAGGAGATCAGATAATATACAGGCAGCGGCTTTCTGTAATATGCAAATAAAGCTGTCATCATCCTTATCTGGAATAAAACGGAGGAAGCCGGATGCTCTTTCTGTTGTCTCATATATGGCTGCCGTATGTGCTTGCGCTGGTGCTGATATTCATTGCGTTCTTCTTCAGGCTGGGCAGTCTTGAAGTGCTGCTGTACGCAGCTGCCTTTGAACTGGTTCCTGTATTGGGGCTTTGGTGCATCCGCCGCATGTATATGATACCGGCGGTCATCATTGCAGTTCTGTGCCTTGCCGCACTTCTGCTTGCTGCATGGGGCGTCAGAGAAGCAATCCGGGCATACGATAAAAAGCTGAAAGCAGGCGCAGCAGTTCCCGGCGCGATTGCTTTCACCGGTACGCTGCTCTGCGGCGTGTCATCCGGCGGTCAGGTTTTGAGGACTGTTCTTGCAGTTTGCTGCCTTTACGGGATGCTGAGTGTGGTTTACATCTTCTGGTGGTTCAGTGAACTTGGAAAAGGAATGGGCAGTCCGTGATAACAGTTCGGTCGTTGATCAGCAAATTTTGAAGCAGAATTATTCTGATTTATAGCATGAATTGAATCTCCACAAAGCACTTGCAAACGCAGGTGCTTTTCTTATACCCAAATCAACGAAAGGAGATGCGTATGCACTTCATAATCCAGCCAATCAGTGCAATCCTGTCAACGCTGCCGACAGTGACGAACCCGTCCGACCTGATGCACGGCGCGATCGAGTTCTTCAGCACATGGATCGCGCGTATCGGCGGCATCCCGCCTTGCATCACGAATGCAAGGCCTTTGCAGCGTTTGCTTTTAGATTACTCAGTATTCCGCATCGTTTTTTGCCAATGAGTCGATCTTTCTGTTAAACACAGAAAGCCGCGGATGCGAATTTCTTACGCATCTGCGGCTTTTCAATGGCAGGGTAGAAGAAATCGAACATCCTGCATAAATTGCCGTCGTGAAATGACTTTTGACAGTGCGACCAAATGTCATTTACAAGTATAGCACATTTTCTATTTCAAGTCAAGTACTTCATGCAATGGGGCGCTTTTTGTTGCCTTTTTATCCGCTTTTGTGGTATAATGAACCTGTTTCGCTGCCTTATTAAACATCAGAAATAAATAGGAGGTAACCACAAATGCAGGAGAAAATCAATGCCGTCAAAAAGGTCGCTCAGACCGACATTCTTTCGCGTATGCGCGAGATGATGCCCACACAAATCAACAAATTGAGCGGAAACACCAAAGTTACGGATTTTGCCGTTTATTGGCTGAAAGAACGTGCGCTCAATATCAAGGAATCTACGCGCATTTTCTATCAGAAGATGCTGAACGCACACATTTTCCGCGTGTTCGGCAATATGAAGCTGAAGGAAATCACCTCGGAGGATGTACAGCTGTTTGTAATGAGTTTGTCTGAGGGCGTCGATCTGGCCAAACCGCTCAGCGCAAAGACAATCCGCAATGTTCACGGGACTCTGCATAAGCTGTTGCAGACCGCCTATGAAATGAAGCTGATTGATGATAATCCCGCCAAGCACACGACAATGCCCAAGATTCCGAAATCTGAGATTATTCCGCTGAATAATCAGCAGTTGAACCAGTTCCTGAATGCGATCAGAGGAAATCCTCTTGAGGTGCTGCTCAAGCTGGCAGTTTTTACAGGGATGCGTAAGGGCGAGCTGATGGGGCTGACATGGAACGGCATCAATTTTGAAGCAGGGTGTATCCGTGTATATCAGCAGCTTTCCTATAATACACAGAAGCACTACTATTATTTGGAGACTCCCAAGAATGGGAAAGAAAGAACGATATATCCGCCTGCCGCGGTCATGGATATGATGAAGCGATATCAAATGGCAGGTCACAGCGGTAAATTCGTATTTCAGGGTGCACGCGGCGGTGAGCATCTTACGCTCTCACATATTCGCAAGCGCTTTGATCAGTTGGTTTACGAGCTGGACTTGCCCGATTTCCGGTTTCATGATCTGCGGCATACTTATGCCGTTATTTCAATCAAAGCAGGCGTCGATCTGAAAACACTCTCTGCCTTCATGGGACATCATTCTGTCGCCTTTACTCTGGACAGATATGCCTTTGCGCTGGATGACATGAAGATTGAAAATGCGCGGAAAATGCAGAACTTTATGACGGAACAGAACTATTTACTGTGAAGGAGCTTATTATGGAATATCAGCATATTCACAGGGCACGATCCCGTTCCCTGTTTCCATTTATGCCTGATACTCTGAGGAAAGGAACATGCTATGAAACATACACAGAAAATCGCCCTTTACAACAACAAAGGGGGCGTTGCCAAAACGACATCGGTGATAAACCTCGCCTACTGCATTCAGAAAGCCGGGCGGAAGGTGCTTGTTGTGGACTGTGATACGCAGGAAAACTGCTATATGTTCTTCATGACCGACAAAAGAACAAATGGCATTCTGCCGACAGACTATGAAAACATCTTCCACACTACATGGACACGGTATGCAGAATTGGATGCAGACAGAATCTCCGGGTTTGACTATATTATGTTTGACTTGCCGCCCGCAATGACGGATGAGGTTAAGCAGATTATCCGACACAGCGGATTGGTCTATGTTCCGACCATGCTCGGAGAGTTTGAGATTCACGGTCTGGAGCGCGTGACAGTCGAGATCGCCAGACAGCAGGCACAGATCGGCGGCATCTTCATCACAATGTACCGCAGGAGGAACGATGAGGAGCTGCTGCGTGATTTCCGTTCTGCGCTGGATTCCACGCTGCTGCAAACAATCATCCCATACTCCGATACTGTGCGCGAGAGCCAGAAAGCCGGTCTGCCGCTCGAAGCTTATTTTACGGAGAAAAAAGTTCCGCGCAGCGGCAGCAGCTGGAAAATTGTCAATGCGTATGAGAATCTGACAGACGAAATCCTGCGCCGAAGTGAAGTCTGAGAGCCAGAAAGCATTGCCGATACCATTCAGAACGCGTCAAATGCGAAACGGACTTGGAATATACAGAAAAGTTGACACACCTGTCACTTTTTCAAACCGAATAGGTGTGAAATCTGAAACACAATATGGAGTCGTGGTTTCCCAAAAAACGTCATAAAAATCGTTATTTTACATTTTTGTCACTGAAATGAGTGGAATTCCACTTTTTACACTTGACAAGAGTGAAAATTCAGCGTATAATAATTGATGGAGGCGATTCCAATGATTTTTGAGAGTGAAAACACAGAATTCAAACGGCAGGCTACCGATGAGATCTACAAAGAGATTATAGCGTTTGCAAATACTGATGGTGGTACTATCTATATCGGAATCGACGATCAGGGGAACGCTGTCGGTCTGGAAGATGTAGATGATACCTATACACGCATCACCAACGGCATTCGAGACGCAATCTTGCCGGATGTGACGCTGTTTGTTCGGTTTGCCCTGCAAGAAAACCGTGTGATTAAGGTGGAAGTATCCGAGGGTGCATTCAAACCGTATTATTTGAAATCCAAAGGCTTAAAGCCGAGCGGAGTATTCATCCGGCATGGTGCATCTGCTGTTCCCGCATCCTTCGGCCAGATTCGTAAAATGATCAAGGATTCTGACGGGGATGTGTTTGAGAAGATGCGCTCGTTGAATCAGGATTTATCATTTGAGAGTGCCAAAGCAGCTTTTTCCAAATATGGAGTTGAATTCTCCGAGACAAAATATCGCACGCTCGGTATGACAGATGCAAGCGGTGTGACATATACCAATCTTGCGCTTTTATTGTCCGACCAGTGTGAGCACACAACAAAAATCGCAGTATTTTCAGATAGCTCTAACACAAAATTCAAAGACAGCAAGGAATTCCGCGGTTCCGTATTGAGGCAAATGGAGGATGCGTTTTCCTATTTGATGCTGTGTAATCAGAATCCTGCTGAGTTGGTTGGGCTGCGCCGCGTTGAACATCCTGATTATCCGGAAGAAGCCCTGCGAGAGGCACTCCTGAATGCGATTGTTCACCGCGATTACAGCTTCAGCGGCAGCATCATTATCAATGTCAACGAGCTTGAAACGGAGTTTATCTCGATCGGCGGTCTGCTGCCGGGACTCTCTACCGAGGATATCCGGAGCGGTATTTCGCAGCCGCGCAATCAGTATCTCGCAGAGATTTTTCATCGGCTGCATCTGATTGAATCCTACGGTACAGGCATTCGCCGCATCTATCATTTGTATAAGGATTGCCCTGTTCAACCGCGCATTGAGGTCACGCCCAATGCGTTCAAGATCGTGCTGCCGAATCTGAATCGTGCTGTCAACACAAGCGAAATCACGCCGCAGGAACAGCGTATCATAGATTTCATAACAGAAAACGGCTCTGCGACAGATACAGATATCCAACAATTGCTGCAAATCAAGCCTACCCGTACCTTTGCAATTATAAAGCAAATGAGAGAAAAAGGTTTGGTGAAACAGGAGGGAAGAGGTGCCGGCAAACGATATTTGCTCTGAGTGTATTCTCAAAATGAAAAGTTGACACACCTGTCACTTTTTCAAACCGAATAGGATGTATGCCCCGATTTCTTTGATCGGGGCATTTTCATACCCCGATGAAACAGAAAGGAAGGCTGAAATGGCAAAAACAATACTCTCAAACCTTGCGGCAATCGTCCAGAACACACAGAATGAGAAAATCCGCATGATTGATATAGCCGATCTGCACGATTCACCGCATAATTTCTTCCGCATCATCCATGTGGAGGAACTGGCATACACGATTCTGGCACAGGGCGGTGTGAAGGACAATCTGATCGTGACACCGAGCGAGGACGGTGGATTTGAGATTGTCAGCGGACACCGCAGAAAAGCGGCGGTTCAGTATCTGCTTGATCACGATGAAAACATCTCCCGCCTCCTGCCCTGTCTGGTACAAATCTATGCAGACGAAGCCGACAAAAAGCTCGATCTGATCTCCATGAATGTAACAACCCGGCAGCTGTCTGATCAGGAGTTCTGGCAGTCGTACAAGGAACTGGACGCAATCCTGCAAGCGAAAAAGGGTGCCGGTGAGAAGTTCGGACGAATGCGGGAAATGCTGGCAAAGCAGCTCGGCGTTTCTTCGTCACAGGTCAGTAAATTGCAGCATATCGACAGCAGTGCGGAACCGGCGATTCAGGACGCAGTTGCAGACGGCACAATCTCGATCAATACCGCGAATGAAATCGCAAAGCTGGAACCGGAACAGCAGCAGGCGCTTGCACAGGGCGATCTCGGCAAGGTTACGCCGAAGGCAATCCGTGACAGCAAACCGCTGACCGTCAAATGGGACGGCGAGTTTCTCGAAGATACAGTCAGACAGCAGCTGCTTCTCCTTGTCCGGTCTGACAGTGCTTTGATGCAGCAAGCATTGACCGCTAACAGCACGGAGTATACTGCGGATTTCCGCAAACGGTTTCTTTCGCAGGAGCTTTGCTTCATGGACGGAATCACAATCTCCGGCGGATTTGAGCATCTGGTCATTTCCTTTTCAAGCCCGTCTGAATATGAGAACATTGCGGCAATCGAAATCAAATGGAAGACCGCTGCAAAGGCTGTGCGGAACTGGCTGAAAGAGGAAGCGGCTGACGGTGACCCGGAACAGGTTGACACACCTGTCACTTTTTCTGAGTATGAACCGGGATCCCCGAAAGTTGACACACCTGTCAACTTTTCCGCTACCGACACAGTTGCACCGGATACTCTGCAATATGCACAGATGCCGCAGGAACAGCTCGACAGAATCTTTGATACAGGCTGCTTCAATGAGATCGTGCTCGGTTATCTGACGATTGCGCTGCAAGATCTTGGGCTGGATGCTGACACCGTGCTTGCTGCACAAAATGCTGTGAACAGCGTTTTGCGTCAACAGAATTCAGCGGAGGCGCGGAAAGCGTTTGCTTCGTCCGGATTGTAACAGCATTTAAAAAACAGATGAACCCGCATCTGATATGAGCTTTCAGACAACTGAATATTACACGAAACGCCTGAATTCTGCATTCGGGCGTTTATGTTTGAAAAAACGATTGTACTTGGAGGTTAGAACATGAAAATCAGAAAATACATCATCTTGTCCCTGCTCATGCTTGCTGTCATGGCATTGACGGCTTGCGGCAGGACAGAGATCCGGCTGAACGAGTATTTGACTGCAAAGGTCAGCGGCGCAAACGGCAGCGGCACGATCGGCTGGACGCTGGATGCTGAAACACTGGTGCAGGATCACCGCGCCGCATTCGGTCTGAATGAACAGGATTCGCCCAAAGCTGCCGCAGATGCAGTCCGAACGCTGACCGGTACATTCAGTCAGTCCGATTCTCTTTTCAACGGAGACGCTGTCACATTTGCATGGGATTCTGACAGCATCTGCGCATTGGAACAGGCGTATAAGGTGAAGCTGATCGCAGACAGCATGACGGTCACGGTCAGCGGCCTGCCGGAGGTGCAGCAGCTTGATCCGTTCGGTTATGTGACAGTCGGGTATCAGGAAAACGGCGGCGAAGTGCTGCCGCTTCTGAAACCGACCGGAGATATTCCGTTCTGGCTGGATTTCATTGTCACGGAACAGACAGCACTGCATTCGGGTGACAGCTTTACTGTGAGAATCGGTAAGACGGTCAGCGGCGAGGAAATGACGCAAGAGCAGATAGCCGATTTTGCGCTGAATCAGGGATATGAGATTACGCGGTTTGAGAAGGAGTATCAGGTTCCGAAAAGCGGATGAGGTTATTATTCTTGAAAAGCAGTTGACAAAAATGCGATTTCGGGGTATAATAGCAAATAGAAAAATGCGATTTCGGGGGATTAGCGATTTTTCAAATTCAGGAAAGAGGTAATTATCATGTTCAAACGAAAGATTTATGATAAACTCCTTGAGTGGAAAAAGGATTCTGACGGAAAAACTGCGCTCCTGATCGAAGGTGCAAGACGAATCGGAAAATCTACCGTAGTAGAGGAATTTGCGAAAAATGAATATGAGAGCTATATTTTGATAGATTTTTCGATCGCGCCGAAAGCAGTACTTGAGCTGTTCGAGGACATATCCGATCTCAATTATCTATTTCTTCAGCTCCAGCTTCAGTTCAAAGTGGATCTGACAGAGCGGAAATCGCTGATTATTTTTGACGAAGTACAGAAATGCCCCTTGGCTCGCCAGGCGATCAAACATCTGGTCAAAGACCGTCGCTATGATTATATCGAAACAGGCTCGTTGATTTCGATCAAGAAGAATGTTCAGAACATAGTGATTCCCAGTGAAGAACGCAGAATCAATATGTACCCCATGGACTATGAAGAGTTTTTATGGGCAATCGGAGACAATACGAGCTATAACATCATCCGAAAGTTTTATGAGATGGGCAGACCTGTCGGCCAACAGCTGAACCGCAAACTTCTTCGCGATTTCAGACTTTATATGCTAGTGGGCGGAATGCCGCAGGCTGTGCAGGAATATATTATTACCAATAATTTTCGTCTTGTCGATGCGGTGAAAAGAGATATTCTGAATCTGTATGAAGATGATTTCAAAAAGATTGATTCGACCGGACGCATATCCATGTTGTTTGATTCAATTCCCGCACAGCTTAATAAAAACGCTTCCAGATATCAGGTCAGCAGCGTTCTGAGTAAAAACACAAGAGCGGACGATATTCTGACGCTGATTGCGGAAATGGCAGATTCCAAAACCGTGCTGGTTTCTTATCATGCCAATGATCCGAATGTAGGCTTATCTTCGAATAAGGATTTGTCAAAGTTCAAGATGTTTGTCTGCGACACCGGGCTGTTTACGACTCTGATGTTCAAGGATAAGGATTTTACTGAAAACGAAATATACGAAAAACTGCTTGGAGACAAACTCTCTGCCAATCTCGGGTATTTGTATGAAAATGTTGTAGCACAGATTCTTGCTGCAAATGGCAATGAACTGTTCTATTATACATTCATGAAAGCTCCGTCAAGGCATAATTACGAGGTGGATTTTCTTCTTGCCCGCAAAAATAAGATTTGTCCCATTGAAGTGAAATCATCCGGTTTCAAAGCACATGCTTCCTTGGATCATTTTATTGATAAGTATTCTTCCCGCATTTTGAAGAAATATCTTGTATACACGAAGGACTATGCACAAGAGGACTCAATCATTTATCTCCCGGTCTATATGCTGCCTTTCCTTTGATACCTCAAAGGTGACACACCTGTCACCATAAACCGAATAGTACGATCAGCCCTGATGTTTCTGATATCAGGGCTTTTCTATACCCATTTTAATAAAGCGAGGAGTGATGCAAATTGAACATGAGCGAGGAGGTCACAGGCGTTACCCTGCAGGTTGCTGAAAAGGCTGTGACTGCGGGTTTGAGTGCCGGTGAGAAGCTGCTTGAACACTTGCAAGGCTCCAAGCGGCAATCCGCTTCGGGCTTACGATCTGGAACGTACACTCTGCGACATTGTACGCGGTCAAGGTAGCGATGTGCAGATTGTGAATGCTGCGATGAAAAAATATGCTGCATCAAAAGAAAAGGATATTCACAAGCTCATGCAGTATGCAGGACAGCTCCGCGTCAAATCCAAAATTTTGCGCTATGAGGAGGTTTTGCTGTGATTACAAAAATCTGATGCTGCTTATGAAAAGGTATATCAGGTACCGGATATGATACATTGACGCCAATAATAATTATTGAAAGCATCCGCAAATTTCGATGTTTTGCGGGCGCTTTTCAAAAAAACTTGACAGTCCGCTTAAAAAGGTGTATAATTTAGAAAAGTATCCGCAAAACCAATATAAATGCGGATGATAATCTAAATGGAGGCGGGCTGTATGATACTAAAGCGTGCGGAGTGTTTGTCCAGATTTGGTTCTGATTATATGATTCAAAAAAAAATCAATGCCGGTGAATTGTTCAGAGTCGGAAAAGCCGTCTATTCAGATGAACCTCATGTACCTGAACTGGCTGTTTTGGCATTTATGTATCCGCAGGCAGTTGTTACCATGCGAAACGCATTTTATATATACGGCTTTACTGATGTTATCCCTGATAAATATGACTTTGCAACAGATCGGGATGCTTCCAAAATCAGAGACCAGCGAATCGTGCAGTATTATTGTCCGAATGAATTGTTTCATCACGGAATAACAACATTCGATTACAAGGGATTTCAGATTCATATTTACAGCAAAGAAAGAATGCTGATAGAACTGCTCAGGTATAAAAGCAAGCTCCCTTTTGATTACTATAAAGAGGTTTTACAACATTACAGAAAGAATCTGTCAAATTTGGATATCCAGGCAATTCAGGATTATGCTTTGACTGCACCCAAGAGAGGGAAAATCATGGAATTATTGCAAATGGAGGTGTTATAATGGTGAACCTGGAAGAATTGGCATCTGCCGTAAGAAATGATGGTTATTCAGAAGTCAATGCTGAAGCAAAGGTCTGTCAGGATATTGTTCTGAAAGCAATTTCAGAAAGCAGCCTGAGCCGAAATATCACGATTAAAGGCGGCGTGGTCATGCGCAGCATAACCGGAAACATCAGACGAGCAACGCAGGATATGGATCTGGACTTTATCCGATACTCTCTATCTGAAGATGCGATTCGTGCCTTTATTGAGAAACTAAACTGTCTAGAAGGAATCACAATCAGAATTGCTGGCGATATAGAAGAATTATCTCAGCAGGAATACAAGGGGAAGCGTGTTATCGTTGTTATCGAAGATGATTCTGGGCATTCTTTTACAAGCAAAATTGATCTTGGTGTTCACAAACAGGTTCAGATCGAGCAGGATGAGTATTGCTTTGACGTTTGTCTTGATGATACCGGTGCCAGCTTGCTGATTAACTCCAAAGAACAGATTTTCACAGAAAAGCTCAGATCATTACTGCGTTTCGGTCCCTTGTCCACACGATATAAAGACATATTTGATATGTGCTACCTAACGGAATATGTAGATATAGAGCGCTTGAAAGAGTGCTTTGATACATATATCTTTCAGGACCCCGGCATGAGAGAAACCAATCTGGACGATGTTCTTCGCAGAGTCAAAAGAACATTCTCGGACAGACTCTACATAAGCAATATAGATCGTTCACGCCGAGCAAATTGGATGAATGTTAGTGTGAGAGAAGCATTTGATAGAATCCGTTCTTTTCTCAATTCTCTGTGATTGAGTGACAGATTTGTCACTATAAACCGAATAGTACGATCAGCCCTGATGTTTCTGATATCAGGGCTTTTCTATACCCATTTTAATAAAGCAAGGAGTGATGCAAATTGAACATGAGCGAGGAGGTCACAGGCGTTACCCTGCAGGTTGCTGAAAAGGCTGTGACTGCGGGTCTGAGTGCCGGTGAGAAGCTGCTGGAAACACTTGCAAGGCTGTTTCATGAAATGATGGCGATTGAGCGCGAGCGCAGCAATGCACACGGGCGCGGAAGCAACAGCAGAAACGAAACAACCGGCGTCGATCTGACACATCTCAAGCCAGGTGCTGTCAGGCTGGACGACTTGCAGCAGGATGCAAAACGGCTTGGCGATTCAGTGGTCACATCGGAAAACGGCGTATCCCGCGAGGATATGAAGGCGATTGCACGGAAAGCGAAGCAATACGGTATCCCGATTGCTTTCAAGAATCCGAAAAGCAAAAGCAGCCTGTATGCCTGTGTGCGCAGCAGCGATCTGCCGATCTTCAAACAGGTCTGCACGGAATGTATCAGGGACAAGATTGCGGAGCAGTCAGATGCGCTCGGTAATTTCAGGTGCGAGAAATGGCAAATCCCGTTTCTCACTGCTGAAATGCAGAATTTTGACGCACCTGCGATGTTCCCGCATTCTGCACAGGGATCCTTCTGCTTATACGAAAAGCAGCATGAACCATTGGTGAATCTTGCACGCGCGGAATTTGTAAGGAAGTGTCAGCAACTGGATACCGAGATTCGTTTTGAGCATGACGATGAAGGCTTCTTTGCAGTCAAGGATCTGCGCACAGTCAAGCAGATCACCTTCGATAAGATTCCCGATCAGAAAACGCTCTCTGCTCAGATTCAGCAGCAATTCGGATTTGACGAAAACAAAGCAAATATGTGTGCCGCAAAATTCGGACAGGAAATGCTGCAGCCAGAACAACGAAAATCCTTCTTCCAAACAGATGCGCAAAAGGAATTTCAGAGTGCAGGCATGGTTGCGCTGAAGGAGGGCGATCATCCGCTGACAAAGCCCTATCAATGCTGGTATCTCATACCGAAGAAGGATGAAAAGCCGCGTCTGGTGTACCGTGATCCCGAATCCGGCAAGTTTGCGGTGCTGGAGCCGCAGCGCATGAGCAGAAAGCAAATGCGTGCCGTGCTGACAGAGCAGCTTGGCATTACAGATCAGGACACGCTGAATGCGCTGGCAGAAAAGGCGGACCGCGTTTCATTCAGTAAGGCGCATGATGCAGCGAAATACTATCGTGCAGACCGCAGCTTCCGGATGGAACATTTCAAGCAAAGTGAGCTGATCGAGTACACGAACATCGGCGCAAGCGGTTCAGAATACAGCACAAAGCTGAAACCGATTGATTCGGTCGAGCAGCGGATTGACCGTACCGGCAAGAATGTCCTGGGCGCGCTGGATGTGAGCTGTTTTGAGGTCGTCGTCACATTCCGGTCAACGGAAATGAACGCAAAGGGCGAGCCGGTCAGCAAAGAGAAATCAAGCAAGCTGTCTCTTTCTCTTTCAGACAAGAAAACCGGCATGCGGATATTGACGGAGATGTACCGCGAACAGGGGATTCCCGAACAGACCGCAAAGGCGATGGCACGGGAGGTTTTTGACAAAGCCGCAACACAGAGCGTGGACAAGGTGATCGAGATCGAGGAAGTGCGCAGCGATGCGATGACAGTTGCATTCGGAACGGTGTCCGCTGAGGTCTCTATGGCAGATAAGCGGGCTGCTGCAAGCAGGATTGCAGAAGATCTCGGCGTTCCGGCAGAAGCAGCAGAGGCAGTTGTCGCAAAGGGCGATGAAATCAAGCGGGAAACGATCACGCAGCGTGTTGCCGCCGTACAGGAATCGCGGACAGATTTCGATACGGCAATGAACCGCATGACAGAGCGCGGACAGAACAAAACAGACAGCATGGTAGTCTGCGCGGCAAACGATCCGTCCAAGCATATTGTGGTCAGCGGCAGTCATAACGGAGACCGCGTTGTGCATGATTATGCAGTATTCCACGGACAGGAGCGGACCGGAACATTCACCGATGCACATACCAAAGATCAAAACGGCGAACCGCTTGTCGGGCAGAACGGGCGTCACGCCTGGACAAATCTCAAACAGCAGATGCAGGAGAATGCCGGTATCAGCGGCAGGGATGTCCTGACCTTTGAATCCATGCAGGAATATGAGCAGTATCTCTCTGACCGTGCATTCCTTTCTGAGACCGTGGAAAGCGGTGCGGGTGCAGCGGCGAAGTCCGATCTGCCGGAATCAAAGCCCGCACACAGCAACGGGCATGAGCAGCACATCGCTCCGGCACAGCAGGAGCTGAACAATGCTGCTGCAAAGGCAGCGCCGAAACCGCCGGGCGGCGATCTGCCGCAGATGCCGACAACGACCGAACAGCCGATGCCGCGTCCGAGAAGGAGACACTGAATGTCTGCCGCGAACAACGCGCCGCATCCGCGACCGAAAATAGACCGTCTGACTCTGATTGTGTACTGCGCAGTCGGAGTTTTCTTGTTGCTGCTGTGTCTGCTGCTGGGTGCAGCGATGGACTATTCGCTCACGAACGGAAAGATAGATACCGGCAAAATCGGGAAGGCGATCTCATATCTGTTGGCAAATCCGGGCAAGATCTTCTCCGCACTGACCGTAAAGAGCGGCTATGCGCCGAAGATGCTGTTTTTCGGAGTCATCGTGATCGGCATTTTCGCGCTTTATAAGTACAGTCAGGATGCGAAGCGTCTGCACCGCCGCGGCACAGAACACGGCTCAGCGAAATGGGGCGACGAACGGGAAAAGAAAGCGCTGCGCGACAATCATGCACCGCAGAAGCTCCCGATCAAGAAATATGACGCAGAGCATCCGGAGGGATACCGTGTGTTCGATGATAACGGCGAATTCCAGTGCGTGACGGTTGACAACAACATTCTTATGACCAAGAATGTGTATCTGTCGCTGGACACATGGAGTCATAAGCTGAACCTCAATGTGCTGGTGATCGGCGGCTCAGGTGCGCAGAAAACGCGCGGATTTGCTAAGCCGAACATCATGCAGCTGAACACATCGTATGTCATTACGGACCCGAAGGGCGAGATTCTCGCCGCAGAGGGCAAACTGCTGGAAGCTGCCGGGTATGATGTGCGCGTGTTCAATACCATTGATATGGCACACTCGTCAAATTACAATCCGTTCCATTATGTTTTCGATCAGGGCGGACAGGTCAGCGAGGTCAAGGTCAAGAGCATGGTCGAAACA
>JAEEXH010000055.1 GCA_016291435.1 Oscillospiraceae bacterium
GGAAACTGCCCATTGTTAATGCTTGCAAATGTCAATAGCTCTGTGAAAAAAAGCGGACATGACGCACGCTGCATCATGTCCGCCCTCATTCTTATTGCATCAGCGCACGCTTCATCAGTGTGAAGTCAGCAGCATTGATTCTGCCGTTTTCATCGAAGTCGCCTGCCTGCCAGTCGGTCAATGTGCCGTCCGCGAGCAGGAAGCGCTGCATCATCACAATATCCGCCATCTCAAATCTGCCGTTCACATCGACATCGCCGCGAATCTTCTGCGGGTCGCTGTCATCGGCTTCCTCTCTGCCGCTGTAAGCAATCTGCGGCTCGGCGGTCTCCTTGAAATAGAAGTTCACATAATCGACTGCGCCCCTGAAGCTGCCGCCGATCTCGCAGCGGTCGCTCTCTGCGGCACACATGACATCGAGCGGTGTGAGCGTGACGGCCTTGCCTGCCGCCTGCTGTCCGTTCACGAGCAGCGTGCCCTTGCCGCCGATGAGCTGCACGGTAATCCGGCTCCACTCGCCCTTTGCAAGCGGTGCGGAGGCAGTCAGCTTCTCGGTCGTTCTGCCGTCGGTGACCGTCAGCTCGGCAACGCCGTCTGCATTGGAAGGCGTGAGGGCGATATAGGCGTTCTCATCGCCGAAGCGGAAGAGCTCCTGCGCCGCGGTGCCGCCCTTCCAGAGTGCCGCAAGGCTGATCTGGAGGTCATTGGTCTGCATGAAGCTGTCATCGAGCCGCAGAGATGTGCCGCTGCCGTCAAAGCTCAGGACGCCCTTTGCGGAGGTGCGCTCTGCCTGCCATTCTGCCCCGCGGATCTCTGCATTCGTCGCGGTGTGCTTATCTGCCGCCCAGACAGCAGATTCGTCTGCGAAATCATAGCCGAGCATCATGCCGTCCGTGTAGGCACGGGAAACGGTATCATCGAGCCAGCCGAAGGAGATGCCGCTTGTGCGGGTCTCGGTGTTTGCGTAGTCGCCGTCGAGAACCGCCTGCCCGGAATAATTGCCGGTGCCGTAGCAGTAGCTCATGCCCTTGACCGTCGCCTCGTCGGAAACGGTGATATTCTCGGCGAGATATGCCTTCTGGAGCACCTTTGCATTGCCGGAGAGCGTGCTGAGCCCGCTCACGACCGCGCTGTCGCTGACAACTGCATTGCCGCTGACGGTGACGCTGCCGAACTTCCAGCCGTTGTCATAGACCATGCCGCCGCCGTCCACGACCGCATGACCGGAGATCACTGCATTGTCCTTGACCGTCGCGCTGCCCGCCACAATCGCGTAATCCTCGATGCGGACATTGCCGGAGACATTTGCGGAGCCGAGCACCATCGCGTTCGGGGCGACATAGACGGAATCCGCAACGGTCGCGCCGTTTGCAACCCAGCCGCCGCCGTTCGGATGCACATGACCGTTCCCCTTTGTATAGGTGGTTGCCTGCGGGATGACAGATGCGCCGGAAAGCTGCACGGCGTAGGGGTATCTGCGGCGCTCGGTGCCGGATTTGTAGGAGGACACATTGTCCTTGTGGAATGCGTTGACGGCGTTGAACTTCCTGGGTGTGCCCGCAACGGTGAGATAGGCAGACTGTGCGCCTGCCGCCGGAACGGTCACGGTATCGCCGTCGCCGAAGAGATCGGAATAGGTCTCATTGCCCGCCGCATCGACCGTGACGACGCATGCCTGCCAGCCGGCGTTCGCGTCGTCGGAGCGCCCCTTGAAGCTGACCGTGATGCTGTCGCCGGTGACGCGGAGCGGCACGATGTTGATGCCGGTCTGCATCGGGGCTTCCTCCTGCGGAACGGTCAGCCAGCCGCTGCCGTCCGCCTGAAGCACGGTGTAAAACAGATTCCAGTAATACTTGGAATCGCTGAGCTTTCTGTTGAATTCGCTGAGATATGCCTCCTGCGGGCCGAAATCGAAGGTTGCCATGCGCTTGGCATAATGCCCGAAGACGGTCTGTGCATCGGTGCCGAAGAGCCGCGTGATCGTATCCATCGGGTATTCATTCGGCTTCGCCTCGGAGATGATGCGCTTCATCGTATCAATTCCAAGACCCGGCAGGCTGTCGGGATTATAGGAGAGATAGACCATGAACGGCCAGACCTCGTAGTAATTGCGCCCGTGCGGGAGCGTCAGGCTCATGTTGCGGATATAGGGCTCAAACCAGCAGGTTTTGGTATTGCCGGTGTAATAATCGCTGTAAAGATACATCTCGCGGAACCAGTTTGCGAGCGGCTCCCACCACGCGCCGGTGATGTCCTGATCGACCCATGCTTTCTGCTGCATCGTCACAACATGCCCGAATTCATGCGCGATTGTCAGGTCATCCTTCATTGCCTCCGGGCTGATGATCTCGATGCCGTAGCCGTCCTCGGCGCTCATGAACGCCCAGCCGTCGGGATACTTGTCAAGGCCTGTGTAGGTCATGTAGATGTTCGTCTTGTATTTCTGCGTGCTTTTGCCGTAGATATCGACATTCATATTCTCCATGCCGAGATACTCGCCGTAGCACTTCCAGAGCTTCTCGTAGTCCTCAAGATTGCGCTTTAAGAACGCATCGTTCACAAGCCCCGTCGTGTCATTGTTGCCGTAGAAAATGACAAAATGCTCCGACTCGGCGTAGTGCGCGGACTGGCAGTAGCCCCATTTGTCGCGGATGAGATATTCCTCCGCGGCGCTTGCCGTCAGCGGGAGCGCATGCAGCATCGGCGCTGCCGTCACTGCCGCTGTCAGCAGGACAGGTAATCTTCTTTTTTTCATTTCCGTTTCCCCCGTAGTATGATATGTGATTTGCAGATGCCCGCATGCATGCATCAGACCGGACCCGGAAGGGGGCGGATCCCGTATCATGCTGCCGTGCGAAGCGCTCCGCAGCTGTGATTGGCGCAGAATCCGCAAAGGGATGCAGTGCGCCGTTACTGTCATTTTACTATTATTTATGCGCCGCGTCAATATATAATCGTGTAATATTGGTGCGCAATCATACAGCCGGTAATGAAAAGCAGTAAAATCGAGCCGATTTTGCCGTCAGCCGATACAATATTACATTTTTATGCAAAAGCAAGCCGTGCCGGTCGCAGTGACCGGCACGGTTCTCATTCACATTTTCTGTTTACCCGCGCAGCAGCAAGCGCTTCAGCAGCGTGAGGTCGGCGGCATTCAGTCTGCCGTTTCCGTCCAGATCCGCAAGTGCGCCCTGCGCATCATCGAGCACATCCTCGCCGAGCAGATACCGCATCAGCAGCACCGCATCCGCGAGGTCCGCTTCTCCGTCGCGGTCAATGTCGCCGCGCCTTGCGCCGAGCACAGTCACAGTGACAGATCCCGCTTCCTTTCCGCCGATATATGCCGTGATCTTCGCGGTACCCTCGCCGACTGCTTCCAGCTCGCCGCGCTCGTTGACGGTGACGACGCCTGTGTCACTGCTGCGGAGCTCCGTGTCGCTGCGGTCGGGGTGCACCTGACCGCGCCCGTGCAGATGCAGCGTCACATCATCCCGGTCGAAATGTACCTCCGGCATCTCCGGCTCCGTGCCGGTGATCTTTTCCAGCATGCAGTCATCGACCGAGCCGTAGCTGCCGGCACCGCCGGAAACGGTCAGCGTCAGAGTCACGGTCTCGCCGGCATTCACCGGGAGATCCGCATAGGGCTCTGTCCATGCAGCCCAGCCGCCGCCGCTGCCGGTCACGGTCTTCTCGGCGCCGCCCGATGTGCGGACTGTCAGCGTATAGGTGCTGCTCTCATCCGCCTGAATGTGGATGCCGCAGCGATAGGTTCCGCGCTCGCCGACCTGCGCCGACGCCGATGCGGTACTGCCGCTGAATGCGCCGTCGGAATACCAGTGCAGCGCATAGGAGCCGGAGCGGGAATCCTCCGCACGCACATCAAAATGCCCGTCTGCGGTCGCTCTGAGCGTCCATCCGGTCGGGGAAGCGGACCATCCGCCGTCTGCCTCGAAGCCGGGATTCTTCAGCAGGTTGTCGCCGTGTTCGGTCGTGCCGCCGCCCGCGCCGTGAACCGTACCGAACACATAGAGCGAATCGAGCGGCACGCCCGCTGCACTGAACAGCGACTCATTTTCGATGCAGCTGCCGCCGTACTCCTCTGCTGCGGAGGAATCAAACTCGCCCGCAGCGGCGTTCGCCCAGCCGGAGCCGTATGTTTCCCAGAGCGCCCGGTTCGATGCCCAGCTGCTCCCGACCGGGAGCCAGGCGGGTTCCCAGTAGAACACGCCGATGCCCTTGCCGTCCGGCACAGCCGAGACTGCGGTAAAGAGATCGTGCAGGAATGCGGTCTGCCCTTCCACGCTGACGGGATAGGAAACATAGCCGCCCAGATCATCTGCCGATCCGATCGTGTTCCGGTAGCCGTCCGCATCTTCAAATGTGCGCACCCATGAGGTTTCAGCGACCATGACCTTCTTGCCGTAGGTCTGTGAGACAGAGGTCAGCACGCTTGTGAGATTCGAGAGCGTGCCGTGCCAGTAGGGGTAATAGGAGGTCGCGAACACATCGTAATCGACATCGGTCTGCTTCAGCATCTTCGCAAGATACGACATATTCGAGGTCTTCTCCGGATTCGTGAAATGCACGGCAACAAGCGTATCCCTGCTGTATGCTCGCACCGCCCGCGAACCCGCATTGAACAGGGAGGCGAGCGCGTTCCAGCCCGCATCGCTCCAGTCGTAGTCGCTGAGCATGACGCCGCACATGCCGCTGGTGGTCTCATTGCCGACCTGTACCATCGCGATGTCCGCGCCGGTTCTGCCGATCTTTGTCAGCGTATCATAGGTGAAGTCATAGATCGCCTGCGCCTTCTGACCGACCGTGTAATTCTTCCATGCTTTCGGCGCATTCTGCTTGCCGGGATCCGCCCAGAAATCGGAGTAGTGGAAATCAACGAGCAGCTTAAGCCCCGCTGCGGCACAACGCTCCGCAATCTGCACGGCAACATTCTGATCGCAGATGCCGCCGCCGTAATTGGCATGCGTTGCGGAATTGTACGGATCATTCCAGACGCGCACGCGCACCGTATTGACGCCCGCATCGTGCAGCGTGACAAAGAGATCCTGCTCTTTGCCGCTGCGGTCAAAGAACTTCACGCCGCTCTGCTCCAGCGAAATAACAGACGAGACGTCCACGCCCTTAAAGGGATCGCCGTTTGCAAAGGGCAGACCCGTAAGCCCCGAAAACATCACCGTTTCCGCGGCGGCTGCCTGCTGCCCGGGCGCAGGACAGACAAATGTGCAGTATGCCGCAAGCATTCCCGCTGCCGTCACGGCAGCTCCCCATTTTTTCAGTTTCATAAGAGTCCTCCCCGGATCCCGCTGAAATACTTCTTTTGCGCAATCGGCTGCGCTTTCTGTGATTCCAATTATACCACATCGTTTTCATGCCTGCAATATATTTTTGTGCTTTTTGTTGCGTGTGATTGTCACCTGTTATATGGAATTGTCGCGCGGCTCTGCCTGCGTGAACATGCCGGGACATGAAAACGGAGCTTTCCATGCGCTGGAAAGCTCCGTTCGTTCTGTCATCATTCTGTGCTTTGCGCTTATACTTTCGGCATGTCAACCGCACCGCAGAGCACCTTCAGGAACAGCGACAGATCCTCGCGCTCGACATTGCCGCTGCGGTCCAGATCGGCATTGCGCGAGCCCTGCACGGAGAGATCGGCGAGCCCCGCGATGCCCTTGGCAAGGAACACCGCATCTGCCAGCTCCACGCTGCCGTCGCAGTCCACATCACCCAGGCGGACAACGGGATCCGGGTCCTTCTCTGTCGAGACAGACGGCGTGCTGTTTGTAAAGAGATCCTCCGGCAGCTCATCCAGCGTGACGCAGAAGCTGCTCTTGTAAAGCTCAATCAGCGCATCCTTGTCCTGATAATTCTCGCCGGTGACAAACCGCGCCTGCTCGGAATCATACCACGGGCAGAAATACAGCCAGTAGGCGTGCTCGACCTTCATGTTTGTCAGGCTCGGCACAGAGTCATTCTCAGCCATCGCGACCATCTTGCCGCCGTTGACAAAGCCGACCAGCTTGTAGAAAATGCCGGTCTCCGCATCGAGATTCGGACCGGAGGTCTTGCCGTCGTGGCGGTTGTACTGCGTGTTGTACTTATCGAATGCAACGATGTCCACGCGGTCATCGCCGGAATACCAGAGCGCGGAATCATCCGACCATGCGTAGAGATTCTGCTCCCAGATCAGATTGTGCAGACCGTACTCCTTCTCCAGTGTATCCTGTAAGAACGCCCAGAGCTTCTTATAGACCTCTGCGCCTTCCTTTGCCCACCAGAACCATGCGCCCTTGCCGTCTGCGCCGCCGTTGCCCTCAGCCTCGTGGAACGGGCGGAAGATCAGCGGCACGCCTGCATCCTGGAGCTTCAGAAGCTCGGCTGCAAGATTTTTCATGCAGAGCTGGAAGTAATCATATTCGACAGTGCCCTTGACAAGGCAGTTTGCCGCGACAAAATCCGTCTTCTCGGAGTAGGTCGTCTTGGCGAAATCCAGCGGCTCGCCGAGCGTATAATCCGCCAGCACCGTCGGCACATTGATATGCCAGGATGCGGTGCAGATGCCGCCCTTTTCGTTTGTCCACTCGATCATTCTGCCGACAACGCCGTCATCCCACGCATAGCACGGGCAATAGCTGCCGAAATCGAAGCCCTGGATCGCCGGATATTTGCCGGTGATCGCATAGATCGTATCCACATCGTTGTCGTAGTAATTATAGGTGTAATTGCGGTTCTGCGTGTTGTAATGATAATCCTGCCCGTTTTCGTCATAGCAGGTCCAGACAAAGGTCGAGCCGTCATCGGCTGTGTCCTTGTCCGCCTCATCAAAGGTATAGGTCTTGCCGTCTGCATCGACGCAGGTGTTCGTTGCGGAATCGTAGCGGATCGTCGTGGACATACCGTTGCCGCCGCCGTAGATCTGCTGCTGTCCGGACAGAATATTCGTGCCGTAGACGCTTTGCAGATACGCCATCAGAGCGCGGGTCTCCGCAGTCGCCTTCGGGTCGCAGGGCACAGCAGTCGCTTTTGTGAGATCGGGGAACTCTGCTTCGGAGACAGTGACATAGTCGATCGCCATATAGCCGTATTTCGGCAGGAAGCTGATCGTGTTCTCGCCCTGATTGAGGCGCACCATGCCGAAATCAAAGTCGATCCACTCTCTGGTATACGGCACGGTTGTGTGGTATTCGCTGCCGTTGACCTCAACGGTCTGATAGCGCCCCTCCTCATTCAGGATCTGCGCGCCGTGTACGACGATCGAGTACATGCCGTCATCGGGCACTGTCACCTTAAAGGTCAGTGCCGTCGCGGCGAGATAGGCAAAGCCCTCTCCGCTGTAACCGGGCAGCTCATCCTGATAGATCGAAGTCCAGAGATCGGCGCCCTCCAGCTTCTCGCCCTCCACGACATACGGGAAAACGGTTGCGGCTGCTGAGACGGAAGCCGCCGGCATCACGCTCATCGCGCCGCACAGCACTGCGGACGCTGCCGCACATGCCGTCATGCGGTACAGTTTTCTGCGCATCATAAAATCCTCCTGTTCATTTATCTGTTTTGGAAAACTGCGGTATTATACTCCCATTATAGCACACGCCTTTTCAAATTGCAATAAAATAATGAGAATCTCACTCTATGGCAAAAAGGAACATGATTTCAGACCGTTTAATTATGAGATTCGGCAATATTTACCTATGATGATTGTGCCGCTGTCATTTTAAGCGCTTAACAGGCAGTGTGATCGGCTGCTTCATAAAGCCGAAAAAAAGGGAACGCTGCTGCGCTCCCCTTTTCTGTTCCCTTATGTGCTCCGCCCGGCAATCGGCAGATGCTCCGGCATCGAGCCGACAATGACCTTGCCGCTTTCGGCATCGCGGGTGAAATAGATGCGGATGAGACTGCCTGCACGGTTTCCGTATTTGATGTGCATGTCAAGCTGATATTTCCGCCCGTCATGCAGCACGGTATAGGCATCCTCATACAGACGCACGGCTTCCTTTCCGCTGAACGAGACCTCCCAGTTCCGCTGATCGGTATAGAGCGCGAGCTCTTCCTCTGTGAGGATGCCGCTGCGCCGTCTGGCATAGGCATCCAGATAAAGCAGGCCGTCACAGAGCAGGGCGACATCCAGGCTGCCGCGGTATTTCCGCAGCTCTGCCCGCGCCCGCTGCGTGATGATCAGCGTGCCGGAAAATGCGCCTTCCGCCCAGTCGCAGACGGCATCCTTATCGAGCGGGAATCCTGCTGCAATCTCCGTTTTTTTGCGGTAAAAGCCGATCAGCGCCGCCGACGCTTCATATGCCGCCTGCCGCTCGTCATATTCAGCCTGCATCGTCTGCATCCCGAGCTTCAGTGCCGCAATCTCATCCTCTGCATCCTTCAGCTGCTTTGTCCTTGCGCGGAGCAGGTCGTTGCGTTCACGCAGATCGGCGTCCTGCTGCTGCAATTCCGCGAGACGCGCTTTCAGCTCTGCGATCTCCTGCTGATAGAGTGCGCAGGATTCCTCCAGCGTCTGTGCAGATTCCCGGCGCTCCTGCAAAGCGATCAGATGTGCATCCGCCTGAAAGACAACATTGCCGAAGCTGTATGCACGCCGCCGCGGGAAGCTCTGCATCTCCGATTTCAGCCGCTGATAGCAGCCCTCCATATCCCTGCTGTATACGCCGTACCGCAGGCGCTCATGAATATGCCCGCGCACGCACACCAGAATATCGCCGCAGTGCAGGTCAAGATGCAGCTTGTTGTCGAGAATCGGCAGCATCTTCTCCTGCGCACAGCAGACAATGCCGTAGCCCTTGAGATGCTCGGCAAGCCGTTCAGCCGGAAATTCCGTGCGGCGCTGCTTCGCCTTTTTCGCATTCTGCCGCGGGAGCGCTGCGGGCTTCTCCTTCTTCTGCACATGCTGCATCTTTCCCGCAAGGAACGGCTTCGGCGCATCACTCCCTGCAAGCTGCGGTGCCCGGAGATCTGCCTGCATCATGCCGAATTGCAGCGAGAAGCCGCCGGGTACCGGCAGCGGTGCAGCGGGCTCCGCAGCAGGTTCCTCATACCCTGCGTCCGCAATCAGAATCAGCGGATAATCGAACACCTGATCCTGAAACACATCGGCAAAGCGCTCTGCATCGGATTTCGATGCGATCACGAACGGCTTTGCATCCAGCAGCATGCCGCCGTGCGTGACACGGAGCTGCGGATTGACCAGAATACTGCGCACAACAGCCGGGCGGAAGACCTCGCATTTTGCATCGCAGTCCTGCGGCTCCGTGCAGACCGTCCGCACACCGCACTCCACACAGCCGCCGCATCGGACAAAGGAAATATCCGTTTCAAACAGTCTCCCCTGCACCGGCGGACGCTCCTCCGGCGTACCGCGGTTTGCGCCCATATCGGCTTCCCGCAGGGAAAATGCCCAGAGCCCGCGCTCTGCCGCATAGGTCACCTCCGCCTTCCAGCCCATGTCAAGCGTGAAGGAGCAGAGCTGCGCCTCACTGAATTCAGAATAGGCATCCGGCTGCGGGGTGTCGAGCTCCCGCGGAATGCGCCCGC
Organism: Oscillospiraceae bacterium; assembly: GCA_016291435.1. Lineage (GTDB taxonomy): Bacteria > Bacillota > Clostridia > Oscillospirales > Ruminococcaceae > Firm-04. The sequence continues at coordinate 9,556 of JAEEXH010000055.1, forward strand.
TCCCTTTCAGCCGGTCGCGCAGCCATTGATATGTCTCCAGAATCAAACGCAGGAACACCTCGCGCTCATTCATCTGATCGGATGTAATCTCCGCGTGGAACTGATAGGTCGGATAGCTTTTCAGCTGCTGCAAGATCGTCGGTGCATGCTCCATCTGACTCCCTCCTCTGCACAAACATGCTGTGATCATATATTATCTCCCTTTTTGCAAAAGTGTTTCTATATGTACAAACTTGAAGTTGTCATAATGCGTCTTTGGGACAGTTCTTTACGCACTCCATGCATAGGATGCATTCTGTACCGTTTTTACGTTTCCTTGAATTATCTGTCACATCAACATTCATCGGGCAAACACGTTTGCATTTCCCACAGGAGATACACTTCTCCTTATCGCATTTCAGACGAATCAGAGAAAAATAACTCATCGGCTTCAGAAAAACAGTAATCGGACAGATGTACTTGCAGAATGCCCGGTTATCCTTGAAGGAAAATGCAAGGATAATACCTGTCGTATAATAGAGAATGTTACCAATGATAAATGCCCAGAACATGATTCTCTCAAGGCTCCCCACATGAGCCGTGAACAATGCTGCAACAAAGATCAGCGAAGCCGCAAAGGTGATATACCTGATCCATCCTATTTTTCTTCGCGGCTCCTTTGGCACTTTGTAGGGCAGAAAATCCAGCACCATAGCTGTCCAGCAGGCATATCCGCACCATCCGCGTCCAAATATCAGCGGTCCGAATATTTTGGCTACGGCATAATGTATTGTTGCAGCCTCAAACACGCCTGTGAACAGATAATACCAGAATCCCTCGATCTGCATATTTTCGTTACATATGAGCCCAAGATAGACAAGCATGTACAGACCGACAAGAAGTTGAACAATGCGCCTGGCATACTTATATTTTTTAATATACAAGAATACACCAAGTGAAATGGACAGACCAATGTAGCTGAAATTGAACAGATAGAACAGCTTGTTCTTTGTCAGCCATAAGGTAATTGCGACCGTTTCGAATACAACCAGCATAATGATCGGCATAGCATATTTCTTCATTTTTGCCTCCCAAACAAACTTCGATTTGAATGATTCTATCATGAGCACACAAATGTAAAAAGGGAGTATATTATCTATACTATACCATATTCGCCGGCAAAAATCAAGCGGCGGAGCTCTGAACCGGCTTCCCTGCCGATTGACAATCCGCGCAGAATCCCGTATAATAATATCAACAACACAGGCTGTGTCCGATGCATTCCGCACGCACCCCGACAAAGAGCGCACAAAATGTCGGGAACGCTCCGCCGGAATGTGATATACTGGTATCACAGCGGAAAGAGGTGAAGACCATGCAGGGTTGGATAGACGGTTTTCAGGAGTCGGTCGCATACATTGAGCAGAACCTTTCCGGGACGCTGGAAATTGAGGAGATCGCAAAAAAGGCTGCGCTCTCTCCCTTCTACTATCAGCGGATCTTCGGCGCGATGTGCGGCATGACGGTCGGGGAATATATCCGTGCCCGCCGGATGACGCTCGCTGCGCAGGAGCTCATGCGCTCCGAACAGAAGGTGATCGACATTGCCGTGAAATACGGCTATGATTCGCCTGACAGCTTCGCAAAGGCCTTCCGGCACTTTCACGGCATCACGCCGACTGAGGCAAGAGAACCGGGCGCAGGTCTGCGTTCACTGGCTCCGCTGCATATCAAAATCACACTGGAGGGCGGAAATATGCTGGATTACAAAATCGTTGAAAAGGCACCGTTTACGGTCGTCGGCATCAAAAAAAGATTTGATGCGGAAACAAGCTACCGGGAAGTCCCGGCATTCTGGGACGAATGGATGAAGGACATGAAGGGCTTAAAGGGCATATTCGGCATTTGCACGGATATGGACGGGAAAACCTTTGACTACTGGATCGCTGACCTGTATCTGCCGTGGGAGGAGATCCCGGCAGGCTGCGAAACATTCCAGATCCCCGGCGGACTGTGGGCGCAGTTTCCGTGCATAGGCGCGCTGCCGGACGCGATGCAGAAGGTCAATACACAGATCTGGTCGGAGTGGCTTCCCTCTCTGCAGGGCTACGCGCTGGCGGGCAATTATTCACTGGAATTCTATATGCCGCCGGCAAAGAATCCTGAAGATACGGTCAGCTACATCTGTATCCCGCTGAAAAAGCTGTGAGAGGGGGTGCAGCCATGCATCAGCATACAGGATTCAGCCTGCTGCAGCCCGCCGGAGCAGACATCGCATACCGCAGGCTCCCGGAGCATGTGCTGCACGATCTCGGTCTGGAGGCATTCTGCGAGGCTGTCACAGGTGACGCAAGGGAGCGCCGTCTGATCACGGAGATCCTTTCGCAGATCACGGAAGATGCAAATGTCGCCGCATACCGCAGCGAGATCTTCGCGGATATTTACCGGCTGCCGGAGCTCAGACAGCACATGACGGAGCTGTTTCGGAAGATACAGTTCATGAAGGATTTTTCCTCCATGCACAAGACCTCCGATGAGGAGCTCGGTCTCTGGCATCTCTTTCACCGCCTCGATGAGCTGGCAGATTACATCCGGACCGTGGAGGCCTTGCAGGAATGCCTTTCCGATGATCGGATCCGTTCAAAGGGGCTCCTTGCACTGCGGGATGACATTGCAGACCTTTATGAGGACGCCTGCTTTTCCGAAATGAAACAGGACATCGCAGCGCTGAAAATAAAAGCGTCGGATGTGCAGAGCGTCACCCTCGGCATCAATGTCAACGAGCGCTTTGAAGCTGTCAGCATCGGGCTGGTCTCCGTCAACCGAAAGCCGTTCAAGAAGTCCGGCGTCGTCAGCAATTTCGCAGATGCGATCGCGGCAAAAGACAGGATCCGCGACACTGCGGACTGGGACGGTGATCTGCACTGTCAGCCTGTCGGCGGGGAAGGTCAGCACGGCATCATCGGCGCCTTGCAGGATGACTTTCTTGCAGTGCGCTCTGCCTGCAGTCCCAATGCCGGAGCCGGGTCTGCGACCCTGACTGCGGTCACGGACGGGGCGGCGGCAAGCTCCACATTCTATCTGGATACTGTGATGAACAGAATGCTCAGCTCCCTTGTGAAGAAGCTGCGGGACACGCTGACGAAATACGCAAACACGGCGATCGTGCATGTGTCCGGGCTGATGCCGGAGCTGATCTATTACATCCGATGTGCGGAGTATATCAGCAGTCTGGCGGAAAAGGGCTGTGTGTTCTGTGCGGCACAGGCGGAAGCGGAATGTGACACTTCGATGGAAGCGATCGGCTTCTACAATCTGAAGCTTGCAATGCACACGGAGCATGTCGGCGAAATTGTGCCCAATGACCTGCGCTTTGACCGGGCGCATACCGTCTATATCCTCACCGGGGCAAACCGCGGCGGAAAGACTACGGTCACGCAGGCAGTCGGGCAGCTGTTTATTCTGGCGCAGGGCGGACTGTTTGTTCCGGCAGAGCGCTTCCGCTATGTTCCCTGCGACTGCGTTTTTACCCACTTTCCCGCAGACGAAGACAAAACAACGGATCTCGGCAGGCTGGGAGAGGAGTGCGTGCGGTTCAGAGAGATCTTCACTGCGGCTTCCGGCAGAAGTCTCCTGCTGCTGAATGAGACCTTCTCCACGACCTCGTTTGAGGAAGGCTATTACATCGCAAAGGATGCCGTAAAAGCGCTCATGACCAAAGCCGTGCGGACGATCTACAATACCCATATGCACAAGCTGGGCGCAGATGCCGGCGCATTCACCCGGGAGAGCACCGGCGCGGGCGCTGCCTCGCTGATCATGCAGACCGACGGCGGCAAGCGCTCCTTCCGGCTGGCACAGGCGCCGCCGGAGGGCTCATCCTACGCAAAGGATATTGCCGAGAAATACGGCGTGACCTATGAAATGCTCGTCAGCTCATAATCACCTGCTGCAAGCGGGAAACCGCATGAAACTGAATCGGATACAGAAAGGAGCGCCCCTGCCGGGACGCTCCTCGTTTTCTGTCAGTCTGTGGTGCTGTCATCAGCTTCCAGCTTCTTCACCATCGCACGAAGATCCAGGAGCGTGAGCATCCCGTCTTCATCCGTGTCAGGCTTCGCTGCCAGAATGACGGCGATTTCTTCCTCTGTCAGTGTGTCATCCTCTGAGATGATCCGTGCGAGCATGACCGCATCTGCGATCGTAACCTCGCCGTCGCCGTTGTAGTCGCCCTCAACAGGTGTGACAGGCTCGGCGGTTGATGTGGTCGTCTCGGTCGATTCGGTCTCAGAAGTGCTTGCGGTTGTCTCCGTAGACTCAGTCGCGGAGGTGCTTGCGGTTGTCTCCGTAGACTCAGTCGCGGAAGTGCTTGCGGTTGTCTCCGTGGACTCAGTCGCGGAGGTGCTTGCGGTTGTCTCCGTGGACTCAGTCGCGGAAGTGCTTGTTGTGGTCTCCGTGGACTTTGTCGCGGAGGTGCTTGCGGTTGTCGCCGTGGACTCAGTCGCGGAGGTGCTTGTTGTTGTTTCCGTGGACTTTGTCGCGGAGGTGCTTGCGGTTGTCTCCGTGGACTTTGTCGCGGAGGTGCTTGCCGTGGTCTCCGAAGTTGTTGTCGTCTCGGATGTGGTCGTCACGGGAAGTGTCTCCACGGCTCTGGTCTCCGTCTCACCGCAGACCGCGCAGACGCGGGTATCCTCACCTTCTTCGTCGGCGGTCGGCTCCTTGGTGCGTTCCCAGGCGCCCCAGCTGTGATCGTTCTTCGGAAGGGTCAGCTCCTCCGGGGTGAGCAGCGTCAGACCCAGTTCATCCGCGCTCAGTTCACCGCAGTGTGTGCATTCCCAATAGGTAATCGTGCCTTCCTCCGTGCAGGACGGTGTCACTGCGAGATGCTGGATCCGGTTATGTCCGAGTGCCGGAATTTCCAGCTCTGCTTCTGTGAGCTTGATTATGCCGGCTTCATCCGCGAACACTTCACCGCAGCTGCCGCAGGTGTAATGCGCTGCCTTGCCGGGCTCCGTGCAGGTCGCCGCTTTGGCTTCGTGATAGGTCAGATCGTGACCCAGTGCCGGCAGCTCCTCATAGGTCGAATAGCCGCAGTCTTCGCAGACATCATAGGCCTCCCAGCCGGCTGCATCGCATGTCGGTGCCTGTGCCGCGTGATGCGTGAGCTTGTGTTCGTGCGCCTCAACGGTATATGTGTAATTGCTGATATGGCCGCATTCACATGCAAAGTAATACTCTGCACCCTCCTCACAGGAGCCGGATTTCAGATACTCTTCCGAAATGATCTTCTCCGTATCGGTGTGAATCGGCTTGATGGTCACATGCACTTTTTCATATCCGATTGTCGCGTTGTAATTTGCCTTGATCTGCTCGCGGAGCTCATCCTCCGAAACATCCATCGTGTTCCCGTTGACATCACCGACCGTGATTTTCAGGCTGTGCGTTTTGTTTATGAAATCAAGGCGGTCAACATCCGTGTGCCGGATCAGCTGTCCGCTCAGATACTGTGAACCGTCGATCGGATAGGTGTTGCGGATGCCGTTGTATACAACGGTACCGTTTTCATAGAACACCTTTCCGTCTTTCCAGGCATAGAAACCGGTCGTAACATTCTCAAATGTCAGCGTTCCTGTTCCCTTCAGGTAAATGTCGCCGCCGCGGCTTTCCAGACCGTATTCGCAGCCGCGGAGCGTCAGATCGCCGTTGCCGGAGATTGTCAGATCCTTTTCTGCATAGACAGCGGAATAGGGCGAGTCGGAAACAGGCGTTTCCACGGTGTTCTCTCCGATCAGAACCAGATTCAGATCCTGTCTGGAAACGATCACGGAATTATAGTTCATCTTCCACCTGTCGTATCCCTCGACCCACGACACGGCACCGAAAGAGCGCAGATTGTAATCCTTGAGTGTCAGCGTGTGCGTCTCGGGATCATAATGCCAGCCGTCCCTGTCAAGCGAGCCGAGATTGCTGTCCGTGACAGCCGTTCTGCCGAGATAGACGCCGTAATCCTGCTTTGCGGTGCGGAATGTCTTTGCGTAGACCGTGCCGTCAAAGCCCTGACGGTAATACAGCGTATAATCGGTGTCCGGCGTGAGGCCTGTCAGGCGTGCAGAGGTGATATAATGGACACCGTCCACAGAAATGCTGACGCCCGGGACATCGCTGCCGTCCGGCGCTTCGGCAAAGGCATAGACCTCCGTCGCGCCCGGGCAGACCTGCATGCTGTCTGCCGGAACGGTTTTCAGCGTATACTGTCCGCCGTCCTGCAGCGTTGTCTGAATTCTGCCTGCGCCGTATTCCAGCGCATTTTTGCTGTATTTCAGGATCGTATCGGTCTCGTCATAGATGCCGCAGAACAGTGCGTCCTCGACCTCGGGCACGCTCATGTATGCCGTATACGGATATTCGCCGGAATATGCCTCGCTGCCGTCGGGATGCAGCGCCGTAATGCCGATCTGCTTGACGGCAGGCTCCGTAATCTCGGGGGCATCGGCTGCGGTTTCATAGATTCCGTCGATCGTGACAGAGCCTTCGTGCCGGTACTCAGGAGTGCCGCTGCCGCCTGTCTGCGCCGTCAGAACATAGTCAACATAGAATGTTGCGGTCTGGTGCGCCTGAATGGGCGTGAATGTGCCTGCATCGAGATCATATTCAAAGAAATCGTTCACATCATAGGTGGAGTGGATGCCGGTCATCGTGACTTCCAGCTGTGCATTGCTGCTTGTAAACAGATCCTCCAGCGTGACCGTTTCACCGACCACTGCATTGACGCCAGCAACCTTGTAGTCCGGGTATTCCAGCTGCAAAGTGCCGTCTGTCACCGTCAGCGAATCCAGTGCCTCAAACCAGAGCGTTTCATCCGAGCTCCATGTGATATGACCGCTCTCTTCGCCGTTGATGATCAGTTTGACCTGCTCTGCGATGCTGTTGCCCCTTGCCTCCAGATCATCGGGCACTTCGATGTGTACCGAAAGACCCGTCTGCATGCCCTTGACAAAGACTGCGACATCCTTGGAGCTGCTGTAGTTGTAAGCCCTGGCGATCCGCTCGCAGTCCTCGCTGAATGCCGGTACAATCGAGAGCGTGAAGCCGTCGATGGGGCCGTTTGCATAGAGGCTCACATTGTCATCAAGCCATTCGTCGATATAGACGCCCTCGGGCACCTTGGTCGGGAAGTCCAGATGGATCTCGCTGATGACCGTCGCATTCGGATCGGTCTGCGCAGGAAATTCATAGCTGACCGTGAACTCCTGCAAATGCTCGCGCGTATCGTAATCATAGGCCTGATCGACCTGCGTGCCTGTGGCCGTATCCGAAGAACCGTCGGGGAACTCCACTGTGAGACTGTAATCCGAGTTCCAGTCTGCGATGCAGAACTCATTGGATTCCAGCGTCACTTCCGCACGGTACGGATGACCGTATTCCGCGATCTCATCGGGATCCGCTTCCTGTCCGTTGGTCCAGCTCTTGTAGTCCTTGTACCACTTGACATCCTTGACATGATACGGGGCATCCGCCGGGACAACCGCATTGGTGCTGAGCGGCTCGCCGATGACCGGCGCCTTGATGCCTTCGATCTCAAAGCTGTCATAGTCATTGATGACACGCACTGTCATGGAAACGGGCTTGCCCGTCGGGCTGGTGACCGTGATCTCGGTCTCGCCGAAGCCGCCGCCGAAGATGATCCTGCCCGCTTCATTCAGCGTCGCGACCTTCTCATCGGTGGTGGTGTAATTATGGAAATCATAGCCGACAGAAGCGCCCATCGGCAGTGCATAGTACTTCCAGACGCCGTTCGGATACTTGCCCTTCAGAATATCAGAGAGTTTATATTCCTCAATCTGATCTCCCGCCAGTGCAATATCGGTCGCCTCAACCTCATAGTTGAAATGGGCATCCGCAGTCGTGAGCACTCTGCCCTTGCTGGTCTCAATGCGTGCAAAGGTTCTGCAATCCTTTGCAGAGATCTTCTTCAGATCATAATCCGCATCAAAGAAATCGGCAGGATACTGCACAGTCGGCAGTTCGCTGAGATCGGTGATGCTGAGATCATCGAATTTCTTGGTCGAATAGCCTGCAACATACCAGACGCTTGTGATCTTCTCGCTGGGATAGAGGCCGTCCACATTGTCAAGGGAGAGCGTCACCGGCTTGTTATATGCCGCATAGTTCTCGCCCTCTGCATACTCCGCACTGACCTCGCCGGACAGCGTCTTGACTGTGCCGCCGACCAGGACAGGATGCGAATAGAAGGTCTGAAGCGTGTCATATGCCATCGGCCAGTCAAGATTCTGCACGATCACCTTGACCTGGATGTATTTGCCTGCCATTTCCTCGGGAATATAGCAGGTGTCGGTATTGGTTGCAAAGATGTCATTGTTTCCAAGATAGAGATTCGTCGTATGATCCGGGGTCAGATCTCTCTTGTCGGTCATTGCGTGAGAATAGAGATGAACCATCTTGTCTGTCCAGTCATTCTGATTCTTCGGCAGACCGTTTTCGCCGTAGTATGACAGGTTCGGATCATTCGGATCGACGGTATTGCGATATATCTTCCCGTCTTTTCCGACATTCCATTCATAGTTGTTGTGCTTGCTTCGTTCATCCTTCGGGCCGTCATAGATGTTGTCCGTGCCGGCAAGCAGCTTGACCGGGGTTCCGTCCTCTTCGACCTCCCACCACTGATAGTAGAGGTCAAACACCTTGACATCGCCTCTGTAATCGGTCATGCCAGCCTTGCCGTTGATCATATGCACATTTGCATACTGCCCTGCTTCGACCACAGGAACCGTCATCGTCCGCCCGCTCATGGAGGTCGGATCCGTCACCTGCTTCAGGTCAAACTGCACGGGCGTGAAATCGCGTTCCTTATATGCCTCTTCTTCATCCTTGAGCTCACTGGAGGAGAAGCAGCGGAACAGGATCGAGGATTCGCACTTTGCTTCCGGCAGCTGCTCGCTGAAACCTTCTTCCGTATAGTGAACGCCGATACGCTGCTCGACCGTCAGGACGATGCGGTACATTTCGCCCTGCTGGAAGCCGCCCCATCCCTTACGCTTGTTCTTGATCTGCTGCTCGACTTCCGTCAGCGGCAGCTTGCATTTCAGCGCATCCTTAAGACCGGCACCGTAGCGCACTGTGATCAGCGGCTCATCGACGCCGAAGGTCTTGGATTCGCTGATGCTCTCGCGGCTCAGCGGATCGACACGGTAGACCTTGTATGTGAAATAGAGCATTTCATTGCGGATGCTGTCATAGGAAAGGGTATAATACAGCGGATTGACAGCGGAGCTCTTCTCCAGCGATTTGAACTTCTTGTCATCACAATTCCGGTTAGAAGGATCCATCCAGCCGTATTCATAATAAAAATTATCCCACTGCGATACGGGGCTGCCTATGGCATTCGGATTATAACCCACATATGCAGAAAATGTACGCATCCCCGCTTCGCTGTAGCCGATATCCTCGATCACGGAGCCGTCTGCTGCGTGCGGAAGCGGATAATACCAGACCTCGGATTCCCGGATGCCCGTACCGTAGACATCCATCTTGGCCTGGATGCTGTCGGTTTCTGCGTAATGGAAATTCGGCATCACAGACCATCTGGAGGCTCTGGCGTCGTCGATCATATAATCGAAATAGTTTTCCGTCTGACGGTAGGGCGCACGGATATTTTCCTCATTTTCCTCCAGAATCTTGGAGGTCGCCTTTCCCGTGCCCTCATAGGTGGAGAGCTGCATGGAGTGCGAGGTGTTGGTCTTGAGCTTCGGGTTGGGATAAACCGAATAATACGATTTGGTGCGCAGCTCACTGTCGCCGCAGAACAGACGGTAGTGATAGAGCCCCTGCCCGTCTGCCTCCTCGCTGCTCTGCTCATCGAGCAGAACGAGAGAGCCGGCGCCGTACTTGTCGCTGATCTGGATGCGTCCGTCCTGAATGAGATTGGAATTGAAGGAGCCGACGCCCAGATTGACAGAGCCCATCGTGCCCGGGAATTTGCGGAAGTGCTCATCATCCTCGTCCTTCCGCGTTGTGACATTCATGAGGTCATAATAGCAGCGGAACAGACCGCCGCGCACCTGAATGTTCGCGGTGTTGATCGGGATCAGCTTATCCGCCTTGCCGTTTACGAAGTCCTGCTGATTCTCGTAATAGAGCACTTCGACATTCGCTGTTTCCTTGTTGTCGAGCGTAATCGAAACAGGATGCGACGAATCGCCGCCCACATATTCGATCGCGTGCGGCATGCCGGAGCTGACCGTGACCATATTGAACACATTTGCGCCGTTATATGCTTCAAATGTGCCGCCGTAGATATACGCCAGACCGCCGGCGTATTTGCTGTGGTCAAAGGTCTTCGGCGTCGAGGGATCCACATGCACCTCCACAACGCCGTTGCGGGTGTGCTGCGTGGAGCCGTAGCCCTTGTAGGTGCCGCCGTAGGAGACAAAGGAGCCGTCATTGCCGACGCAGACCACAGTGCCCTTGATGCTCTGTGTCACGCGGGATTTGTTATCCGGCGCAAACAGGCTCGAGATGCCGGATGCCAGCGAAAACGCACTGTCAACGATGCCCATGATGCCTTCCTTGTCGGTCGCCTGCTTCACGATTTTATTTTCCGCCTCGGCGAGCTTTGTGTTGGTATCGTCCTTTGCGTTTTTCTTGTCATTGGATTTGTTTTCGGATTCCTTGTTCTTGTCCTTCTTTTCGCCGATGGTCGGTTCGCGGTCATCCTTGCCGCTCGGCCCTTCTGTCTCATCCGCTTCCTTCGGGACCGCATTCTGGTTCTTGCCGTCACGCTCAACGACGGTCTGGGTGTCGCCCTGCTTGTTGTCGTCTTCACCCGTATCGCCGTTTTCAGCAAGTGCCGCCTTGCTGAGCGTGGATTTGAGCACATCCTTATATGCAGCGGATGCGGTGTTCAGACCCGTGGCATATTCTGCCACATTGACGCCCATCTCCACAGCAGAGCCGATGACGGTCTTCAGCTTGCTCATCGAGAAGCTGCTCTTCAGCTGATCCTTCTTTCTGCCAGCCTGGAAGGTGCCGCCGTAGATCACGAGATTGCCGTTGTTGACATGGAACAGGTCGCGTGTCGTGTGGAACTGGATATCATATTTGTAGGGGTCGATCATGTAGCCGGTAAAACTGATGCCGCCGGTGCCCTCCCCGCGCCAGGCAGAGGAGTCGATGATCGTCAGGGTCGCGCCGTTTTCGATCTCAATGCAGGTCGCAAGATGCGTATCCTCGATCGTGTTCTGGTGCTTGTCAGTTTGTGCGTGATTCACATTGCGGTCATAGCGGATCTCGAGCTTGTGACCGTTGAGGTCGAGCACCTTGTCCTTGGTGACGACCATCGGTTTCCAGGGGGTTCTGCCCCAGTTTGAATAGGAATAGTCCTGCGTCAGGCAGAGGTATTCGATATCCTTATCCGTCGATGTCAGATAGGTGCGGAGCGAGCCTTCGTCATTCGCTTCGCTTGACCAGCATGTGACATGCTGCCACGGATGCGAATCGTAAAACTTTTGCCATTCTTTCTTTGACTGAATATTTCATGCCCAAGAAAGCACCGTTTCGCACTGCGGAAAGCGCCATTTCGCTTCACGGAAAGCACCAGCGCGTAATATGGAAAGCACTTGCCGAGGAATTCATAAT
>JAEEXH010000136.1 GCA_016291435.1 Oscillospiraceae bacterium
TGAGCGACTTTGTATCAAGCTGCCAGACGCCCATGTCCGTCGCACTGCAGGGCGACTGGGGAACCGGAAAAACCTCGTTCATCAATATTATGAAGACAAAGCTCGACAAACCTGTCGTGAACAATATGCCGATTGTGAAAACCATCTATTTCAACACATGGCAGTACTCACAGTTCAATATGTCCGGCGACCTCTACCGCTCCTTCATCACAAGCATCAATGCGGCAGTCTCCGAGAAATCCGCGGAGGTCTGCAAGCAGATTCTCCGCACGGCATACAGCGCGGTCGTCGGGTTGGGGAAAGCCGTTACCAAGCAGGTTACCGGTCTGGATTCCAACCAGCTTGTCGAGGAGATCCTGCAGTCCGACCGCAAACGGATCGAAGCGGTCTCGGAACTCAAAGCGGCATTTTCAAAGCTGATCAAACAGGTTGCGGAAGAAAGCGCACACGGGCGTGTTGTCATTTTTATTGACGATCTGGACCGACTGAACCCCACCGTCGCTGTTGAACTGCTGGAGGTCATCAAGCTCTTTATGGATGTGCCGAACTGTGTGTTTGTTCTTGCGGTCGACTATGACGTCGTGGTGAAGGGCATCCGCAGCAAATTCGGCAATGATATGTCTGATGAGAAGTGCCGCAGCTTTTTTGACAAGATCATTCAGCTGCCCTTCAGCATGCCGGTCGAGCATTACAATCTGAAAACCATGATCGAAAAGACATTCGGAAAAAAGATTGCCCATTACAGCGATGTGATCAGAAACCTGACAGAAAGTCTGCTCGGCACAAATCCGCGTTCAGTCAAGCGGCTGTATAATTCCTATGAGCTGCTCAACTGCGTACAGAAAGCGCTGACAGGGTACTATTTTCTGAATTATCAGAGCGCATTGGTCATCGCATCGCTGGTGGTACAGATGAAAAGCGCGGAGGCGTCCGGAAGAATTGTCCGCGCGAGCACCGACAGTGAAGCACTTCTGGATTATCTGCACAGAATGGAGGGAATCTCCGGCATCGAGGAGCCCGAGGAGCGCATGATCGCAGACTGCACGGCAAAATTCAGCCGAGCCGTGCATGAGATCGCGCGCCTTGCGCCGAAGGAGAAATCCTCTGCGCAGACAGAGGAAAGCGTTCTGAAAGGACTCAGCTCGCTCATCCGTCTGACCTCTGTCACAGAGGTTTCCCCCGTCAAGGTGGATTATGAGCAGGTGAACAAGGCAGACAGAATCGAGATATTTGACAAAACGATGAAAACGGGCAGCGGCACAGAAGCTGCAAGACAGTGCTTTTCTGAGCTGTTCGCCATGCCGGAATACACCGATGCTGCGCGTGCATATCTGGAACGGCAGCTGCAGCCCGGCGGGATTTTCAAGCGTATCGACGAGAAAAGACCGGATGAATTCCGATTCAAGTGCGTGATATCCGTCAATACGCCCTGGGAGGGTATCCGCATTGTGCATCTGGGCGAAGGAGAGTTCGGTGACGCGACGCTGCTGATGCGTGATCTGTCCGGATTTTGCCGCGAGCTCGGCATCCCTCTGGGTGCAGTCCGGTGGTACTGGAAGGACAAGCTGGTCTATGCAAACAGCTGATTCCCCCGCCCCCGCGAAAAATCGCGAAAAAAGTGCTTGACAAACCGCTGAAAATGTGGTATGATAGTGTTACCTCTTTGCGGAGGCGTTTTTGTTGTGCCCCGAAAATCCGCGCCGGCTATTGCTTCTCCGGCGTGCATGCGGCAGCGCGCAGCATTCCCCCGCAGCGAAAAGAGGGAGGCAATGACTCACTCCGGCTGCACCCCCATTCCCTTTGCAGCGCGGTCAGCCGGAAAATCTGAACAGGGAGGTGCCGAACAATGCGCGTGAAGATCACCTTGGCTTGCACCGAATGCAAGCGCAGAAACTATGTTTCCAAGAAGAACAAGAAGAATGATCCCGACAGACTCGAAATGATGAAGCACTGCAGATTCTGCAACAAGCACACCATGCACAAGGAAACCAAGTAATCAAACCGAACCGCTTTTGACCGGTCCTGACCGCACAAGCGTTCGGCAGGACAGAAAGGAGTCCCTCCATGGCGAAGGACAAGGAGCTCGCCGTCAAGGAAAAGGACGGCAAGAGCAAGGAGAAACCCCAGAAGAAGCAGGGCAAGGTCGCCAAGTGGTTCAAGGATCTGAAGCTCGAGCTCAAGAAGGTCATCTGGCCCAGCAGACAGACTGTCGTCAACAACAGCATCGTCGTCTTCGCGGCAATGCTCGGCTTTGCAGTCTTCACCTTTTTGCTGGACTGGGGCTTTTTGAAGCTGCTTGAGCTCGCAGTCGGCACAAAATCCTGAGCTGCATGTACGCACAGCCCCAAGCGCGGCATGAGAAAGTGCCGCAGACATTTCAGCAATACCGGAAAGCAGGGAATCACAGATGAGCAAAGACGAGAGCTGCTCGGCGCAGTGGTATGTCATCCATACCTATTCGGGCTACGAAAAAAAGGTCAGTGAGACCATCCTGCGCAAGGCGGAGAATCTGCAGATGAAGGACAAGATCCTCGAGGTGCAGATCCCCACGGAGGAGGTCACGGAGATCACCGACGGCAAGGAGCGCGAGGTCACCCGCAAAACCTATGCCGGCTATGTGCTCGTTCACATGATCTATTCCGACGAGGCGGCATATCTCATCCGCAGTATCCGCGGTGTGACCGGCTTCCTCGGTGCTGACCCCAACCAGCCCATCGCACTGACACCCGCAGAGGTGGCTTCTATGGGCGTCGATCTCGGCAGGACCGTCGAGGTCAACATCAGCGCCGGCGATTCCGTGCGGATCACCGGCACCGCAATGGACGGCTTCACAGGCGTCGTCCAGAGCATCAACATCGAGGAACGCACCTGCAATGTGCTGGTCTCGATGTTCGGACAGGAAACCCCGACCACGCTCGCCCTCACCGACGTGCGCAAAATCGACTGATCGCTGTCCGGCACGCAGATCGCGGCAGAGCAGCCGTGACCGTGGGAGAGATATCTGCAATTCAGATATCCCGCCATATACCACAGATTTGGAGGAAATAATACAATGGCACAGAAAGTTGTTGGCTTTATCAAGCTTCAGATCCCCGCAGGCAAGGCAACGCCGGCACCGCCGGTCGGTCCTGCCCTCGGTCAGCACGGTGTCAACATCATGGGCTTCTGCAAGGAGTTCAATGAGCGCACCAAGAATGACGCGGGTCTGATCATCCCGGTCATCATCACCGTCTATTCCGACCGTTCGTTCACCTTCGTCACCAAGACCCCGCCCGCAGCTGTCCTGATCAAGAAGGCATGCGGCATCGACAAGGCTTCCGGTGTGCCGAACAAGACCAAGGTCGCTACCATTACCCGTGAGCAGATCCAGAAGATCGCAGAGACCAAGATGCCTGACCTCAACGCAGCTTCGCTCGAGGCAGCCATGAGCATGATCGCAGGCACTGCCCGCTCGATGGGTGTTGTCGTCGCAGACTGAGCGCGAACACGCATTCCGATGCAAATCCGTATGGAATGCCTGCCGCCTCGGCATCTGCCAGTGGGAGGAATCATTCCGCCAGCCCGCACCGAAACAGTGCGGAAATACCACAGATGATAAGGAGTTTTCATAAATGAAACACGGAAAGAAATATGTTGACAGCGCAAAGCAGCTCGACCGCACCAAGCTCTTTGAGCCGGCTGAGGCGCTGACCACCGTCTGCCAGCTCGCAAAGGCAAAGTTCGACGAGACCGTTGAGGCACACATCCGCCTCGGCGTCGATTCCCGTCACGCAGACCAGCAGGTCCGCGGCGCTGTCGTTCTGCCGAACGGCACCGGTAAGAATGTCCGCATCCTCGTCTTCTGCAAGGAGGACAAGTATGAGGCAGCCAAGGCAGCCGGCGCAGATTATGTCGGCGGTCTGGATCTGGTCGAGAAGATCCAGAAGGAAAACTGGATGGAGTTCGACGTTGTCATCGCGTCCCCGGACATGATGGGCACGGTCGGTCGTCTCGGTAAGGTCCTCGGTCCGCGCGGTCTGATGCCGAACCCGAAGGCGGGCACGGTTTCCCCTGACGTCGCAAAGGCAGTTCAGGAGGCAAAAGCCGGTAAGATCGAGTACAGACTCGACAAGTCGAACATCATTCACTGCCCGATCGGCAAGGTATCCTTCGGCACAGAGAA
>JAEEXH010000056.1 GCA_016291435.1 Oscillospiraceae bacterium
CAAGCCGGGCTCCATTCATCCGCACACCAAGTTTAAGGGTCAGGTCTACGTTCTGAAGAAGGAAGAGGGTGGCCGTCATAAGCCGTTCTTCTCCAACTACAGACCGCAGTTCTACTTCCGTACAACTGACGTTACCGGTATCATCACTCTGCCGGACGGCGTCCAGATGTGCAACCCCGGCGACAACATCGAGATCTCTGTTGAGCTGATCACTCCGATCGCTATCGAGCAGGGTCTGCGTTTTGCTATCCGTGAGGGTGGTAAGACCGTCGGTTCCGGCGTTGTCACCGCGATCAACGAGTAATTTGCGGACAAGTACCGTTCAAACAAGAGCACCGGGTCTTCGGATCCGGTGCTTTTTTGTATGCAGGATTGTTACAGGCAGCAGAATGCCCCCGGTACATGCAGCGTACCGGGGGCATCGGATTTATTACTTTTCCGCTTTCTGATCGCGGAACATCTGCATGAGCGCCTTCGGCGTGGGCGGATTGCCGCGGTAGAGCACCAGCAGGCGGTAGACCACAGCCGCCAGCAGCACCAGCAGTATCACACCTGCTGCCATGCACAGGATCGACACCCAGCCGCCCGCGAGCGACATCTTGCTAAGCAGCAGATCGCTCGGTACGGTCAGCAGCGCCGTGAACGGGAAGTATCTGAGCCATGCAGCGGCGGAAATCATCGTGAAATCGCCGCCTTCGTCCGGCGACATATTGAGACACATGAACATGCTGAGAACCAGCACGAGCACGAAGACAACATTCGTCTTGTTGAGATCCTCGGATTTCGTTGCCAGCGCACCGGCAACAGCACCGAGTGCGAGATACAGCAGGAAGCCGAGCGCCAGAATGAGAAATACCTGCGGGAGCGCCGCAAGCGTGAGATAGGAGCCGGATTTGAGGTTCTCCACAGCGCCGTCGATCATGACCGCCGCGCTCTGTGCCTGTTCCATCGTCATATCGGTCTTGCTGGGGAGCATCGTGACCGCAAGCCCCGTGCCGATCAGTGTGCCGCCGATGCCGCATGCGATCCAGATGAAGATCTGCGCGATCGCCGCGCTTGCGGTTGCCAGCAGCTTGCCGAGCATGAGCGGGAAGGGTTCAACCGCCGTGAGGATTGTTTCCATGAGCTTCGAGGTCTTCTCCAGCATCACGCTGTTTGCCATGCTCTGTCCGTAGAGAATGACCATCATATAGACAAGCATCAGCATCAGGAACGGGATCAGGAAGCCGAGCGCTTCAGAAAGATCGTCGTCCTCCGGCGCATCCGGGTCATAGTCCTTCGCGAGGGACTCTGTGCTTGTCTGGACGGGCATGGTCAGTACCGCAGCTTCCTCCAGCGACATATCCGCCTTTTGCAGCAGGATCTCGGTGAAATGCGCCGCTGCGTATTCTGCGAAGCCGCTTGCCCGGCTGCGGGAGACTGCCGCATTTTCCGGGAGATATGCCGTCAGCAGATATTTGCTGTCGGGCTTGGTCACGCGGAGAATGATTGCGTTTTCATTGCATTTCTCCGAGCCGATTGCTTCGTCGATCGTGCTGAATGCTTCATATTTGACTGTGTCATCGAGCACGCTGTAATCTGCGGTGCCCTCTGTTTCATCGACCACGAGCACCGACTGGATGCGTTTGGAATTGTCGGGCTCCTCCTCATCCTTCATCATGGCATGTGTGATGCCGAAGAAGATGAGCGGAATGCCGCCGAGCAGCAGCGTTGCGATCAGGATGGTCGAGAGCAGCCAGCCTTTCGAGAGACATGTCTGCCTGAATGTGAAGCCGAAAACCTTGCCGGTTCCGGCGAGCGGATTAGCCTTCATGTGCATCCTCCTTTCCCTTTGCCGAAGCGCGGTTTTCGCGGAGCATGCGGAAGAGCTCACGCGGCTTCGGCACATTGCCGCGGTAGAGCAGCATCATGCGGTAGACAGCGCCGGCGAGGCGTGCCAGCAGAAACGCGGTCACAGCCTGGATCAGGAGCGCCAGTGCGAATACGGGCAGGCCGATCTTGCCGCAGATGAAGTTCGGCAGCGCGGTGAAAATAGAGGTGAGCGGGAAGAGCGCGCAGAAGATGTTGACAGCATCGCTCTCGGCTGCGGGCGTCAGCGAAGCGGCCAGATAGCCGATCATGATGAACATGACAACGGCAAGGCTTGCCTGCTGGGTGTCTTCTGTCTTTGAGCAGCAGGAGCCGACGATGCCGCTGAATGCTGCGCAGATCGCATATGCAAGCAGGATGCAGAGAACCGCCAGCAGCAGCATGCCGATGCTGAGATGCAGCCCCGAAATACTGAGCCCCATGAACTTCTCAAAGATCATTGCAAGGATGCCGGTGCCGCTGCCGGAATAGGCGATTTGATAGGAGATCACCAGCCCGATGGCGTCGATTCCGATGCCGAGGAAGATCATGCAGGATGCCGCAAGGATTTTGCCGATGAGCAGCGCCGTCGGGGAGACGCTCACCAGCAGCGATTCCACAAGCTTCGAGACCTTTTCCTCCATGCAGAGCTGGAAGATGTAGCTCATGGAGAGCGCACTCAGGATGAGTACAATATAAGAGTATACGAGATTGATCATGGCGTGTGTGCCGGTGTCCGTTTCGACGGATGTGCCGCGGAGATAATCGGTGACAGTCGCGACCTGCGCCATCGCACGGCAGCGGACCGTGACTTCCTGTTCCGCGGTAACATTGAGGGAGCGGAGCATGGCTTCATGCAGACCGTCCTCAAGCACATCCGCGAGTGTGGAAGCGTCATCGTAGCCGATTTTGCTCTGCTCGCCGAAGTAGGTATTGAGCGTGAAGCCCATGCCGTTCTCCGCCGGCGCAATGACGGCAGCAGCGGCGCTTTCCTCTTCGTTCAGAAGCTTTGCGAGCGCGGTGTCATCTGCTTCTGTCGGTGTGAGCTCGACATCCTTGTAGCGGCTGTCTGAGTGAATATCATCGGCAGTCAGTGCAAAGGGCGTTTCATTGCGGAGATAGAGCCGGGTGACGGATGTTTCCGTGACCTCTTGCTTGTCGCCGCTCACCGCCTTGATGATCGGGAACGAAGCGATCGCGAGCACGAAGAGCACGATCAGGAAGATGCGCACCGACATCGTTTTGTAATGCTGTGCGAGGGTGTACCGGAAGACGGTGCCCGTGCCGCGCAGCGTCTCAGGCTTCTTCATGTGCATCCCCCACCTTTTCTACGAAGATCTCGTGCAGGCTCGGCTCGCGGAGCTCAAAGGCGACGAGCGTGATGCCGTCTGCAACGAGCGTTTTCAGCAGGGCATTTGCCTGTTCATCGCCGGTGACGCGGCACTGATAGGAGAAGCCGACCGAGGAAAGGATCTTCACGCCCGCTGCTTCGATCTGCGGCTTGATATCCTGCTCTGTCTTGATGAACAGATTGATTCTGCCGTAGGATTTCTTGATCTCGGCGAGATTGCCCTGCAAGACCGTCTTGCTGCGGTTCAGGATCGTGAGGTCCGTGCAGAATTCCTCGATGGTCGCCATCTGGTGGCTCGACATGATGAGGTATTTGCCCTTCTCGATCTCCTCGTGAATGATGCTCTTGAAGAGGTCTGTGTTGACGGGATCAAGGCCGGAGAGCGGTTCATCGAGAATGATGAGCTCGGGATCAGAGAGCAGCGCAAGCATGAGCTGGATCTTCTGCTGGTTGCCCTTCGAGAGCTGATCCGCTTTCTTCGGCTTCGGCTTTCTGCCGTTTACGGCAGGCGGGAAGAGATATTCGGTCGCTTCCAGGCGCTCTGCCCAGTAGGAGATGCGCTTCTTTGCATCTGCCCGCGGGACGCCGCGCAGCGATGCAAAATACATCAGCTGATCCATCAGCGTATTCTTCGGATAGAGCCCGCGCTCCTCCGCAAGATAGCCCACATTACAGGTATCCAGCGTGAGCGGTCCGCCGTTCCATTCAACTGTGCCGCTGTCACGCGAGAGCATGTTGAGGATCATGCGGATCGAGGTGGTCTTGCCTGCACCGTTTGTCCCCAGCAGCGCATAAACGCCGGGCTGATCCATACGGAAGCTGAGGTGATCGACGACCACCTTATCGCCGTATTTCTTGTGCAGATCGGTTACTGTAAATCCCATCATCTTCGTCCTTTCTCTATGTGCAAAATGATCCGATTTTGCAGCTTTGTGCAGGATCGCACATATATAGATATATTCTATCATATTGTGCCGGAAAAAGAAAGATTTGCGCCGCCGATTTAGCTAGTTCATCAAGGAACGGGATTCCGCCTGATTGCTTTTTGGAGATATTCCACAATTTCCGAGGATTGTCGCTGAAAAATTGTGCAAAAGCGGTAATTTTCTGCAAATCGCTTGACGCGCAGCCCGATTTGTGGGATAATTGAAATGTTCGTATCACGACTGAAAACCGGGAGGAAAAATGCTATGATCAATCTGCTCATGCCGCTGCTCATGTCGGGCGGCACGGAAGCACTTGCCGAAAAGCTCACATCTGCGCTCGGGGGTCTGCCCCCGCAGGCGATCATCTTTATCATTTCGATGATCCCGATTTTAGAGCTGCGCGGCGGTCTGATTGCCGCGTCTCTGCTGAATATCCCGATGTGGGAGGCGGTCGGCTTCTGCGTCCTCGGCAATATTCTCCCGATCCCGTTTATCCTGCTGTTCATCGAGAAGATCCTGAACTGGATGGAGGGCTGCAAGATCGGCTGGATCAGCAAATTTGCGCTCTGGCTCAAAGCCCGCGGCACAGGTCCGAAGGCTGAAAAAATCCGCAAATATGAGTTCATGGGTCTGCTGCTCTTTGTCGGCATCCCGCTGCCGGGCACCGGTGCATGGACAGGCTCGCTGATCGCGGCGCTGCTGCATGTCAGCCGCAAGAAGTCAGTCCCCGCGATCTTCTGCGGACTGATCCTCGCGACAGTTATCATGTGCCTGATTTCCTACGGCGGCATTCAGGCGATTGTCAATTTCTTTTCGTGACGCACAGCGCGCAGGTTTATATCGGAGCCTGCGCGCTGATTGTTTCCCGCTGACTGTTTGCACAATGCACAAAGTGAAGCCGGAATATGAATGGATGAGTTGTCTATTCCTCTAAAATATTTGCATCTCCTGTGCGAAAAAAAGGATTTTCCGGCGCTTTCTGAGTATATTATATTGAAACAATCAGAAAAGGGGCGTGCGCCGATGACTGTCCGTGAGCAGACCGAGCAATATGAAGATATGATCCTGAGCCCGCTTGCATGCCATGCGAACGAGGCACGGCGCGTGCGGCAGGAGGAGCCCTGCCCGCTGCGCACGGAGTTCCAGCGCGACCGCGACCGCATCCTGCACTGCTCTGCGTTCCGCCGCTTAAAGCGCAAGACGCAGGTCTTTCTCTCTCCGATCGGCGACCATTACCGCACCCGCCTGACCCACACGCTGGAGGTCGCGCAGATCGCCCGCACGATGGCGAGAGCGCTGCGGCTCAATGAGGATCTGACCGAAGCCATCGCGCTCGGGCATGATCTCGGGCATTCTCCGTTCGGGCATGCGGGGGAGCGTGCGCTCGACAGCATTTGCCCTTACGGCTACAAGCATTATGTGCAGAGCGTCCGCGTGGTACACTATATCGAAAAAAACGGCAAAGGCCTCAATCTCACCCAGCAGGTGAAGAACGGCTTTATCTGCCACACAAACCGCATTGCGGCGACCAGAGAGGGCAATCTTGTGCGCCTTGCAGACCGCATTGCGTATATCAATCACGACATTGACGATGCGATCCGCGGCGGCATCATCTGCGAGGACGATCTTCCGAAGAGCTGCACAGAGGTGCTCGGGCATTCCAAGAGCGCCCGCATCACGAAGATGCTGACATCGGTGATCGAGCACGGCGCCGAGGTGCCGGATATGATGCCGGATATCCGAAAGGCACATGACGAGCTGCATGCCTGGCTCTACGCAAATGTGTATTCCAATTCCGCCGCAAAGACCGAGGAGCCGAAGGCAATCGAGCTGATCTGCCGGCTCTATACCTACTACCGTGCGCATCCCGAGAAAATGCCGGAGGAGTATCAGGCAATCGTGAAGCGGTATGCGCTCGACCGCGCTGTCTGCGATTATATCGCCGGCATGAGCGATGACTACGCGATCCGTACATATGAATATCTGTTTGTGCCGCGCTCCTGGGATGTGCGGTAACATGCCCCCTCTGTGCGTGCGCATGAACATATGGTATCATGTAACAGAGCAGGGCAACTGACAAGGGAGGTGAACATATGCTGCCGCAGGATTTTATCTATGCGCTGAAGCAGGCGAATCCGATCGAAGGAGTGATGAGCAGCTATGTGCAGCTCCGGCGGGCAGGCTCCCTGATGAAGTGCCTCTGCCCCTTTCATTCCGAGAAAACACCTTCCTGCGTGGTTTACACGGATACGCAGGATCAGCATTTCTATTGCTTCGGCTGCCATGCGGGCGGCGATGTGATCACCTTCATCATGCAGATCGAGGGGCTCAGCTATATGGATGCCGTGCAGATGCTCGCCGAGCGTGCGGGCATGACCGTCCCGCGGGATGCACAGGGAAACCGTGAGGCTGAGCGCCGCACGCGTCTGCTGGAGCTCAACCGCACCGCCGCAAGGTTCTATTACGATCAGCTGCGCGGGCAGGACAAGCGCGGGCTCGTCTATCTCCGTGACCGTGCCCTCTCGCCGCAGATCATCAACAAATACGGGCTTGGCTATGCAGGGGACAGCGGCTTTTCGCTCTGCAATGCAATGATTGCGAAAGGCTTTACTGAGGACGAGCTCATTACAGCGAATCTCTGCGGGCGCTCACAGAAAAGCGGGCGGCTCTATGACCGCTTCCGCAACCGGGTCATCTTCCCGATCTTCGACCTGCGCGGCAGCGTGATTGCATTCGGCGGGCGCACGGTCGAAAAGGACGGCGAGCCGAAATATCTCAACTCCTCCGATACGCCCGTGTTCAAGAAGGGGCACAATCTCTTCTCGATGCAGTTTGCGAAGAAATCGCAGTCGAAGCGGCTGATTCTCGCCGAGGGCTATATGGATGTCATCGCGATTCATCAGGCGGGCTTTGAGAATGTCGTCGCTTCGCTCGGCACGGCGCTCACGCCCGATCAGTGCAGGCTCATGCGGCAGTATGCCGAGGAGGTCGTCATCTCCTATGACAGCGATGCCGCCGGTCAGAATGCGACCGTCAAAGCGATCAATCTGCTGCGGGCAGTCGGGCTGAGACCCCGCATCCTGCATATGCACGATGCGAAGGATCCCGATGAATTCATCAAGAAATTCGGACCGCCGGCTTTCCGTGTGCTGCTCGAGGACGCCGACGATGCGATGACCTTTGAGCTGGAGCGCTGCAAGACCGGCACCGACACCGACACCGAGGACGGCAAGATTGCCGCACTGCAAAAGGCGGTCGCCGTGCTCGCAGACATCGAAAACGATATGCAGCGCGATATTTACCTCTCGCGTGTCGCGCATGACTACGGCGTCGAGAAGGAGATTCTGTCGGCGCAGGTGGATGCAGAGCTCCGCAAGCGGCGCGGCGGCGCGAAGAAGCAGGCGTGGCGCAATGTGCAGAATGCCGCAGTGACCCGCGACCCCGTGAACCCGGACGCGGTCTCGCACCGCAGGGAGGCAATGGCGGAGGAAACAATCCTCTGCTACCTCTTCCGCAATCCCGATATGCTCGAAAAGGTGCAGGAGACCGTCCCGCCGGAGCACTTTGTCACCGCATTCAACAAGCGTGTCTATACATATCTTTCAGAGCAGCTCTCAAAGGGCTACACCTATTCGCTTTCGCTCTTCGGCGAGGATTTCACCCCGCAGGAGATCGCATATATCACCCGCATCAGTGTCGATCTGGAGCAGGTGGAGATCAATGACAAAACCGTCAGTGACTGCGCGGAGATCCTGAATGCCTATCAGGCGGACGGGAAAAAGGCGGAGGATCTTGACAATACCGAGTTTTCTGCGAAATTTGACGCACTGCGCAGAAAGAGAACGTAACATTCAGAAGGAGGATGTACTGAAATGGCAGATGAAGAAAAGCGCCTCGATCAGCTTCTTGAGAAGGCAAAGGCAAGCGGCAAGCTGACCATCGCTGAGGTGCAGGAAGTATCCGAAAGCCTCTCGATTGAGCCTGAGCAGATCATGGAGCGCTGCTCTGCACTCCAGATTGAGCTGGTCGATGACGACCTTGCAGCAGACGATCTCGGCGATCCCGCATCGGAGATCGCAAATGACGAGATCTCGAACGACGACTCCGTGAAGATTTATCTCAAGGAGATCGGCAGAGTCCCGCTGCTGACGGCAGACGAGGAGACCGACCTTGCGCGCCGTCTCGCGGATAATCCGCATGACGAAGCAGCACGCACGAGACTGGCAGAGGCGAATCTCCGCCTTGTGGTCTCCATCGCGAAGAAATATGTCGGGCGCGGCATGCAGTTCCTCGATCTCATTCAGGAGGGCAATATGGGCCTTCTGAAGGCGGTCGATAAGTTTGACTATACCAAGGGCTTCAAGTTCTCGACCTACGCGACATGGTGGATCCGTCAGGCGATCACAAGAGCCCTCGCAGATCAGGCACGCACCATCCGTATCCCGGTGCATATGGTCGAGAGCATCACGAAGGTGAAGAAGGTCTCGAGCCAGATCCTGCACGAGACCGGTCAGGAGGCGAGCCCCGAGGAAATCGCACGCAAGCTGGAGATGCCGGTCGAGAAGGTGCTGGAAATCATGCGCATCGCACAGGATCCTGTGTCGCTCGAAACACCGGTCGGTGAGGAGGAGGACAGCCACCTCGGCGACTTCATCCCGGACGATCAGGCACCCTCTCCCGATGAGGCGGCCTCGAATGCAATGCTGAAGGAGCAGCTCAATGAGGTGCTTTCGACGCTCACGGAGCGTGAAGCGCGTGTCATGCGCATGCGATACGGTCTCGAGAACGGCAGACAGCAGACCCTTGAGGATGTCGGTAAGGCGCTGGGCGTCACCAGAGAGCGCATCCGCCAGATCGAAGCAAAGGCGCTCCGCAAGCTGAAGCATTACAGCCGCAGCAAGAAGCTGCAGGGCTATATCGACAACTGAGCAGAGAACCAAAAAGCATAAGGAGGAAGAAATATGGCAACTGTTGATCAGCAGAAGGTGGAACAGCTGGTCGAGCGCGTGAAGGCTGCCGGCAAGCTTCCGCAGCAGGAACTTGATACGATATTCCGTGAGCAGGAATTCACGGAGGAGGAGATCAGCCGCTTCTATGAGCAGTGCAGCGCGCTGGATCTTGATTTTGCAGAGGACGAGCTGCTCGATGACGAGATCGAAACGAGACTTGCCGAGGAGGACGCGCTTTCGCTTGACAGCGGCACTTCTCCCGATGATCCTGTGAAGATTTATCTCAAGGAGATCGGCAGGATCCCGCTGCTGACCCCCGAGGAGGAAAAGGAGCTCGCGCAGCGCCTCGCGGAGAATCCGAACGATCAGGCGGCGAAGAACCGTCTTTCCGAAGCAAACCTGCGCCTGGTCGTGTCGATCGCGAAGAAATATGTCGGGCGCGGCATGCAGTTCCTCGATCTCATTCAGGAGGGCAATATGGGTCTCCTGAAGGCGGTCGATAAGTTTGACTATACCAAAGGCTTCAAGTTCTCTACATACGCGACATGGTGGATTCGCCAGTCGATCACCCGTGCAATTGCAGATCAGGCGCGCACGATCCGTATTCCTGTGCATATGGTCGAGACGATCACCCGCGTGAAGAAGGCTTCGAGCCAGCTTCTGCACTTAAACGGCAAGGATCCCTCCGAGGAGGAGATCGCGGATTTCCTCGATATGCCGCTGGAGAAGGTGCGCGAGGTCATGCGCATCGCACAGGAGCCTGTCTCGCTGGAAACGCCGATCGGTGAGGAGGAGGACAGCCATCTCGGCGACTTCATCCCGGATAATGCTGCGGAATCGCCGACCGATGCCGCATCGAATACGATGCTCAAGGAGCAGCTCAATGAGGTGCTCGCGACGCTCACACAGCGCGAAGCAGATGTTCTGCGCATGCGCTACGGGCTCGACAACGAGCCGCCGCGCACGCTTGAGGATGTCGGCAAGGCATTCAATGTCACCCGCGAGCGCATCCGCCAGATCGAAGCCAAGGCGCTCAGAAAGCTCCGCCATCCGAGCCGCAGCAAAAAGGTGCGCGATTACCTCGAGCACTGAGTCCCTGCACTGTCATCACTCTGCAACCGGACTGTCACAAAGATTTCACTTGACATTTTTTGCAGAATCTAGTATAATGATTGCAGTTTGAAGGAAGCCTAACGGCTCAGAAAGGAGCATTTCCCCAAAATGAAAACATGGAAAAAGATCGCGGCGGCTGTGATCGCCGGCGCAATGATGATTCCCGCATTTGCCTGCTCGCACGGCACTTCGACGACGGACAGCAAGAGCGAAAGCAGCTCTGCGGAGGGCAGCAGCGGCGCTGAGAGCGGTGCAGACAGCGGCGATACGCCGGATATCACCGTCCAGACCGACGAGCAGGGCATGATCCAGCAGCCGCTTGATTTCGCAGATGTTCCGCCCGAGAAGCAGAACGGCGACCAGGAGCAGCCCAGCGATAACTTCATCGTCACCACCCTGCGCGGCGAGGACGGCAAGGCATATGTCGCAAAGACCGACATCAACGGCACGACCGTCACCGAGGAGGGCGGCGCGGCTGTCACCGAGCTCTACACCGGCACCACGCTCGCAACGACCTACGCGGAGGCAAGCTACACCCCCGCTTACAAGAACCATCAGGCATTCTTCCTCGATATGTCCAAGAAGGCGGATTTCGTCTTTGACGGCGAGCTCCTCCAGTATCAGATCGAGATCCCGAAGGATGCGAAGGACGGCATCTATCCGATCCAGTTCTACTACTCCGATATCGCAAACTGGGCTGCGGATACCATCAAGGATGTTACGATGAATGTCGGCTATGTCTGCATCAACAAGGATGCTCCTGCGAACGATCAGCCGACCGGCAGCGGCATCACCATCAACCCGGGCACTGTCTCCGCAAAGCCCGGCGATACCGTCATTCTCCCGGTCAGTGTCGTCAATAACCCCGGCTTCGTCGGCTTCCGTCTCCGCATGCGCTATGACAGCAATGCGATGACGATTGTCAATGCGGGCGCAGGCAAGGATCTGCACTCCAACGCGGGTATGACTGCACGCGAGATGGGCGATGCGTAACGCCCGGAAAGGAGCGTATTCATGAAAGTTTCCGAGCTGATGAAGCTCCTGTCGATGTATGACGGGAACGCTGAGGTTGTCATCAATCCCGATGTGACAAAGGGACGCTATAAGTCTATGCCGGGCAACCGCCCCAAGCGCTTCTCCTATGAGCCGGAATACGAGCTCACGGAGCGCAAGGTCAAGCTCATGGGCACCGAGCAGGATGTGATCTGCATCGGCATGGGCGAGGAAGTCGGGCTCCTGAATCCCGTGAATATCTGAGAAAATGCGGATGCCTGCTGCGTGCGGGCGTCCGCTTTTGCTGAAATGGACAAAAATCCGCCGGAATTGCATGCGAAAATCTACGACGGAGAGGGCGCTTTTGCTTGCAAAACCTGCGAAAATATGGT
This sequence comes from Oscillospiraceae bacterium, assembly GCA_016291435.1. Classification (GTDB taxonomy): domain Bacteria; phylum Bacillota; class Clostridia; order Oscillospirales; family Ruminococcaceae; genus Firm-04. Next base: position 11,573 of record JAEEXH010000056.1, read on the forward strand.
ATAATAGTAACGCACTTCGCACGGTCGGCGAAGCCGCAAGGTTCGGCGCAAGGCTTAAATCCTGCGCTGCTGCGGCATTCTTCCTTTGCCGTCCGGAGGCCAAAAACCAAATTTTTTATTTACAGGAGGAATCCAAAATGGGCGTTGTATCTATGAAACAGCTCCTCGAAGCCGGCGTACACTTCGGTCATCAGACCAGACGCTGGAACCCGAAAATGGCTCCGTACATCTTCACTGAGCGCAATGGTATCTATATCATTGACCTTCAGAAGACTGTGCGCAAGCTCGAAGAGGCTTACAACTTCGTGCGCGAGCTCTCCGCAGAGGGCAAGTCTGTGCTCTTCGTCGGCACAAAGAAGCAGGCGGCTGACTCCATCCGTGAGGAAGCAACCCGCTCCGGCTCCTACTACGTCAATGCTCGCTGGCTCGGCGGCATGATGACCAACTACAGAACCATCCAGCAGCGCATCAAGCGTCTGGAGCAGCTCCATGCAATGGAGGCAGACGGCACCTTCAACCTCCTCCCGAAGAAGGAAGTTGCAAAGCTCGGCCTCGAGATCGAGAAGCTCGAGAAGTTCCTCGGCGGTATCAAGGGCATGGATAAGCTCCCGGGCGCACTGTTCATCGTTGATCCGCGCAAGGAGAAGATCGCTGTTGCTGAGGCAAAGAAGCTCTGCATCCCGATCGTCGCAATCGTTGACACCAACTGCGATCCGGACGATGTGGACTATGTCATCCCGGGCAACGACGATGCAATCCGTGCGGTCAAGCTGATCGCAGGCACCATCGCAAACGCTGTCATCGAGGGCAGACAGGGCGCTGACGCACAGGCTGCGGAAGAGGCACAGGCTGCTGAGGAAGCTGCTGCTGAGTAATTCGATACGGAGGATACTGAAATGGCTAATTTTACCGCAAAGGATGTCAATGATCTCCGCAAGTCCACCGGCGTCGGCCTGATGGACTGCAAGAAGGCACTGACCGAGGCAGACGGCGATGTCGAGAAGGCAATCGTCATCCTCCGCGAGAAGGGTCTTGCAAACCAGGCAAAGAAGGCTGACAGAGTCGCTGCTGAGGGCGCTGTCATTGCTGTGACCAATGCAGATCACACCGCAGGTGCGATCGTTGAGGTCAATTCCGAAACCGACTTCGTTGCACAGAACGAGGAGTTCGTCGCATTCGTCGAGGGCGTCGCACAGACCGTTCTCGAGAGCGATCCGGCTGACCTTGATGCGCTGAAGGCTGCAAAGTTCATCGGCAAGGATATGACCGTCGAGGAGGCACTCCAGGAGATCTTCCTGAAGTTCCGCGAGAACCTCCAGATCCGCCGTTTTGCACGCCTCACCGGCATCGTCAAGGAGTATGTCCACTTCAACAAGAAGGAGGGCGTCATTGTCGCTGCTGAGACCGAGGCAGGTGCTGCGGACGCAGTTCTTGAGTGCCTGAACGATGTTGCACTCCAGGCTGATGCCATGAAGGCGACCTATCTGACCAAGGATGAGGTTCCGGCTGATGTCATCGCACAGGAGAAGGAAATCGTCATGGCACAGATGGCTGACGATCCCAAGATGGCAAACAAGCCTGAGAATGTCCGCGCGAAGATCGCAGAGGGCAAGCTCGGTGTGTACTACAAGGACAACTGCCTGCTCTGCCAGGAGTTTGTCAAGGGCGAGGGCGAGACTGTTGAGCAGTATGTGAACGCATGCGCAAAGAAGGCAGGCAGCCCGATCACCGTCAAGGCTTTTGTCCGCTTCATCTGCGGCGAGGGTATCGAAAAGCGTCAGGATGACCTTGCAAGCGAAGTTGCAAGCATGCTGAAATAAGATACAATTGTGCAATTATCACCTGCCGGCTCCGAAAAATGAGACGGCAGGTGTTGCGTTTTTGTGCAAGCCTACAAAGATGCTTGCAATTATCTTGCGAATTATCTATCTGTTGTGCAATATAATGCAAAACGAAGAAAAAGAATGTGCGATTTGTCATAAACATGATACAAAAAGTCATTGCTTTTTCTTTCAGATTCAGTTAAGATATAGATGGCATAATGTGAAGGTAGAAGGATGAAGGGGACATTCTGCTTCACACGCAGCACATTTTGTGCTCTTCGCCGTAAACAAAAAATTCTATCTTTGGAGGAGTATGAACATGAAATCTATGAAGCTCTTTTCCGGCATGCTGGCAGCTGTGATGGCTGCCGCAGCGATGGGCGCTACCCTCGTTGCTTCCGCTGCTGACTCTGTCGGCGTGAAGATCGGCTCTGAGACCGTTGAGGCTGGCAAGTCGTTCAGCGTCAATGTCGATCTCTCGGGCGTTCCGAGCTCCGGCCTTTCTACCATCGACTTCGCAATCAACTACGATGCAGCAGTGCTCGACATCACCGATGTGACGCTCGGTTCCATCGGCAGCACCGGCGCAAAGGAAGCTGAGGGCGATTTCGGCGAGACACTGTATGATTACAAGGTGAAGGACGGCCAGATCCTCGTGGTCTGGGGCACCGGTCTGACGGATTCCAGCAAGTGGATCAACAAGGACGGCACCTTCCTTACCATCAACGGCACCGTCAAGGCGGGCACCGCAAACGGCACTGTCGCAAAGCTCGAGGGCGCTGCAATCGCAAGACCTGAGTATCCGAAGGGCGGCGACAACACCGATATCCTGTTCTCCGCAATCGGCGAGACCGCGACTGTGGATTACACCGCAGCATTCACCAACGGCGCAATCACCGTCGGCAGCGGCACTGTGAAGTCCATTGTCTGGGGCGACGCTGATGTGAGCGGCACATTCGAGATGGCTGACCTCGTTATGCTGGCAAAGGCAATCGCTGGTGCTGACGGCGCAGGCCTCTCCACTGACGGCGCTGCAAACTGCAACCTGAATGCAAACACCGGCGTTGACGGCGGCGACCTCACCATCGCTCTGAAGCTGATGGCAGGTATCTACACCAACGACGATATGCCTGTTAAGTAATTCACCGCAGCTTTTAATCATCCGACAGATACATCTGCACCGTCTGAAGGGGACGGTGCAGATGTTTTTTGCCCTGAATTTGCAAAAAGGGCTTGCATATATAGAGAAACTGTGATATAATAAATATATCTGCCGTATGGCAAATTACGGAAAGGATCAGGATAACTATGTTTCAGGATTTGATGGATACGATCGGCTTTGTATCAAAGTATGACCCCGCAGTCGGGGAGGCCATGCAGAAGGAGCTCGCGCGTCAGAGACGCAATCTCGAGCTGATCGCGAGCGAGAATATCGTTTCGCCGGCTGTCATGGCAGCAATGGGCTCCGTGCTCACCAACAAGTATGCTGAGGGTTACAGCGGCAGACGCTACTACGGCGGCTGTGAGTGTGTCGATATTGTTGAGGATATCGCAATCGCACGCGCAAAGGAGCTCTTCGGCGCACAGTTTGCAAATGTGCAGGCACACTCCGGCGCACAGGCAAACACCGCAGTCTATTTCGCACTGCTCCAGCCGGGTGACACGGTGCTGGGCATGAGCCTTGCACACGGCGGTCATCTGACCCACGGCTCGCCGGTCAACCTCTCGGGCAAGTATTTCAACTTCATCTCCTACGGTCTCGGCGATGATGAGCGCATCGACTACGATAAGGTTGAGCAGCTCGCGAAGGAGAACCATCCGAAGCTGATCGTCGCAGGTGCTTCTGCATATCCGCGTGCAATCGACTTCAAGCGTCTCGCGGAGATCGCACATTCCGTCGGTGCACTGCTGATGGTCGATATGGCGCATATCGCGGGTCTCGTTGCAGCAGGTCTGCATCAGTCTCCGGTCGGTGTGGCAGATGTCGTCACCTCCACCACCCACAAGACCCTCCGCGGTCCGCGCGGCGGTCTGATTCTCACCAATGATGAGGAGATCGCAAAGAAGATCAACAAGGCTGTGTTCCCGGGCATCCAGGGCGGCCCGCTGATGCATGTCATCGCAGGCAAGGCTGTCTGCTTCGGCGAGGCACTGAAGCCGGAGTTCAAGGCTTATCAGAAGCAGGTCGTCGATAACGCACAGGCGCTTGCAAAGGGTCTGCTGAGCCGCGGCTTCGATCTCGTCTCCGGCGGCACGGACAACCACCTCATGCTCGTGGATCTGAGACCTGTGAACATCACCGGCAAGGAGCTTGAGCACCGTCTCGATGAGGTGTATATCACCGTCAACAAGAATGCGATTCCGAATGACCCGGAGAAGCCCTCCATCACGAGCGGCATCCGCGTCGGTACCCCGGCTGTCACGAGCAGAGGTCTCGTCACCGAGGATATGGACAAGATCGCAGAGTTCATGTATCTCGCAGCGACACAGTTTGACACGAAGGCGGATGAGATCCGTGAGGGCGTCAACGCTCTCTGCGCAAAGTATCCGCTGTACGAGTAATTGAGAGTACAAGAGCAGGGCAGATCATTGCCCTGCTTTTGATGTGTATGGACTTTATTATAGACAGGTGAAATCATGGAATTCAATGTGATGAATATTCTGCTGGACTGCGGCATCATCCTGTTTGCGACCAAGGCGCTCGGCATGGGACTGCGCAAGCTGGGGCTCCCGCAGGTCGTCGGCATGATTCTTGCGGGTCTGCTGATCGGTCCTGCGCTCTTTGTGCATACCGCCTTCCCGGGCCTGATCCACCCGACACCCGCTGAGATGGATGTCCTCAAGAGCTTTTCGCAGATCGGCGTGGTCTTTATCCTTTTCTCAAGCGGTCTGGAAACCGATTTCCGCGAGATGAAGAAGAGCGGTGTCGCAGCCACATGTATTGCGCTGGCGGGCGTGCTCGTGCCGATCGCATTCGGTACGGTCGTTGCGCTGCTGTTCATGGGCGGGCTCGGCGAAGCGGCAGATCACGCGAAGCTGATGAACGCGCTGTTCATCGGATGTATCCTCTCCGCGACAAGCGTCGGCATCACCGTGGAGACGCTCAGAGAGCTCGGGCGTCTGAAAACGCGCATCGGCACAACGGTTCTGAGCGCGGCGATCATCGACGATGTGATGGGCATTGTGGCGCTGAGCATCCTGACAGGTCTTGCGGGCGACGGCAGCATCCTTGAAACGCTGCTGCATGTGGCGGGCTTCTTCGTCTTTACAGCGGTCGCGGGCTGGGTGCTGCGGCGGGCATTCCGTGCGCTGGTACGCATCTATCCGCACAAGCGCAGAACGAGTATTTTTGCCTTTGCTGCGTGCTTTTTCTTCGCCTATGCCGCGGAGGAATTCTTCGGCATCGCAGCGATCACCGGCGCGTATATGGCGGGTCTGATGCTCTCCGGGCTCGGCGACAGCCAGTTTGTAGACCGCAAGGTCATCGTTTCCGGCTATATGTTCTTCACGCCGATGTTCTTCGCCTATATCGGCATCAGCGCGGATTTCAGCGGCTTCACGCTTTCCAGCATGTGGTTTGTGCTGGCATTTGTCGGCGCGGGCATCCTCGGCAAGATTCTGGGCTGCGGCGCTGTGGCACGCTGCTTCAGGTATAACAAGCGCGATTCGGCGGCAGCAGGTGTCGGCATGATCGCGCGCGGTGAGGTCGCGCTTGCAGTCTACGCAACGGGCAGGGGACTGATCGCCCCGGCAGGCGGCATTGACCCGCTGGTCGCCACGATCTTCCTGATTCTGATGAGCTCCATTCTGTGCCCGATCGGTCTGAAAATGGTCTTCCGCCATCCTGACGCGGGCAAGGAGCCGAGCGACAACAGGCCGCATGCGGTCACGATCTCCTCTGAGGCGATCGACAATGTGCACCATGATCTGACGCTGGAGCCTGTCCCCGCAGAGGGGGAGCGCGTTGATCCGAACGATACAAAGGAGGAATGAGCCTTGAAGCTGATCCTTGCGTCCGCCTCCCCGCGCAGACGGGAGCTGCTGGAAAAGACCGGGCTGCCCTTCGAGGTGATTGTCTCTGCATGTGACGAGACACTGCCCGCGGGAACGCCTGCGTACCGTGCTGCGGAGCTGCTCAGCATCCGCAAGGCAGAGGCAGTCGCGAAGGAGCACCCCGAGGCGACGGTCATCGGCGCGGATACGACCGTGCTCTGTGATGACAGGGTGCTCGGGAAGCCCGCGGACCGCGCAGACTGCATCCGTATGATGCACATGCTCTCCGGGCGCACCCATCTGGTGCAGACAGGCTGCACGATCCTCAGCGGCGCACAGCGCGTGAGCTTCACGGCAGAGACCGAGGTGACCTTCTATCCGCTCACAGACGCGGAGATCGAAGCCTATGCCGACAGCGATGAGCCCTATGACAAGGCGGGCGGCTACGGCATTCAGGGGCAGGGCGGGCTGCTGATCGAGGGCATCCGCGGCGATTATTACAATGTGGTCGGGCTCCCGGTCGCAAGACTTCTGCGGGAATTGCGGAAAATCGGCGCAAACGCTTGACAGATCGCCGAAAATCCTGTAAAATAAACATATGCGTATCACGGAGGCAAATTAGATGACAGTTCAGGATGCGCCGCTTGCAAACTCCCTTGCAGAGCTGATCTGCACGCTGAACCCCTATCCGTATGAATAACCCCCAAGAAAGGATTGCAGTATGGTTTTACTCGACGATATCAAGAATGAGCTTGTGAACGCCCGTCCGGAGGTCAAGGAGCTCGGCGAGGTGCTCCAGATCGAACGCTGTGAGGCTGATCTCAGCGACATGAAGCGCCAGATGGAATATGACGGCTTCTGGGACGATCACGAGAAGGCGCAGCAGGTGACGCAGAAGTGTAATTCACTGGAGCGCAAGATCGAGAACTTCCGCAAGCTGGAGGCGCTGCTGGAGGATACGATCACGCTGATCGAGCTCTCCATCGAGGAGGGCGACGATTCCTCCTATGACGAGATTGTCGCAGATGCGGAGCAGTTCCGTCGGCAGCTTGACAAGGAAAAGCTCAATTCGCTGCTCACGGGCGAATATGACAATTCCAACGCGATCCTGACGCTGCATGCAGGTGCGGGCGGCACCGAGGCGCAGGACTGGTCGCAGATGCTTTACCGCATGTATAACAAGTATGCCGAGAGCCACGGCTTCAAGGTCGATCTGCTCGACTGGCTTGACGGCGATGAAGCGGGCATCAAGTCCGCATCGTTCATGGTGCAGGGCGAGAACGCATACGGCTTCCTGAAATCGGAGGCGGGTGTGCACCGTCTTGTGCGCGTGTCTCCGTTCGATGCATCCGGGCGCCGGCACACATCCTTTGCCGCGGTGGAGGTCATGCCGGAGCTTTCCGATGATGTGGAGGTCGAGATCAGACCCGAGGACATTGAAATGCAGGTGTACCGTTCGAGCGGCGCCGGCGGTCAGCACATCAACAAGACGAGCTCCGCAGTGCGCCTGAAGCATATCCCGACGGGCATTGTGGTCTCCTGCCAGACACAGCGCTCACAGTTCCAGAACAAGGATTACTGTATGAAGATGCTGCGCGCAAAGCTGGTGGAGATCAAGGAGCGCGAGCATCTGGAGAAGATCTCGGATATCAAGGGCGACCAGCTCAAGATCGAGTGGGGCAGCCAGATCCGCAGCTATGTCTTCATGCCCTATACGCTTGTGAAGGATCACCGCACCGGCTGTGAAAACGGCAATGTGCAGGCGGTCATGGACGGCGACCTCGACAGCTTCATCAACGCCTATCTGAAGGCGCTCTCGCACGGCACGCTGAAAGCGGGCGCGGCAGCGACCGAAGACTGATCTGCGTCCTGACGGATGCAGATGTAAACATGATACAAAAATCCCGACAGACCGCAAAGTCTGCCGGGATTCTTCATTTTATGAGTATCTGCGCTGTTTTCGGATTACTTCATTGCTTCCTCAACAGCAACAGCACAAGCAACAGTCGCACCGACCATCGGGTTGTTGCCCATGCCGATGAGACCCATCATCTCAACATGTGCCGGAACGGAGGAGGAGCCTGCAAACTGTGCATCAGAGTGCATTCTGCCCATCGTGTCGGTCATGCCGTAGGATGCCGGACCTGCTGCCATGTTGTCCGGGTGCAGGGTTCTGCCCGTGCCGCCGCCGGATGCCACGGAGAAATACTTCTTGCCTGCATCGGTGCGCTCCTTCTTGTAGGTGCCTGCGACCGGGTGCTGGAAGCGGGTCGGGTTGGTGGAGTTGCCGGTGATGGAGACATCGACATTCTCCTTCCACATGATTGCAACGCCCTCGGTGACATCATTTGCGCCGTAGCAGTTGACCTTTGCGCGGAGACCGTCGGAGTATGCCTTGCGGAAGACTTCCTTGACCTCGCCGGTGTGATAATCCATCTCAGTCTCCACATAGGTGAAGCCGTTGATGCGGGCGATGATCTGTGCAGCGTCCTTGCCAAGACCGTTCAGGATGACTCTGAGCGGCTTCTTGCGGACCTTGTTTGCCTTCTCTGCGATGCCGATTGCACCCTCAGCAGCCGCGAAGGACTCGTGACCTGCGAGGAATGCGAAGCACTCGGTCTCCTCCTCAAGCAGCATCTTGCCGAGGTTGCCGTGACCCAGACCGACCTTTCTCTGGTCAGCAACAGAGCCCGGGATGCAGAATGCCTGGAGACCCTCACCGATTGCAGCAGCAGCGTCTGCCGCACGGGTGCAGCCCTTCTTGATTGCGATGGCACAGCCGACGGTGTATGCCCACTTTGCGTTCTCGAAGCAGATGGGCTGGATGCCCTCAACGAGCTTGTAGATATCGAGACCCTTCTCCTTGCAGACATCTGCGCAAGCCTCGATGGAATCAATGCCGTATTCCTTCAGGACAGCGAGGATCTGCTTCTCGCGTCTCTCGTAAGATTCAAACAGAGCCATGTCGTTACCTCCTTATTCCTTTCTCGGATCGACGATCTTGACAGCATCGGCGACTCTGCCGTACTGTCCCTGCGCCTTCTCGAATGCGGTGTTTGCGTCGTCGCCCGCCTTGATGAAGTCCATCATCTTGCCGAAGTTGACAAACTTGTAGCCGATGATCTCATCATACTCGTTCAGAGCGAGACCGGTGACATAGCCGTCGGTCATCTCGAGGTAACGCGGACCCTTTGCCAGCGTGCCGTACATGGTGCCGACCTGGGAGCGGAGACCCTTGCCGAGGTCCTCAAGACCTGCGCCGACAACAAGACCGCCCTCAGAGAATGCAGACTGTGATCTGCCGTAGACGATCTGGAGGAACAGTTCACGCATTGCGGTGTTGATTGCATCGCAGACGAGGTCGGTGTTCAGCGCCTCAAGGATGGTTCTGCCGGGAAGGATCTCGGAAGCCATTGCTGCGGAATGCGTCATGCCGGAACAGCCGATGGTCTCGACGAGACACTCCTGGATGATGCCCTCCTTGACATTGAGGGTCAGCTTGCAGGTACCCTGCTGCGGGGCACACCAGCCCACACCGTGTGTAAAGCCGGAAATATCGGAAATTTCCTTTGCCTTGACCCACTTTGCTTCCTCCGGGATCGGAGCAGCGCCGTGCGCGACACCCTGTGCGATCGGGCACATGGTCTCGACTTCATGAGAATAGATCATAAGATAACTCCTTGCGCGGACACGCCTCGGCGCGCCCTTGGTGATGCTTCTATTATACTGTATTCTGACA
>JAEEXH010000057.1 GCA_016291435.1 Oscillospiraceae bacterium
GCACGGTGATGTCAGCTGTGTCGATGCTGCCGTCGCCGTTGACATCTGCGGCGGTGCGGGCTTCGGCGCTGAGCGTCTCTCCGGCGCCTGCCGCTGCCTTTGCGAGCAGCACGGCGTCTCTGAGCGCAACCTCGCCGCTGCCGTCAATGTCGCCGGGCAGCACAGCCGCGGAGACGGGAACGGCAGATACCCCGAGCAGCATTGCGCCTGCTGTGAGCAGAGAAAGGATCCTGTGCGTGTGTTTCATATGAATTCCTCCTTTGTCGGTCAGATTTTGCGGGGACACACCCGCTTCTAATATATAAGACGACATTTTTACGGAAAACTTACACCTGCAATCAAAAAATTTTTTTCAGCGTACCTTCTGCCCTGTGCCTTGTTTCTTATTCTTCCAGCTCGATCAGCCGTTCAAGGTCTTCCTCAAGCTGTTTGCGGATCTCCTCAAGCCGCGTGCAGACCTGCTGCATCTTTGTGTAATCGCCGAAGACCTCCGGCTTCTCGAGCGATTCGGTCAGCAGTTTTTCCTCATCCGAGAGCTCGTCCATCTCCTGCTCAAGACGCCGCTTCTCCGCACGCTTTTTCGCATCCGCAGCACGCTGCTCCTTCGATTTGAAGCCCTCCTGCTGCGCGGCAGCCGCTTTCTCTGCCTTCTGTGCGGCAGCGGCGGCCTGTTCCTCCTGCGTCCTGCGGCGGATCTGCTCCTGATAAGCGGAGAATTTGCCCTTGAATTCCGTCAGTGCGCCGTCCCCGATGATCAGCAGGCGGTCGGCGATGCGCTCCAGCAGATAGCGGTCATGGCTGACAAAGAGGATCGTGCCGTCGAAATCGGAGAGCGCCGTTTCAAGGATCTCCTTCGTCGCAAGGTCGAGATGGTTTGTCGGCTCGTCGAGCAGCAGCACATTGCCGTGCTCCATCATGAGGATCGCAAAGCAGAGCTTCGCACGCTCGCCGCCCGAGATCACGCCCGTCTCCTTGAACACATTTTCGCCGGTGAGCCGCACCTGCCCGAGCAGGGAGCGCACCTCAAAGTCGCTCATCGCGGGATAGCGCCCGTGCAGCTCATCGAAGACCGTCGCAAAGGGATCAAGGCTTTCGCTCTCCTGCTCAAAGCAGCCGAGTCGTGTGCCCGCAGCCCATCTGACCAGCCCCTTGTGCGGGATGATATTGCGCAGAACCTTCAGCAGCGTCGATTTGCCCGCGCCGTTTTCGCCGATGATGCCGACCTTGTCGCCGCGCCGCACCGCAAACGAGATGCCGTCCGCGAGCGTTTTCTGCATGTGCCCGCTGCCGACGGTGAGGTCGATGTTCTTCACCTCAAGCACATCAATCGGCGGCGTGACCGCATAGGTGAATTGCAGCTTTGCCGTTTTCGCGGCGGCATAGGGGCGCTCGAGGCGTTCCATCTTTTCAAGCTGCTTTTCGCGGGATTTCGCCGATTTCGCCGTGGAGGCGCGCACCTTGTTGCGTGCGACATAGTCCTCCAGCTTTGCAATCTCGCGCTGCTGTGCGTCATATTCGCGCTGCTGCCGTTCTCTCGATTCGGCACGCAGCCTTGTGAATGCGGTATAATTGCCCTTGTAGCGGGTGAGGGTGCCGCGCTCCAGCTCGCAGATGCTCGTGCAGAGGCGGTCGAGGAAGAAGCGGTCGTGGCTGACGATTAGCAGCGCGCCGCGCCAGCCCTTCAGATATTCCTCCAGCCAGCCGACCGTCTGAAAATCGAGATGGTTTGTCGGCTCGTCGAGGATCAGCAGATCGGGCGCGGAAAGGAGCAGCTTGCAGAGCGCGAGACGGGTCTTCTCGCCGCCCGAAAAGCTCCCGACTGTGCGGTCAAGATCCGCTTCCGCAAAGCCCATGCCGTAAAGCACGGTGCGGATGCGCACATCGGTGTTGTAGCCGTCATTGATCTCAAAATATGCCGAGAGACGGGCATATTCATCCGCCTGAAACTCCGAAAGACCGCCGTTTGCCATCTCTGCTTCGAGCTTTGCCATCTCCGCTTTCGCAGCGAGCAGCGGCGCAAAGGCATCCTCCATCTCCGTGCGGACGGTCTTGCTGCCGTCGAGCCCGGCATTCTGTGCGAGATAGCCGATGCGGAGACCGGTCGCCTTCGCGATCTGCGGTTCCTCGCGCTCGTAGCCGTCTGGGAGCTCCTCCTCCGTCAGAATGCGCAGGAATGTCGATTTTCCGCAGCCGTTGTCGCCGACCAGACCGATGCGATCCTGATTCTCGACGGTGAGCGACAGGGATTTCAGCACATGGCTGCCGTTATAGAATTTGTGTATGCCGGAACAGGAAATCAGCATGGTATTGTCTCCTTTAGGTGGGGATACTTATTCTGTGTCATAGGCTTCCAGCTCGGTGGTGTCCGTTTCCGCGTTATAGACGATGCCCCAGATGAGATGCGCACGCGAGGGCGGGTTCTCGCGCAGGATCTCATCTGCCGCCTGAAACGCCGCGGGAATGCTTGCGGCATAGCGGGTGCGGCAACGGGTGTCCCATTCCTCACTGAGCCGCGCCCGGTCATCTGTGATATTGCAGATTGCCGCCGTGCCGCCCGAATAGCCGAGCATCGCATAGAGCCGGATCAGATTCACTGTGCGGCCGCCGATGTCGAAGTCATAGAAATCCTGCCGCCAGAGTCCTGAAAAGTCGGTGCCGGTCAGCAGGCGATACCGGGTCGGGGCACCGAGCACGCAGAACGGGATCCGCTCTGCCTGTGCCGCCGGATAATAGGCTTCATAGAGCGCCGCGAGCGCCTCACGGTCATCGGTTTCGGTGACAGCATAAAAGCCCGCGGTCGCCCACGGCGCATAGAACAGCTTGCAGGGCATTTCGATCTTTTCCGCTGCTGCAATGACGCGGTCAGCCTTTTCGCGGTTCGCAAGCAGATTCTCATAGGAATCTTCCGCGCCTTCCGCGGTATACCAGTTTATGCCGTCGCGCGTGAAATGCTGATGGAACACAAAGCGCTTATCGGGCTCCCAGCAGAAGGCTGTCATCTCATGCGGGAAGAGCCCCTCGCCGCGCTGCACTTCGATCAGCTCTGCCTGCGGGTATCGGAAGCGCACTTCCTCCTCTGCATGGCTGAGATCGGAGCGCTTTAGCTGCCAGAACGCGAGCGGAATTCCGACCGCAAGCATCCCTGCGGCGAGCAGCAGCCGGACGCCGCAGGGGAGCGGCTTTCTGTTTTTTCTGCTCATATCAGTGTATAGATCAGCAGAGACGCCGTATCACCGTCGGGCGTGATCTGCCACATTGTCTTGTCATCGGGCATGGCAGTCTGCTGCGCCGTTTCGATGATACTCTCGAACGAGCCCCTGACCTCGATGCCGCCCGTGACGTCCTTGCCCAGCAGAGCGGCGGCGGCATTTCCTGCGGCATTCGGCAGCGAGGACTCCAGTCGCCGCCAGACAGCGGCTTTGTCCGCGGAGAGAATTGCGCCGCGGACGGACTCCGTGCAGACCAGAATCTCCGGAAGCTGCCCGATCTCGCCCTGCGTCATCTGCTGAAACTCCGTGCAGAATGCGGCAAGTGCCGCGGGGTCGGTTTCCGCCGGCAGCAGCGCACTGCAAAGCCAGTCGCGGTTCGGGAAGCAAATGACATCGCAGGGATATCCCTTTTCCGTGAGCGTTTCCGCATACCACTCCGCCTGTATCCGGCAGTCCGTCATCAGCCCATAGCTGCGGGCGTAGCGGTCGGCAGGCTGAAAATGAAGCCCGTCCGCGAGAAAGATCTGCGTATAGTAAAAGCCGTATTCAGTATCAAAGCATTCGCAGTTCAGCGATTTTTCCGTCACAACGCCGTCCACTTTTGTTTCGCCGAACGATACCGAAAGCAGCTCCGACTCCGGGTGGTTCTCTTTCAGCCATTTTTTTGCGAAGCGCTTTGCCCGCGCCTGCTGATTGCCCAGAACTGTAATCAGCACGATTGCAAGGATTGACGGAAACAGCAGCACAAACAGCAGGATGCGGCGTTTTTTAGCGTGCGTCATACTCATAATCCCAGAAACTCCTTTGCGTTCAGAGAGAACATGCGGCGGTATTCGTCTTCGGTGAAGCCGAGCGAGAGCAGGCGGTCTGCCTCCTTTTTCGGATCCCACATCGGGAAATCGGTGCCGAACATGCAGGATTCGACGCCGTAGTGGCGGATAAGACGCACAGCGCGCTCGGGGCTCATCAGGCAGACGGCGCTTGAGGTGTCGAAGCGGATATTCTCGCCCGCTTCGAGCACGGCTTCCGCCTCATCCCAGGCGCCGAAGCCGCCGAGATGCGATGCCAGCACCTTGAGCTTCGGGAAGTCGCGCATGACCTTTTTCAGCATGGTCGGGTGCGAGAAATCGTGGCGGTAGTCTCCCATATGGTGCAGCACGGGCAGTCTGCCCTCAATCGCCTCATAGATCTTGTAGGAATCGCGGCTGTCGATCGGCTCGCGCTGGAAATCGGCATGCAGCTTGACGCCGCGGAAACCCATTTTGATGATGCGGTCGACCTCGCCGGGGATATCGTCATATTTTGCGTTGAGTGCCGCGAAGCCGATGAATTCGGGGTGCGCGTCGCACTCAGCCTTGATGAAATCATTGATGGAAACAACCTGCTTTGCCGTGGTCGCAACGGAGCAGACGAGCGTGCGCTTCGTGCCGATTGCCGCCTCCGCAGCGAGCAGCCGTTCTGTTTCGCCGATGTCAAAATGCATCGTGATGTCGTAGAATTTGCCGATGGATTCCGTTGCCTTCTCGCTGATCTTGTGCGGGAAGATATGGGCGTGCATATCGTAGATCTCGAAATCCTCGGGCTTGAATCTGGGGGTTGACATTGGTAAGACTTCCTTTCAAATTTATATATCTGTGTATAAACATTCCCATTTTCGGGAGATGATGTCCTCCGTTATTTGTTATCCGCGCAGATATTGCGAGAGCAGCTCCGCCATGCAGCAGAGCAGGATCCCGAGCTCCGCGACCGGCTTGCAGACTGCGAGGATGCGTGCGGCCGTTTTCTGTTCCGCCGCGTATTTTTCGATCAGCGGTGCGATGGGGAAGAGCAGCAGCACAGCAAAGAACAGCGGGAGAAAATGCGTTCCGCAGAGATAGCCGACGGTCCGGCTGAGCGGGGTGCCGTTTGCGCCGAAGAGCGCCATATGCAGCCGCAGCAGCTCTGTGTAGCCCGTGCAGAACGGCATGCCGCCAAGGAGCAGCACAATCAGCGCCGTCCCGACCTGCCGCAGAAACAGCGGGACCGTGTCAAGCTGACGGCGCAGCGAGGGCACGCGGCTGAGCGTCAGAATCGCTGCCGCGAAGAAGCCGCAGACGACCGCACCGAGTGTGCCGCAGAGCAGCCAGCCGGTCACGCAGAGCAGGAGCGCCATGCGCAGGAAATAGGTGCCGGACGGGAGACTGTCCGTTCTGCCGAGCACGGTGCGCCGCGTCCATTCCGTGACAGCGCCGCAGAAGCGTTCGCAGAATTCCCGCAGCGAGCCCGCGCCGACGGTGTGCCGCACGGATGCGGGGTGCTGATAGCCGAGCATGAGCGCCAGCCCTTCGCCGAGCCGTACCGCACCGCAGAACCAGTGCCAGACCGCGCAGTAGCGGATCAGGAGCAGGAGCCATGCATCAAAGAGCGAGAGCGTGTCCGCGTAGCTGCCGATCTCTGTGAGCAGCGTTTGCAGCGGCACAGAGAGCAGCACCATCTGAAAGAGTCCGGTGACGCATTTTGTGGCGCCCTGCCCGATCTTCTCCGCAGTGACGCTCCGCTGCTCTGTCATCGTGCGCATCGCCGGGAACTCCATGAGCGGCCCTGCCCAGAGATGCGGCATCGCGCAGGCGCCGCTCAGATAGGCGAGCAGCGGCGGCACGAACATTCTACCCTTTGCGCGTTCGAGCACACATTCTGTGCCGAGCATCGCGCAGAGCAGCAGCGGGAGCATATCGGCAGCGGGGAGCTGGAAGCCGAACCTTGCTGTCACGAGCACAGCGATCTGCCAGAGCACACCGCAGAGCACGCCGCAGCGCCGTTTTGCCTTCGTTTCCGTGTGCATGAGCCGCAGCGTCAGCCAGGCGCCGGAGACCGAGAGCACCAGCATGCTGAACCCGGCTCCGCCTGCGGCAAAATATGCGTATGCAAGCCCGCCGAGCCCGAGCACCGCGGTTTTCCGGCGCGGCGGCACGAGCGCAGTGAGCAGCATGACTGCCGGGATCACATAAAGCAGGATCGGCAGCGATGTCAGTGCCATGCGGCAGTCACCTCCTGTGTCAGTCCGGCAGATATTCTTCCCGCCGGATCACCATATTGCATCTGTCCCAGTCTTCTTCGCCGAAGCGGAAGGCGTGCTCCGCAGTGCTTCGCAGACGGAATCCGGCGTGTGCATAGCAGCGCCTTGCGGGGACATTCACCGAGAACACCATGAGCTGCACCGCATCGGTATCCGGCTCAGCGAAGGCGTCTCTGAGCGCGAGACAGAGCATCTTGCGCCCGAGCCCGTGTCCGCGCTTTTCCGGGTCAACCAGAACGAATTTCAGCATGCCTTCTTTTGTATCGGCATTGCGGGAATAGCAGAAAAAGCCTTCCGCATCGCCCGATGTGTCATCCGCAGCGACAAAAGCGCGGTCGCCGTGTGCTTCTGCAATCTCACGGAGAAGCGCATGAAAGCTGCCGCGCTCAAGCGGAAACGGCGTTCTGTCTGCACACCACATCGCATGTGTCCGCCGGTCGGTGACCCATGTGCGGATGCGGTCAAAATCGCGGTCGGGATCATAGGGTCTGATCGTCATTTCGGCGTCACCTCCTCTGCGGGATCCTGCGACGGATCTGCGCCGAACCATGTCTGGAGCGCACGCCCGTCATGCGGGGAACCGAGCACGATCCATGCGATGCGGAAGACAAAGCGCCGGGTCTTCGTGTGCGGGAAAAGCCGAAAGCCGATGCCGTGCGCCGTGTCGAAGCCCTCGTAATCTCTGCGCGGGAAGCCGCAGTTGTCCGCACGGATGCCGATGCTCAGACGGATATTCCGGATCTCTGCTGTCACAAGCATGAGACCCTCTCCGGGCTCCGAGACACAAGGGTGTTCGCCGAGCGCCGGGAGCGTGCAGGTGAGCGTATGCGGTTTCCCGTCCGGCGTGAAGTCCGCAGTGAGCGCGTAGCGCCCGAAGAGATCCGGGCAGGTGCGCGGATCACGCGGCACGGCATGAAAGCGATAATCTGTCTCTTTGCCGTCGAGCAGGAGCATTGCCTCCCCGAAGGGCGTTATGAGCTTATCCATTTCTGTTCTCCGTTTCCGCCAGAAACGCGGGAAAATCCGCCGCTGCCGTCATCGTGCCGAGCACATCGCAGAGCCCCGCGGTTGAGAGATGTGTCGGGAGCCCGAGCGCTTCGAGCAGTGCGCGGCGCCTTGCGGTGCAGTCCGGCGCACCCGTGAGCCCGTGTGCATAGAGCAGCGCCGGGGTGATGTCATGCGGGAGCCTGTCAGGCTCCTGCGAGAAGATCCCTGCGCGTTCAAATGCCGCAAGAAGCGTCTCACCGTCCATGCCCTCGACGCCGAGCAGACCCTCCGCAGAGGGCTGTGCCTTGCGGCGCTCCTTCCCGTGTATGCCGGGGATATAGACATGATACACCTTCCCGTGCAAAATGGCGCCCTTTAAGTATCCGCGGATCTGAAAGCCGGCGGCGTCCGCGTCCGTGAGGATCACCACGCCGGTCGTTTCTGCGTAGTGCCGGATGAGCGCGAGCTGTTCCGGGCGCTTATAAATGCGGAAGCCGTCGGTCACGAGAATCACCGCATCCACGACGGATTCCAGCCGGATCTTGTCATATTTTCCCTCGACGACGATCGCCGGGATGACCTTGCGCTTCTCTGTCATTGTGCCGCCTCCGTGCCGTCGCGCTGCACGCGCAGCATGCGCACGATTGCCTGCTCCAGCAGCAGACGCGGCGCGGTGCGCGCAGACTTGCAGCTTCGGTCGGTCTCGCGCAGGATGCGGACGCATGTGCGGAGCTGCGAGAGCGTCATGCCGCGGCAGTCCTTCATCGCATTGCGCACGGCGAATGCGCGGTTTTTCGGGTAGCCGAAATCGCCCGCGATGGCCTCCTCCTGCTTGCCCGCGCCCAGCCCGAGCTTTGCGCGGTAGAGATCGAGGAAGGTGTTTGTGAGGATTGTGAGAATGCCGAGGATTGTTTTGGTATCCTCTGCGCGGGCAGTGAGTGCACCGAGCAGGCGGAAGGCTTCGGCAGCCCTGCCCCCGGTGACGGCGCGTGCCATGCGGAAGACATCGGCATCGGGGAGCGCAGCGGTCAGCGAGCGGAGCATCTCTGTCGTGATCGGACCGCCGTCGGCACAGGCAAGCAGCTTGTTGAGCTCCGTGTGAATGAGCGTGCTGTCGCAGAGACAGCGGTTTGCGAGCTCCTCTGCATCCTCGCGGCTGATCTCGGAGCCGTGGCGCTTTGCCCGCTCCTGGATGGATTTTCCGAGCGCAATCGCATTCTTCTTCTCGCAGATGCAGAGCGTGCCCTGCTTCTCGCAGAACTGTGCGAATTTTGCGTATTTGTCAATGAAAACAGGATTGCCACGCTTGACCTCATAGACCTGCACTGACCGCATCACGATGAGCACGACAACACGCGGCGCAAGCTCGCTGAGGATGCCCTTCAGCGTGTCCATTCCCGAGGGCGGGAGCGACGCAGGCAGCAGATCGCGGATGACGATGACATTGTAGGGCTGAAACATCGGGCAGAAGGAGCAGGCATCCGCAAGACGGTCCAGATCGGGCGCGGAGCCGTCAAAGGCGGTGTGCGAAAGGGCATCGCCGTCCGTGAGCTTCTTTAAGATGCGTTTTTCGAGCCCGGCGACTGCGAGTGTATCCTCGCCGCAGAGAAAGACGAGCTGCGGGGGCGTCTCGCTGCCGAACGCCTTGATGAGATCATTTGCCGTGAGCCTTGCCATCGGTCACACCTCCTGCAAAAGGAAATACTATATCTAATATATCATACCACAAAACGGGCGAAAAAGCAAGAGAGCAGGCAATATAAACAATAGATAACGGGTGATATTGTGCATCTATACAAAATTCTCCCGCGGCTGTCACGCACGGCACGCAAAAGGGCATGACAATAACAGAAGCGCAGGCGCATGTCTTGCGTTATTTCGGCAGATATGGTATAATCAGATCAGCAGAAAGGGGAAATTCCTATGAAAAAACGGACAGCGCGGATCGGTGCGGCATTTGCGGCGGCGGTGACTGCGGCAGGTCTCTGCGTGATGCCGGCATCGGCAAATGAGGTGCGGGAGCTGTATCATCAGATCGAGGCGCTGCTTGCGCAGAGCGATCAGCGTGTATACACCCCGATTCTGCCGCAGACCGGCGAATATATCAGCATGTGTGACTTTGATCAATACTGGGGCGTGCTCGTTTATTGCGCGGATACGGAAGGTATGGAGGGCACACTCTGCGGGGAGCAGACGGTCACGCTGCTGCCCTATGAGCAGAGAAGGGATGCCTATCCTGCTTCAACTGAACTGATGCCACTGGATCCGCTCCCGGAATTTATGGCGCGTCTGAACAATGACTATGCGAAATATGTACTCAACATGGAGGCGTCGCTCTCGGATCTGCCCGCGGAGTATGAAGGGCAGGAGGATCATCTGTTCGTTACATATGTATCGCTGTACGGGGAGCCGCAGACCCAATGGATCCGCGATCTTCTGGATGACGGCCGGTTCACGGTCGCCGGACTGATCAATGTGCATTTCCGGCAGCTCGGACGCTATGAGCACTACGGCCGTCTCTCAGTCTTCCCGCAGGAAGGGTGTACGGTTGACTGGGAGGAGATTGCGGAGGAGTTTTTCGGCAAGGGCGAAAAATACAGCGGCATGGTGTCCTCGGAACCCATGGGGTTTTCTCTGGGAGATATGCCGCAGGCAGAAGCCGCGGAGATCTGCCGGAGACTCGAGGAACGGGAGGATATAGCGTCTGCGCTGCTCGATGCATATTTTCTGGAATCCGGGAAATACAGCGCAGCGACCGAAGTGCAGATCGTGCCCATCCTGCGCACTGCCCCGCACTACACCCCCGAGGATATCATGAAGCAGCTTGCGGGCATCGGCGTCGTTCAATATGACACACCTCAGCGCGGCGGCGTCTATACGCCTGTGCGCCCGGCAGCGGGTGAGGTCGTGAACTACTGGGACTGGGATCATTTCCGCAGCATTCTCATTTACTGCGAGGACGGCGAAGCGCTCTGCGGCACGGAGATCGGCGGCATGCGGATTGCGGAGGATGAGACCGCGCAGGTGCGTCTGGGCTCCTTTGAAGCGGTCATGTATGCGCTGAATCACAATGCGGCGCTCGGCGGGGAATATGAGATCACGGCGGAGCTCCCTGCGCGCTATGCGGCGCATCCCGAGCGTGTCTGGACGGTGAACTGCGATTCCGCGGATTACGGCAGATTCCTTGCGGCAGCGATGGCAGACGACCGCTTTGACCTGATCGGTATTTTGAAAACGCATGCGCATATGTCCGCTTATTTTGACGGTGCCGCAAAGACGCTGTATCTGGACCCGGCGGAGGGTTATACGGTGCATACCGTTGACTGGGACGCGGTTTCGGCACAGGCAGGGGAGCCGATCAGCGTGTATTATTACGATGACGGCAGATATGATGTGCATTATCACAGCGACCTTTCGCAGGCGGAGGCAGCGGCGCTCTGTGACCGCCTTGAAGCCTGCGTGGAGATCCGCGAGGCATGGCTGATCGGCTCCTATCCCGTCAGCGCGGCGGAGATCACTTATGACAGCGCAGTGATCGAGGAATTCCGGCACTTTGGCACCGGCGACCTGAACGGCGACGGTGAGTCGGGTCTCACGGATGCTGTGCGCCTTGCAAGAGCGGCGGCTGGCAACTTCACGCTCGATGCGGAAGCCCGCGCAGAAGCCGATCTCAACGCGGACGGCACCGTCGATCAGGCGGATCTCACGCTCATGCTGCGGATGCTTGCAGGTGCATAACAAAGCCGTGCAGGCGGGGAGCACCCTGCGTCAATTCTACCTGAACAATCCGTACACAGATGATTATGAAACCGAACTGAAAGGAAAGGTGTGTTATTATGAAAAAAATGAAAGTATTATCCTTCTTCGCCGCCTGTATTCTGTGCGGAGGGACATTTACTGTTGCCGCCGCCTCCGACTGGAACAACGAGCGTCTTACCCGCGTGCCGAATGACAGCTTTATTCCGGGCGATGCTTCGCACCTCTCAGAATGGTATTACTACGGCGATGAACCTGTGCAGAACGGCGTTCCGCAGGAGACGGGCCTCGTTATCTATCAAGTCAATGAGCCGTTTGTCAGTCTGACCGCACTGTGCAGCACAGAGGAAGCATTTGTGAGCGCGATTACGGACAGCTTCCCGGGAGCGGTGAAAGCGGGAACCAGCGCGGCAAAGAATGCCCGCTTTGTCTATTCCGTCTGGAGCAATGCCTATCGGACATCCGCATCCATCCGGGATACTTCGTATGACATTGCCGGCATGGAAGCCTGTGCGGATGCGTTCTATGAGACTGCAAAGGATGCATTTAATTTACAGCAATTTGTATATTACCGCAGAACAGGCTTCAGCAATGAAGGCAGGGCGGTATGGTGGAAGTTCGGCAATACATTTGACCAGCTTGTCTCCACAGAAACGCTTGCAAAGCAGTTCAGTGAAATCCGCGCCTATCTTGCAGAAAATGAGCCGGACTGGCACGCGGAGGAGGAAGCAGACGGAACGGTGCTTGCGATCTGCCCGAATGAGAGCATTGCCGAAGGTGTGACCTTTGAGGAATACACGGCAGTGCTTGCAGGCATCACGGCTGCGACCGGATACAAGGTGCAGGCAGAGTGGACGTCAATGGGCGGCTTTGAGGTCGCTGAGAACGGCGAGAAGCGCTATATGGAGACAAAAAAGCCCGTCTTCGGCGATGTGGACGGCGACGGTGAAGTGACAGCGAAGGATGCACAGGCAGCGCTCACGGCGGCGGGTGACATCATGGCCGGACTTGACAGCAGCCTGGTATCGGAGCAGCTGACGATCGCAGATGTGGACATTGACGGCGAAGTGACGGTAAAGGATGCGCAGTATATCCTGATCTATGCCGGCAACACCAATTCTGAGATCGCCTGCACATGGCGGTCGATCACCGGCAATCCGGATGCACCCGATGAAAGCAATCTCTGAGCTGTGAAGCCTGTTTCCCGACAACAAAAGAGCGGCCCTGATACTGCGTATCAGGGCGCTTTTTTATGTATAACTGATGTGTGAAATGTATCAATTCTGTGAATACTGCACAGATTGATTGACAAGCATGCTGCGAATATGGTATAATGATAGACGGAAAATTCCCGGCAGATGCCGTATCATTACAGATAAAGGGGAACCTATATGCAGAACGAGATCCAGAAGCTCACAGAATCCATCGGGACGGTCATCGTCGGCAAGGAGCCGGTCATCCGCTGCGTTGTCGCGGGACTGCTTTGCAGCGGCCATATCCTCATCGAGGATGTCCCCGGTGTCGGCAAGACCCAGCTCGCCGCGGCGCTCTCGCGCTCCATCGGCGGCAGCTTCAACCGCATCCAGCTCACGCCGGATATCATGCCCTCCGACATCACCGGCTTTTCGATGGTCAACCAGAACACCTTTGAGCTTGAATACCGCCCGGGCGCAGCCATGTGCAATTTCCTGCTCGCCGATGAGATCAACCGCGCCTCCCCGAAGGTGCAGTCTGCACTGCTCGAGGTCATGGAGGAGCACCAGATCTCCATTGACGGCGTGACGCACAAGCTGCCGCAGCCCTTCATGGTGCTTGCGACACAGAATCCCGTCGAAACTTACGGCACCTATCATCTCCCGGAGGCACAGATGGACCGCTTCTTCATGCGCGTCAGCATGGGCTACCCGACTGAGGATGAGGAAATGCAGATTCTTTCGCGCACGGAGCATCACAATCCGCTTGACAACATCAAGGAGGCCGTGCTGCACCCGGAGGATATTCTCCGGCTTCAGGCAGAAGCGGCAAAGGTTTATGTCAGCGACCCCGTGAAGCGTTACATTTTGCAGATCGTTGCGGCGACCCGTACCCACGATGCCCTGACGCTCGGCGCCTCTCCGCGCGGCTCCATCGCGCTCTATAAGGCGGCGAAGGCGGGCGCATATCTCGCGGGCAGAGACTATGTGCTCCCGGACGATGTGCGCGAGATGGCAGAGAGCGTGCTGGCACACCGCCTGATCCTCTCGCCGAAGGGCAAATCCGTCTTCGGCGATGCACGCGCAGTGCTTGAGGAGGTTATCGGGAAGGTGCCGGTGCCGATGGAAGCAGAGAAGCAATGAGCGTGGGATATTTCTGTGCGATCTTTGTCGCAGTGATCTTCATGCTGTATATGGACGGCGCGGTCGGCGTGCTGATGCTGGCATTTCTGCTGCTGATGCCCGTGCTCTCGCTGCTCATTACACTCTGGGTGAAGCGCTCGGTGACGGTCGCGCTCGAGCTGCCGGACACCGCCGCGAAGAGTGAGACGCTGACGGCATATCTGCACCTGAAGAAGCAGACGCGCCTGCCGCTGCCCTTCCTGCGGCTGCATTTCACGGCAGATGCGCATTTTCTGCCGCTGAATCCGCTCGCGGAGCCGCTGCCGGAAGCACCGCAAGAAAGTGGCAATCCGATTGCGGATGCCCTTGCGCGGCGCAGATGGCGCAGGATGATGCGCGTGCAGCTCACGCCGGAGACGCTCCCGATGTGCCTTTCGATGGGTACAGAGGAGGAGCGCCGCTATGAGATCGCCCTGACTGCGCGCTACTGCGGCAGCGGAACGGTCTCCGTCAGCGAGATCCGGCTCTCGGATTATCTGGCGATGTTCAGCTTCCGGCTGCATACAGAGTGCGCCGGACGGATCCTTGTCACGCCGGAGATTCCGGAGACCAAGGCAAACAGCGAGCTCTTCCGCTCTGTTTCCACGGCAGTTGCGGCGGCAGACGAGGAAACCGAAATGACGCCGACGGCTTCCGCATCGGCGGTGCCCGGTTACGAGCACCGCGACTATATCGCCGGCGATTCGCTCAAGCGCATCAACTGGAAGCTCTCGACCAAGCGCCGCAAGCTGATGGTGCGGCAGGATGAGCCGGTCTCGCTGGCGCGGCTCTCGGTCGTGCTCGATCTGCGGCGCGGCAGTGAGCGGATGCCGGATGCGCTGCGTCTTGCGAATGAGGAGCTGCTCATCGAAACGGCACTCGGCTTTCTGATGCTCTGCGCACGGAGCGGCTATCCGTGTACGCTTTATTATCTCGATACCACGCCGGTCTATGACAGCGGCTCCGCACAGCCGAAGGAGGCGGGCTGCGAATGGCAGACGGTCTCCATCGACGACGGCGGACAGCTTGCGGCAGAGGCGATTCCGCTGCTGCGCGGCGGCTTCTGCGCGGAGGGATACATCCACGCGCAGGCGCTCCCGGCACAGCTCTCGCAGGAGAGCGGCGCCGTGCTGCTCTATTTCACCACAAACGGCGCCAGCCCGACGGCGGCTGTCCTTCCCTCGCTCGGCACCGAGCAGCATACAATCGTGCCGGAGGGCATGGCGGCATCCGTGAAGGCACCTGCGGAGGGCGGCTTCTGGACCGTCAGCGCAGACCACACACTGCGGGAGATCAAGAGCTGAGCCCGCATGTTTCTGAAATACAAGGAAAGGAGATGACTGCCGTGCATGTGACGGAGCTTGCGGAGAACCCGACCCTGCGCCGGATCCTCCAGCCGAAGCGCATTCCGCTGTTGTTCAGCGTGACCATCATCGCGGGCATCTTCTATCATTACGCGCCGGAGCAGACATGGCTCTGGATCCTGCTCTCTGTTGTGATACAAGGCCTGCTCTTTAAGCTCTTCGATTTCGTCAACCGGCATCATATCCTCGGCGGCATCGCCTACATCGTGACGGGCTTCTGCTTTCTGGCAGTTTCGCTCTGGCTCATGCAGGCGGGCAATGAGGGCTGGTTCGCGCCGGAGGATTCGACTTACCGCATCGACTTCTTCGTCTGGTTCATGACGCCGCAGTCGGTGCTCCCGATCAGCTATATGGCGTATACCGTTGCGCTGTTTCTGCTGTTCACCTTCTTCATCGCATCCATTGCATATTATTTCACAATCGTGCGATACCGTGTGCTCATGTCGTTTGTCGTCATGCTTTTCCCCTTTGCGATCTATGCGAAGGAAGCAGATGACATGCCGGTGCCGTCGATCATCCTGCTGTTTCTCTGTTACTTTGCAGTCATGATCTACTGCCGGCAGGCACACGGCGAGCATCCCGAGCTGGTGCAGGCATATGAGCCGAAGGGTGAAAGCCGTCTGTCGATGCCGCCGCACCGTTCCGAGAATGCCGACAAGACTCCGGAAATACTGGACAGGCGCTTTGTCATCTCCGGTGGAATCTTCCTTGCTGCGGCGTGCATTACGGTGCTGGTGCTCCCGAAGCCGACCGTCGATGCAGACCGCTCGTTCCTCGATTCGATGCTGGATCTTTCGTCGCTCTCCAATTACCTCGAGAACGCGATCAGCGGCTTCACCGATTCCTCGGACGGCGGCGCTGCCTATACCCCGAGCGGCTATTCCCGCACGCTCTATCTGGCGAACACGGATGAGGTGCTCGATCTCAAGGTGCGCACCTTTACGAATTACAGCTACGATGACGCGACATGGTATGCGACCGACTACGATGGGCGCTCCGAGAAGAACGATCCGCGCTATCATGTGGATGAACGCGATTTTGAAGGCTCCGCCGTGCTCGATCCCTTCGAGAACAGTCTCCGCACGCTCAGCAATGACCAGCAGCCTGTTCGTCTGCTCAGCGCCGTGATGACGGCTGCTGAGGCGGACTCCGCCTTCGCGGAGCGCTGGGGCATCGCGGAGATGGCGGGCATGACGCTTGACCCGGAGCAGTATCATCATACGATGGAAATGATGTCTGCGACCTTCAACACGGGGCTGTATCCTTCCCCGACGCACAGCAGCTATATCAACTCCATCGCATTCCCGATCCGCTCCCTTTATCAGAACGAGAGCGGCGTCATCTTCCGCTATGAGGAGACGCGCTCCTTCCGCGAGGCGTTCCGCATCAGTTATTACTCCGATGCGCTCGCGGACAGCGAACCGGCGAAATATCTGATGCAGCATATCCCGCCGGAGCAGTGGGCGGCGTTCCTCTCCGATCTGAAAGCGACCGCAGAGGCGCTCGGCGAACGCGGCGGTGCAGATCTCCTGCGCGATGCACAGGGCGCGATCGACTGCTACCTTGCAGCGGTGCAGTATGCGTCGCATGTGCAGAGCGATACCCCCGACCGGGTGCGCGAGCTGGCGCTCTCCCTGACAGCAGACTGCAAATCGGATTACGAAAAGGCGGCTGTCATCTATAATTATCTGAAATACGGCGAATTTACCTATTCGCTGACCTATCAGTCGCCTGAGCTCAACAATGCGGAATATTTCCTCTTTGAGAGCAAGACCGGCGTCTGCTATGAATTTGCGAGCGCGATGGCGGAGCTCTGCCGTGCAGCGGGACTGCCGGTGCGCTATGTCGAGGGCTATCTGCTTGCGACGGAAAATGACAGCCTTGCGACGGGCGGCGACTGGGAATATGTCATTACCAGCGATCAGGCGCATGCGTTTACGGAGGTCTATCTCACCGGCTACGGATGGATCATGCTGGATGCGACGGCGCCGAGCCGCGATACGGGCGAAAACACAAAGGGCAATGTGCTTGCGGCTTTGCAGATTGCCGGACTGATTCTCTTCGGTGCGGCGGCGGTGCTGCTGTTCTTCTTCCTCTGGCTGCTGCCGCGTCTGCGCGAGATGCTTTTCCGCGCAAGATTCCGCAGAAACCGCAATGCGGCGGCTGTGCAGGAGGGATTTGCACGGCTGCGGAAGCAGTGGAAGGCAGACCCGACCCTGACGGCGCGGGAGCTCTGTGCGGAGCAGGGCGCATTCCTCGGACAGGATCTCAGCGTGCTCTGCGATGTATTCGAGCAAACGCTCTACGCGGAGCGCTGCACGCCGGAGGCTGCCGGCCGCTTCTATGCGGCATACTGTGCGGCATATGACGGCTGGCGTGCCGCGGTGAAGCGCGATGCGCGCGCAAAGAGAGCTGCACAGAAGGCGGCGCGGGCAGCCGCGAAGGCAGAAGCAAAGGCAGCAGCGGCGGTATAACGGAGGTTCGGTATGGCATCATCGGAATCTTATCTCGATTTTATTCTCGATCAGCTCTCCGGCACAGAGGGGATTACCTGCCGCAAAATGATGGGCGAGTATATCCTCTATGTTCACGGGCGGATCTTCGGCGGCATTTACGATGACCGTTTTCTCCTAAAGCCCACACCGGCGGCAAGGCGCATGATGCCCCTCGCGGCAGAGGAGTCCCCGTATCCCGGCGCAGGGGCGATGCTGCTTGCGGATCGTGTTGATGACAGGGATTTTCTCTGTGCGCTGCTCGCGGCAATGGAGCCGGAGCTCCCGGCGCCGAAAAAACGGTAACTTGAGAAAGGAAGCAATCTCGAATGAACGGAATCTTGAAGCGTTATCTTTCCGCAGACGGCGCGGTCGTCTGCTCGGTGCTCGACGGCACCGCAATGTGCGCGGAGATGGAGCGCATCCACAAGACCTCGGCGGTTGTGACAGCGGCGCTCGGGCGTCTCTCGATGGCGGCATCGCTGATCGGCTACGGTCTGAAGGATGACGGCGACACCGTCACGCTGCGGCTGGACGGCGGCGGCCCCGCGGGTATTCTGGTCGCGGTCGCCGACTGGCACGGCAATGTGAAATCCTATGCGGAGCAGCCGATCGTCGAGCTCCCGCTGAACGCGAAGGGCAAGCTCGATGTCGCGGGCGCTGTCGGCACGGACGGCACGCTCTTTGTCATCAAGGATCTCGGCATGAAGGAGCCTTACGCCGGTCAGACGGCGCTGGTCTCCGGCGAGATCGCAGAGGATGTGACGCAGTATTTTGCAGCAAGCGAGCAGGTGCCGACTGCCTGCGGGCTCGGTGTGCTGGTGAACCCTGACCTGACGGTGAAGTTTGCGGGCGGCTATCTGATTCAGCTCCTGCCCTTTGCGCCGGAGTCTGCGATCACGCAGCTCGAGGAGAATCTCAGGGGGCTGACGAGCGTCACGGCGCTGCTCGAAGCGGGCATGTCCGCGGATGACATCGCGGAGAAGCTGATGCATGGGCTTGATGCCGAGCTGCTGGACGAATCTCAGCCTGCCTATCGCTGCGACTGCTCGCGGGAGCGCACGGCGAATATGCTCCGTTCCCTTGACAGAAACACGCTGACGGAGATGGCGGACGAAATGCCCGAGATCGAGGTCTGCTGCCATTTCTGCAATGAGAAGTATATCTTCACGCCGGATGAGGTGCGGCAGATGGCAGAGGCAAAGCAGGCGGCATCTGAAAATGCGGATGCGGAATAAGAAAGCATGCGGGGAGAGCGCCTGTTCGGTGCTCTCCTTTTTATAAGGGAACGGGAGAACGGTTCTGTCTTGCATTTTTCAGTATAATATGATATAATAGCGAATGTATAGCATGAAGCCTCTGACTATGAAAGGATGAACGGAATACTTATGGATACCGAAGGCGACCGATTATGGCTGCTTGCCGCGCTGCTGGGGATCTGTGTCCTGCTGCGCGGATGGTTCACCGTCTGCGAGACCGTACTCACCGAGCTGAATGACGCTGCGGTGCATGCGCAGGCAGAGCAGGACAAATCCTATGCGCGGCTCGACAGGCTGATCTCGAAGCCGGTGCGGCTGCGGCGCAGCTTTGTGATGCACCGCGTCTTCTCCGCAATGTGGATCGGCGTGCTCTGCTGCGGGCTGTTTGCCGGCGATCTTGCGGCACAGTTCCCGATCCGGGACAGCGTGCTGCTCTCGGATCTCCTGCTGACGCTCGGCACTTCGCTCCTGCTGACGGCGCTGACCGACCTTTTCCCGAAGCAGCTCGGGCTCCGTGCAGGCGAGAGATTTGCAAGACTCTGCGCGGGCTCTGTCCGTCTGCTGATCGCGTTCTGGACGCCCTTTTACCTCTGCTCTTCCGGCGTGACGGCTGTCCTCTGCAAGCTCTGCGCCATTCCGGCTGCGGACGCTGTGGATATCGTGACCGAGGAGGAGATCCGTCAGCTGGTCGATGCCGGCAACGAGACGGGCGGCATCGAGGAGAGCCAGCGCGAGATGATCAACAATATTTTCACCTTTGACGATGTGCCGGTCTCCGATGTGATGACGCACCGCAAGGATATGTCTGCCGTGCCGAAGGAAGCGAAGGCGTCCGAGGCGGCTGCGCTTGCGCTGGAGGAGGGCTTCTCCCGCATTCCGGTCTATGACGGCCAGATCGACACAATCCTCGGCGTGCTGCTGGTGAAGGATCTGCTGCCGCTGGTCGGCAAAGCGGATGACTGCCCGGTCACAGAGCTGATGCGGCCGGCGATCTTTGTGCCGGACAGCGCAAAATGCCGCGACGTCTTTCAGCGGATGCGCCGCGAAAAGATGCAGCTTGCGATTGTTTCCGATGAATACGGCGGCACCGCGGGCATGGTGACAATGGAGGATCTGCTTGAGGAAATCGTCGGCAGCATCGAGGATGAATATGACGACGAGGAAGCCGAGCTGACAGAGCTCAGCGACGGCGTCTATTCGATCGCGGGCTCCGCTGACCCCGAGGATATCCTGCCGAAGCTCGGCGTTCCGTTTGAAGCAGACGATGAATATGACACAATGAGCGCATTCGTGGTCCACCTGCTGGGAAGGATCCCGCAGGAGGGCGAGCGCCCGGTCGCGGAGCAGGACGGCGTGCGCTACACGCTGCTGTCCTATGAGGACAACTGGATCAGCCGCATTCAGGCGGAGATCATAAGGAGTGAAACATGCAGCGAATCGGACGGGAAGTCTATCTGATCATTATACTTGTGATGCTGTTTGCGTTCGGCGGGCTCGGGCTGCGTGCGATGCAGGCAAAAAACGAAAAGCCTGCTGTAAAACGTGCAGACGCCTCCTTTGCCGCGCTGCGGTATCCGTATTCGCAGCTGAATGAACGGGAACAGGCGCTCTACGATGCGCTGTATGACGGCATATCCGCATACCGTGAGACGATCCGGCTGCCGGGAAGCTACACCCGCACGGAATATGAGCGCGTGTATCTCATGGTGATGATGCAGGAGCCGGAGCTGTTTTACGTAGACCGTGTCTATGAGCTTGCGGCGGAGATGACAGAGGCGCGGATCTACTATACCATGACGCAGGCGGAGGCAGAGGGGCTGAAATCGAGTCTGGAGGCCGCCGCAGACGCGATTATCGGGCGGCTCTCGACTGCGCAGAATGAGTGGCAGCGGCTGCTGATGATCCATGACGCAATCGCGGCGCGGTGTATCTATGAGAGAAGCGGACATTCCGATGACGCAGTCGGCAGCCTTGTCGAGGGCTATGCGATGTGCGAGGGCTATTCCAAAGGCTTTCTCTATACTGCAAGGAGAGCCGGCTATGACATCATGTGCGTGCCCGGCCACACAGGCAACGGCACAGAGCATGTCTGGAATATCGTGAAGATCGACGGGCAGTATTATAATATGGATCTGACCTTTGACGACGACGACAGCTACGGCGGCGCGGCAGCGCATGCCTGCTTTGCTGTGCCGGATGCGGCGTTCGGCGATCATCTGCCGGATGTCAATTCCTATCGCCCGCCGCAGTGCACCGACGGCACGCAAACATACTATATCAAAAACGCTCTGATCCTGAATGAAACATCGCAGCTCAGCCAGCGGATACAGGAATGGAGCGGCAGACGGGCAGACGGCATCACGGAGTTCTGCTGCGGCGAGATGGTGGCAGACGCGAAAAACAGCGTAACAGCAGCAGCGGAGGGTACAGGTCAGCGTGTATACTGGGATTCGGTCAGACGAATTGCTGTGCTTGTCCGTTAAATTCCGGCAAAAAACTGTGAATTTCCGACGAATCAAAAAAATCTCGAAAAAAGCGCTTGACATTTCGGTCCCGTTGTGCTATAATAAACAAGTCGCCGCGAGAGAGACACCTCAAACAAGGGGTCAAACGAGCGGCGGAAAGCGACGAGTTTGCTTGC
>JAEEXH010000137.1 GCA_016291435.1 Oscillospiraceae bacterium
TCGTTTTGCCGAGAGGGGGAGCCTGCGATAGAGGCTCCCCCTAGGCGAATCGCCCTGCGATTCGCGATCTCTGGACTTTAGCGACAGACTGTGCCCCGGTACGTGCTGTACCGGGGCATTGTTATTGCTGATCAATCTCAGTCGGTAGAGGGCTCAAGCAGCGCGTAGTCATCATCGACACGGCGGTAAACAATGTTGATCGAGCCGTTCTCGGCATTCTGGAACACGAAGAAGGAGTGCCCGAGCATGTTCATCTGAAGGATCGCTTCCTCAATGGTCATCGGCTGCACGCGGAATGCTTTGCGGCGGATGAGATTGTACTCGGTCTGTTCCTCGACGGTATCCGTGAAGGCATCGGGGGAGAGTGCGCTTGCCTTGATGCGCTTGCCGAGCTTGGTCTTGTTGCGGCGGATCTTGCGGATGATCTTGTCGATCGCGGCTTCCAGCGCATCGTTCTTATCGACAGCGCTCTGCTCAGCGCGGTAGATCATGCTGCCTGCACGGACAGTCAGCTCGCAGACGACCTGCCCGCGGAGCTCGTTGAGCGTGATCTTCGCTTCTGCCTCATCCTCAAAAAACTTATCCAGCCGCTGACTGAGACGCTTCTCTGCATGCTCGTTAAAGCTGGGACCGATCTGAATTTTCTTTGCCATAATATTGATTTTCTTCATGTGCGTTCCTCCTTTTGTGCCGACGCCCCGGAAGGCATCGGTTCATGTGCTTATATTATAGCATATCTCAATAAAAAATGTCAAGTCTTTTTTCGATTATTATGCCATTTTGCTCCAATTTGTCAGAATTCTGCTGCCATTTGTCAGGATCCGGCGCTCCATTGTATCTTCTGCTTGCTTTTTCAGGCGAAATATGCTATACTTATTGTGTATATACGCAACCTGAGAAAAGGAGAGAAAACATATGCAGCTTGATGCAAAAACACTGGATACGCTGGCTTGGCTGTCCAGACTGGACATTCCCGCTGAGGAAACAGAGGCACTCTCGCAGAGCATCGCCGACATGCTGACCTATTTCGGGCAGCTCAGCGATCTCGACACGGAGGGCGTGGAGCCGACGGCACATATCGCGCCGCTGCAAAATGTCCTGCGGGAGGACGAACCCTTCTCCCCGCGCCTCGACCGTGATCTGCTGCTCTCGGGCACAGAATCCGAGGACGGGCTGATTACACTGCCGAAGGTTGTCGGCTGAGAAAGGGGGAGACGAGATGGCAACGGAAACAATGAATATTGCAGGAATGCGTGCGCTGCTCGAACGCGGCGAGGTGACGGCTGTGCAGCTCGCGGAGGATGCCCTCAGCGCAATCGCTGCGGATACCGTCAACGGTGCGTATCTGACGGTCTGCCGCGAGGAGGCGCTCGCACAGGCTGCGGCTGCCGATGCGCTGCGCCGTGACGGAAAAGCCGGCGCACTGACGGGCATTCCCTTTGCGATGAAGGACAATATCTGCACGAAGGGTGTGCGCACGACCTGCGCCTCTAAAATGCTGGAAAACTGGATCCCGGTCTATGACGCCTGCGTGACAGAGCGGCTGAAGGCTGCCGGTGCGGTCATGCTCGGCAAGACCAACATGGATGAATTTGCGATGGGCTCCTCGTCGGAGTCCTCTGCGCTGGGACTGACGCGCAATCCTGCGGCGCCTGACTATGTGCCGGGCGGCTCCTCGGGCGGCTCTGCGGCAGCGGTCGCAGCGAACGAATGCGCTTTTGCAATCGGCTCCGATACGGGCGGCTCGATCCGTCAGCCGGCGTCGTTCTGCGGCGTGGTCGGCATGAAGCCCACCTACGGCACAGTCTCGCGCTACGGTCTTGTCGCATATGCATCGAGCTTCGATCAGATCGGACCGATCACCAAGACGGTCGCCGACAATGCAGAGGTGCTGACGGCGATCTCCTGCCATGACCGCCGCGACTCGACCTCTCTGCCGGAATTCGATACCGATTACAGCAAGCTGATCGGGCAGGATCTCAAGGGCATGCGCATCGGTCTCCCGAAGGAATATTTCGGTGAGGGTATCCACAAGGATGTGGCGGCGCTTGTGAAGCAGGCGGCTGCAAAGCTCGAGGCAGCAGGCGCTGTCATCGAGGAGTGCTCGCTCCCCGCTGTGAACTATGCGCTTCCGGCATATTATGTGCTGTGCTGCGCGGAGGCATCCTCCAATCTTGCGCGCTTTGACGGCATCCGCTACGGCTTCCGTGCGGAGGGCATCGAGGATCTCGAGGGGCTCTACCGCAAGACCCGCACGCAGGGCTTCGGGCGCGAGGTGCGCAGACGCATTCTGCTCGGAAACTATGTGCTTTCCGCGGGCTATTACGATGCCTATTACAAGAAGGCGCAGCAGGCAAGAACGCTGCTGATCCGCGCCTTCCGTGATCTTTACGAGACCTATGACATGCTGCTCACGCCGGTCGCGCCGACGCCTGCTTACAAGATCGGCGAGAAGGCGAGTGACCCGATGGAAATGGCGCTCGGCGACATCTGCACGGTGCCTGTGAATCTCGGCGGTCTCCCGGCAATCTCCGTGCCCTGCGGCTTCTCGGAAGCGGCAGACGGCGCAAAGCTGCCCGTCGGCTTCCAGCTCATCGGCCCGGCGTTCTCCGAGGCAAAGCTGTATCAGGCGGCGGCGGCGTATGAGAATGCGGAGTAATCGGCTGCGCTGTATAGTTCTTTTTATTGATATGATCAGAAAGAATTAATGGGGAGAGATTTGCAATGATAATCTGTCCGTATTGCAATCAAGGTCAGGTGTTACAAGCAAGATTAAAGCCGAATATAGGTATATATTCTGACAGTCAGCTTGTACGTTTTTGTGATGAGTGTGATGCCTTATGGAAAGAAACTGAAACGATTTCCGAACATACAGGTACAAGTTTCCGCATGCTTGCCAAAATGCTTTCAATACCGGAAACTGCTTTGTGGGAGGATATGGAAGTAATATCTTAAATTCGGATTTGTTGCAATACTTTTTCATGATACCTTTTTACAGATATATTATGCTCTTTGCGGCTTGCGGTTTCATTCCGCATTCCGCATTCCGCATTCCGCATTCATAAGAGCAGCAAGGAGTAAAAAATGGCAAAATACGAATGTGTCATCGGTCTTGAAGTACACATCGAGCTGCGTACCAAGACCAAGATTTTCTGCGACTGCCCTGCCGATCACGGCGGGGAGCCGAATACGCGCTGCTGCCCCGTGTGCATGGGCATGCCCGGCACACTGCCCGTCCTGAACCGCGAGGTCGTGAACTATGCGGCGCGTGCGGGCATGATGCTCGGCTGCGAGATCGCACATTTCTCGAAGATGGACAGAAAAAACTATTTCTATCCCGATCTCCCGAAGGCATATCAGATTTCTCAGCTTGACCATCCGCTCTGTGAGCACGGGCACATTGATGTCACCGTGAACGGCGTCGAGAAGCGCATCGGCATCACGCGCATCCACATCGAGGAGGATGCCGGCAAGCTCGTTCACACCGACAGCGGCTCCGGCGCTGACTGCAACCGCTGCGGCGTCCCGCTCATCGAGATCGTTTCCGAGCCGGATATCCGTTCGGCGGCAGAGGCAAGGGCATATCTTGAGCGCTTGCGTGAGCTGATCCGCTGGGTCGATGTTTCCGACTGCCAGATGGAGACCGGCTCCATGCGCTGCGATGTCAACCTCTCGATCCGTCCCGTCGGCGACACGAATCTCTATACCCGCACCGAGATCAAGAATCTCAACAGCTTAAAGCACATCGTTGCGGCGATTGACGCGGAAAAGGCGCGGCACATCGACGAGACCGAAGCAGGCAGAGAGATCGTGCAGGAGACCCGCCGCTATGACCCCGAGAAGGACAAAACCTATTCGATGCGCGTGAAGGAAAACGCGAACGATTACCGCTATTTCCCGGATCCCGACCTGGTGCCGATCATCCTGACGGACGAGGATCATGCGCTGCTGCGTGCAAGTCTCCCTGATCTGCCGGAGGAGCGCCTTGCAAAGTTTACCGGGGAATATAAGCTGCCGGAAGCGACGGCACAGTCGCTCTGTGCGGAGCGCAGGCTCGCCGATCTTTACAGCAGCGCTGTTGACCGCGTGAAAAATGCGAAGCTGCTTGCAAATCTGATTCTTGCTGAGCAGAACCCGACCGAGATTCCCGCAG
>JAEEXH010000138.1 GCA_016291435.1 Oscillospiraceae bacterium
GCCGACTATCAAGGCATTTACCGAAACAGGCGCGAACAGCGCCGTCGCCGGTGCATTGTCAAGCACGGGATATTTGGACGACTTGAGAATAACGCCCGCGGGGGCTCCCCGCTAAATTCCGATTTATCTTCGCAGCACAGCTCCGAAAAGGGACTACGAGAAAAAAGGCGTCTCCAGCGCGTAGCATGCCCGCACCGTGTAGAGCCCGGCACCGGGGGTGTAGACCGTGCCGCGCAGGGTGAGCCCGTTGCTGAGCCGGATGTGTATGAGACATAGCCCCGTGCTCCAGAGCTCCATCGCACGGTTGTAGGTCTCGTTGTCTGCGGCACTGACCTGCCCGTTTTCAACCGTCAGTGCGTCTGTTTCGCCGTATTCCGCTTCATATGCGGCAAGATAATGCGCGGCGGTCTCCTCATCCGTGAGCGCATCGCCGAGCGCCGTGAATATCTGATAGAACTGCGCGAGCGCATCGCTGTCCGTGATGGATTCCAGCAGCGTGCCGTCTCCGTCGCAGACCTCCACGGCGGCAATATCCTCTGCCGACTGCAAGCCGTATGCCGCACAGACCTCCGTGATCGAAGGGGTCTCTCCGAGCGATACAAAATCCGCGAGCAGATAGGGGATCTTCTGCCCCTGCCGCTCCAGCAGAATGATGCCGTCGCGCCTGCCCGTGTCTTCGAGCAGCTTGCAGTGATAGGCGCTGCACTGCACATTCCCGGCAGCGGGGATCTGCACCTTCTCCGGAAAAGCGGAGCCGCACAGGCTTTCGGCGTCCGCAGAGAGTTCCTCGCCGAGATAGGCAGCGGCGTCCTCCGCGGTGCAGGCGGTGTAATAGGCGCCCATGAATTCGACGGTGTCAAAGGCGGCGTCATAGCCCGCCTGATCGAGCTGTGTGCCGATGCGGTGCCAGATGAACAGCCAGCCGCCTGCGAAGAGCAGCACCGCCGCACAGATCAGAATGAGATTTTTGTATTTTTTCATCGGGATCGGAGTTCCTTTCGTTCATTGACTCTGCACTTATTGTATCACAATACAAAAAAAGATGCAAGCCTTATCTGAAAGCCTGCATCTTCTGTATTACCTGTGCGTGCCGGGAAAGGCGAGCCGGGTTCCGGGTCTTTCACGATGCCTCCGTGCCTTAAGACAGATACCTATATAGAAGTTTTGCTCCTGAGTGTTACAAAGCACTCAGGGGCATTGTGCATATTTATGTTGCTAAGCGAAATCAGAATTTATTTGAAATAAGCGGTATCAAACTCCTCACCACTGTTCAGCTTATCCAGTAATTCCAGCAATCCTTTCTGACCATGAATCTCCATCCATTCGCTGACTTCATGTTTCGCATTCAGATAGCGGAAACGCCTGTCCTCAACCGTTCCTGCATAAAATTCAGAACCTGTATCCATATCTTCAAGAGGAACTGTGTTTTTTCCGTTATCAGTCTGTTCAATCCACGCATCCAGCCCATATTGCTCACGATAATCATTTTGCGTGGCAAGTCCCTCATCAAACCATGTGGGAATACTTTTCAGGGCTTTCATATTCAAGCGAGTGTGCAGCTCTGCATGAGTAAGTTCATGTGCTATTATGTCGATATTAAGGTATTCATCTGAAACAGAAATGTAGTTTTTCTTCGTATATGAGGTTTTCGTATCATGATCTCCGTCAAGCTTTGAAAGCAGCTTATCATCATCGCAGAAAATTATGATCGTTGTATCGGTACATTGTAATTCTCCGAAAAATGCTCTGTCCCGTTCCAATGCTTCTTCCGTGAGCTGAATCGCCTCTTTGATATTCCCGGAATAGTTTTTGTTGACATAGATATAATCTGCTGCTTTTTCAAAGAAACTGCGGTACGGAACTGTCATTCGATAGCCTAAACCCGTAAATTGAAAACAACAGACATCACCCAGTACCAAAAGAAGAATCAAAGAAACACAACTGCATAATATGATTTTCTTCTTTCCTTTTGCGTTCATGTTTATTTCTCCCGTCAATTTCGCTTTTTCAGCTCTTATTATAGCATAATTCTGCCCATAAGTCAATAAAAACGCCATCGTACTTCCGACTGCACAGGCTTCCAAACTTTATTTCCGCGCTCCCATTGCAATTTCAGCGGAAATGTGCTATAATAAAGAATGAGCTTCAGAGCTGCGCCTGACATGCGCTGCTCTGCTCAATATGCGATAGAAAGGACTGGTAAAGCTATGGCAAAAATGAGCGTCATCTTCGACCGCTGCAAGGGCTGTGAGCTTTGCACGACGGCATGTCCCAAGCAGATCGTTGCCATTCAGCACGAGAAGCGCAACAAAGAGGGCGTGTTTACCGCGCATTGCACCGACGAGAGCCAGTGCATCGGATGCGCCATGTGCGCGATGATGTGTCCGGACTGTGCCATCATAATTGAAAAATAAACCAGAAAGGAAGATTTTCATTGGAAAAGGTTTTAATGAAAGGCAATGAGGCACTGGCTGAGGCTGCCATCCGTGCAGGCTGCAAATGCTTCTTTGGCTACCCGATCACGCCGCAGACCGAGCTCTCGGAGTATCTCTCCAAGCAGATGCCCAAGCGCGGCGGCGTATTTCTTCAGGCGGAGTCTGAGGTCGCTGCCATCAACATGGTGCTGGGTGCAGGCGGCACCGGCACGCGCGTCATGACCTCCTCCTCCTCGCCCGGAATCTCCCTCAAGTCTGAGGGCATCTCCTACATTGCAGGCTCCGATGTGCCCTGCCTCATCGTCAATGTCGAGCGCGGCGGGCCGGGTCTCGGGTCGATCCAGCCCTCGCAGCAGGACTACTGGCAGGCGACAAAGGGTCTCGGTCACGGCGATTTCCGCCTGATCATCCTCGCGCCGAACTCCGTGCAGGAGGTCGTCAACCTCGTCGTGCGCGCCTTTGATCTCGCGGAGAAATACCGCATGCCTGTCATGCTGCTCTCCGACGGTCTGCTCGGTCAGATGATGGAGCCGGTCGAATTCCCGGAGATCAGCGCTAAGACCGCCGACAACTCCGGCTGGGCTGCCTGCGGCACGAAGATGCAGCGTGAGCACCACATCGTCAACTCGCTCTACATCGAGGCAAACGACCTCGAGGCGCAGGTGAAGAAGCGCTATGAGCGCTATGCCGTCATCGAGGAGAACGAATCGGATGCGGAGACCTATCTCTGCGACGACGCCGATATCGTCATCACTGCGTTCGGCGCCTGCTCGAGAATCGCGAAGTCCGCGGTCAACAAGGCAAGAGCCGAGGGCATCAAGGCGGGTCTGTTCCGCCCGGTCACGCTCTGGCCGTTCCCGAAGAAGCAGCTGCTCGCCGCGACGAAGAACGCGAAGGCAGTGCTCTCCGTCGAGATGAACATGGGTCAGATGATCGACGATGTCAAGCTCGCACTCGACTGCAGAATCCCGGTGGAGTTCACCGGCAGAACCGGCGGCGTGATCCCGTCTCCGAATGAGGTTCTGGCAAAGCTCAGAGAGATGAACGGAGGTGCACAGTAATGGCTGTTGTGTTTGAGAGACCGCATGCGCTGTGCGATGTGCGTCTGCACTACTGTGCAGGATGTACCCACGGCATCATTCACCGCCTCGTTGCCGAGGTCATCGACGAGATGGGCATCGAGGGCGACACCGTCGGTGTGTGCCCGGTCGGCTGCTCGGTGTTTGCATATAACTATTTCAACTGCGACATGATCGAGGCGCCGCACGGCAGAGCCCCGGCTGTTGCAACCGGCGTCAAGCGCGCAAGACCCGACCTGAACGTCTTCACCTATCAGGGCGACGGCGACCTCGCCGCGATCGGTACGGCTGAGACCGTGCACGCCGCGACCAGAGGCGAAAACATCGTCGTGATTTTCGTCAACAACGGCACCTACGGCATGACCGGCGGTCAGATGGCGCCGACCACGCTGCCGGGTCAGGTCACCACGACCTCGCCCTACGGCAGAGATCCGCGCAAGGCAGGCTATCCGATCCACGTCTGCGAAATGCTCTCCACGCTCGACGGCACCGCACTCGCAGTGCGCACCGCTGTCGACACCGTGCCGCATATCCGCGAGACCAAGAAGATGATCCGCAAGGCATTCGAGAATCAGAAGGCGGGCAACGACTTCTCGATCGTCGAGGTGCTCTCGACCTGCCCCTCGAAC
>JAEEXH010000139.1 GCA_016291435.1 Oscillospiraceae bacterium
GGTTTCACTTACGCTTGGGAACAGTATAAGCTTTGTGATGTGGTTGATAGAGTCACACGAAAGAACACTGAGTTGCAGTCAACATTGCCTCTGACAATTTCAGCTCAGTATGGTCTTGTTGATGAAATCACTTACTTCAACGACAGAGTTGCAAGCGGTAACGTAAGCGATTATTAGCTTGTCCTGAATGGAGAATTTGCATATAACAAGAGTTCCTCTGACGGTTATCCATTCGGTGCCGTTAAGCGTCTGGATATGTACGAAATGGGCGTATTATCTACACTTTATATCGTTTTCGCTATAAAAGAAAAAGACAGAATTAGCAGTGATTATCTCGTTACATATTATGATACAGACAATTGGCATAAAGGCATTTCAGAAGTAGCCGCCGAAGGAGCTCGTAATCATGGACTGCTAAATATTTCAGCAGAAGACTTCCTAAATACATCACATATGAAACCTGTTGATACTACCGAACAGCAGCGCATAGGCGACTTATTTAAGAAACTCGACCACCTTATTACCCTTCATCAGCGTAAGTGAAAATACTATAAAAGTACAAAAAAATAGAGTCAAGACCATTTCTTGACTCTATTCCGGCATAAAATGCCTGACATTTATTCAGTTGTGATGTCGAATCCGCCCGACAGTATAAACTCTCTCAGTAGCTTACTTACTCTTGGATTCACCTTTGGCGGTTGAATCGGCTTGCCATCGAGCTTCTCGAAGTATGCTCGTGCCTTTGCTTTATCTATAGTTGCTAAAAGCGCATCGAATCGTCCATATTCGTTCAATGTAGCCTCTGTGACGATCGTCTGCATCAAGACACGCAGCTTTTCTTCATCCAAACCAAGTGCGTCGGAAATGTGGTGTATCTCATCCAGTTTTGCGGCTGCCATATACTCGTTGATATAATCGCGGAAGGTTTTGTCCGGATCCAGCACAACATCACCGCTTTCAACCTCATGCAGGAAGATATTGGCGTATTTTTGCTCTTCCTGAGTGAGCGATGCAAAAGATTTATGAAGCTCATTGAGTGTCTGCTGCAGTTCTTCCTCGTCCACATGATCTTGAGATAGCAGCTTCAGATACTTGGTAAAACGGGAATTCATGTAGTCTTTGTCTATGCGCCCGGTATCAATTTCGGTCAGATAAGTTTCAATCTCAAATGGAATATCATCTTCGCCGCCATTTCCCGGCTCGTCACGGTTAAAGAGTTCCTTGTAACGCATAGCAAGAATCAGATATGTGTTTTCGTCCGGGATGATTTTGACAAATTCCGCATCAGGATCTCCGTAATCCTTGCCCCACTCAAACCCTTGTACCTTTGCTGCCTCAAGATACTGATTCATCTGCTTGAACAGCTTGGCGAACTGTCCGCGCTCTGCTTTATCCTTCGGTAAAGCGGAGAAATCGCCCACCTGAGCTGCGTGGAACAAATCTGATATATCTGCAAACAGATCTGCAATCTTGTCTACATTGAATTCCAGTTTTTCCGCAAACAGTCCATACGGTCTATCGCCAGAATACAGATTAAACGCCGCTTCTACGTTCTTTTCCATTGTGTGTGGCTTGCGGTAGTAACGTATTGTACCGAATGGCTTGTCGGGACCGAACAATCTGTTTGTACGGGAGAAAGCCTGAATCAAACCCTCATATCGAAGCATTTTATCAAGGTACAGCGTATTGATCCACTTGGAATCGAATCCTGTCAGCATTTGATCAACTACAATCAGCAAATCAAGCTGCTGTTCCGGCTTCATGCGCTCATACGGTTCTTTATGCGCCAAACGGGCTGCAACATCTTTTTTGTAGCGTGCGTAGGTGGGCATCGTATAATCCATGCCATAGCGGGCGTTATAATCCGTCAGCATCTCAACGATGCCATCTTCCTTCTCCAATGCGTGACCGCCGTTATTGTCGATGGACGGCTCAAAAAGTGCGGCAATACGCAATTCCGGACAGAGTTCTTTGAAAAGGCGGTAATACTGAATTGCTTCTGGAATACTGCTTGTTGCAAATACAGCATGAAACTTATTGTTTTTGCTCAATGTTACCCAGTTATCGAGAATATCCTGCACAACAGCACGCCGATGCTCATCGGTCTCATACTGGACAGTTGGGATATAGTCCTCAATTCCCTTGACATATTCGCCGTTCTCATCCTCATAACCTGCCATCGGGACCTCTGTCATATAACGCTGATAGACTGCGCTCTTCTTTTCATCTGCAAGTGCTTCTGCCTCTGATGATGCTTTTGCCTTTTCGAGCGCAACGACGCGGCGCAGATCTTTGTCCTTGTAGGTCATGACCTTATACGGATCGAAGCCCAGTACATTTCCGTCACGGATGCCGTCAGCGATGCTGTAGCGGTGCAGTTCATCACCAAACACGGTTGATGTCGTATTCATGTGCTTCTGGTTCTCATCATGGATCGGAGTACCGGTGAAACCGAAAAATACAGCGTTCGGGAAGGTTTTCTTGATCGTGATGAGCATATCTCCGAATGTAGAGCGGTGGCACTCGTCTACGATGAACACGATGCGCTTGCCCTGTATCTTCTCCAGATCAGCCGCATTCATGCCATTCATATCATCATGGATGTTGCTCATCTTCTGAATTGATGTGACGATCAGTGTATCCGTAGACAGGTCACTTGTCAGTTTGGAGATCAAAACATGGGTATCTTCGGTATCCTGCACGGAATCTGTCGCCTCAGCAAAGGCTCTGTATTCCTTCAGTGACTGCGTTCCCAGTTCGATTCTATCCATAAGGAATACGACCTTGTCCGCATCCTTGGAATTTGCGATCAACTGTGCGGATTTGAAGCTGGTCATGGTTTTACCGCTGCCAGTCGTATGCCAGATGTAGCCGCCAAGTTGATGCTTTCCGTCCCATTGTAGCTTAGAAACCGTGTCAGAGATCTTGCTTGCCGCATAATACTGATAGCTGCGCATGACCTTCAGCACACCGTCCGCATCATCGGCGACAGTATAGAAACCGATAAGCTGATGCGCCATCGGGATAGAAAGTAGCGATGAGGCGATTTTGTCCCATGCATTGATGGGCTCATTATTGAAATCAGCCCAATGGAAGTAGTAATTGCTCATAAATCTGCCATCCGGACCAGGATTCGCATAGTAGAGCGTTTCGTCGGGATTCATGGCTACGAAGACCTGCACAAGTGAGAAAAGCCCGGTAAAAATGCCCTCATGTGCGTATTTTTCAATCTGGTTGGTCGCCTGACTGACGGGAATACCGCTTTTCTTCAACTCGATATGGATAACAGGCATACCGTTTATGAGTAGCATGAGATCACCGCGGCGTGAAGGGAGAATGTGTGAAGGTGCTTTGAATTTCGGCTGCTGAACAATCTGGTAGCGGCTTTGTCCGGCAGCAATCTCGCGGCGGTCATAGATTTTAAGAGTGATCTCCTTGCCGAGATGCGCAGTGTCCTGCGGATTATCCCGCTTGATTGAGATTGTCTTGCCGTTGATAAAGCCGTTGAGCTTCAAAGGTGTGCGCAGAGCAGTGATCTGCTCGATGATCTGCTGCATTTCTGTGTCTGTCAGCGGACAGTCATTCAAACGGTCGATGGTGTTGTTATTCTGAAAGAGGATATTTGCCCAGTTTTGCAGCAAATCTTCTTCTGTCGGGTACTTTATGACCTCAGATTCCCAGCCTTTCTGTGAAAGAGCGTATATCAGGGCTTCCTCGAATTCTGCTTCTGTTGTAAATGTCACGATCATCACCTCACACAAACATCTTTTCAAGCAATGCTTTCTTGATTTGGCGGAGCTTGTCTAACTTACGCTGATGAAGGGTAATAGCTTTGTCAACTGTTGAAAGAAGATTACCTATTTTCTTCTGCTCTTCTAAAGCTGGTACAGGTATAGGCATCATGAAGAAGAGATCATTTTTGATAGAGAATCTATCTGATCTTGCACCTGAATCCCCGTTATAGTACATGAATGAATGCCAGTATCTACTTTTGAAGAACCATTCCAGATATA
Organism: Oscillospiraceae bacterium; assembly: GCA_016291435.1. GTDB lineage: Bacteria > Bacillota > Clostridia > Oscillospirales > Ruminococcaceae > Firm-04. Next base: position 4,014 of record JAEEXH010000139.1, read on the forward strand.
ATGTATCGATTCCATGTGTTCTAAAAACTGTATAAAGTGGCGACATTACGCCATTTCTACCTAATCTATTGCAATTTATAGGACCACAAGGAGCAGTCACAGATATTCTGGGATTGTATACAAAATCAT
>JAEEXH010000140.1 GCA_016291435.1 Oscillospiraceae bacterium
GGGGATTTTGCAGTGGGGTCCGGGGGCCGCTGCCCCCGGCGGGAGTTTGAGGGCAGAGCCCTCATTATAAATCCGCCGGAGGCACTTCTCCCAGGCAAACTCTGATTTGCGGAAGCAAAGATATGAAAGGAAAGGCAGTTTTCGCATGACACCCAGGAAGATACTCCGCGATTTCTTCGGCTACGACAAGTTCCGCGGCGGGCAGGAAGCGCTCATCACACGCATCTTGCAGGGCGGCGATGTACTTGGCATCATGCCGACAGGCGCCGGAAAATCCATCTGCTATCAGGTTCCCGCGCTCATGCTCCCCGGCATGACCGTCGTAGTCTCCCCGCTCATCTCGCTGATGCAGGATCAGGTCACGGCACTCCGGGAGAGCGGCATCGCGGCGGCGTGTCTGCACGGAAACCTCAGCACCGAGGAGTATTTCGCGACGCTCGATGCCATTCGTGCGGGGCAGGTCTGTCTGCTCTATGCTGCGCCCGAGCGCCTGCTGACCGATGCCTTCCTTTCCCTCGCCGACTATGTGCAGATCTCGCTGGTCGCGGTCGATGAAGCACACTGTCTCTCGCAGTGGGGACAGGATTTCCGCCCGCATTATCTCGAGATTGCAGATTATCTCTCGCGCCTGCCGCAGAGACCCGTTGTGGCGGCATTCACAGCAACCGCGACTGCCGCGGTGCGCGAGGATATCCGCCGCCTGCTCAGGCTGCGTGACCCGTTGGAGCTTGTCACCGGCTTTGACCGTGAAAACCTGCGCTGGATTGTCGAGCAGCCGCAGAAGAAATATGACGCCCTGCTGCGGATTCTGCGCGAGCACAAGGGCAAAAGCGGGATTATCTACTGCCTCACGCGCAAGCTGACCGATGAGGTCTGCGAGAAGCTCCGCAAAGACGGCTTCTCCTGCGTGAATTATCATGCGGGGCTCTCCCCGGAGGTGCGCGCCGCAAATCAGGATGCGTTCATCCGCGATGAAGTGCCGCTCATCACCGCGACCAATGCGTTCGGCATGGGCATCGACAAATCGAATGTGTCGTTTGTGGTGCATTACAATATGCCGAAAAGCATGGAAGCCTATTATCAGGAGGCAGGCAGAGCCGGGCGCGACGGCATGCCCGCAGACTGCATTCTCCTTTATTCTGCGCAGGATATCCGCTTAAATCAGTTTCTCATCGACAGGGATGACACCGAGAACGACCTTATGACGCCCGAGCAGCGTGCCGCAGTCCGGGAGAAGGATCATGCGCGGCTGAATGCGATGGTGCGCTACTGCACGCTCACAGACTGTCTCCGGCATTACATATTGCGCTATTTCGGCGAGGAATCCCCGCTGCACTGCGGCAACTGCGGAAGCTGTCTCTCCGATACGGAAACGGTGGACGCGACCGTCGATGCGCAGAAGATTCTTTCCTGCGTATACCGCATGGATCAGCGCGGTCTGCACGGCGGCGTGCGGCTCGTGTGCGACACATTGCAGGCGAAGGAGACCGCCCAGACAACGAAACTGCGGCTCTCCTCACTCTCGACCTACGGCATCATGCAGGAGACTCCGCGCAAGCAGCTTGAGCAGATGGTGAATATTCTCATCTCCCGCGGCTACCTGCATGTGGCTTCCGGACAGTTTCCGACGCTGGAGCTGACAACGAAATCGCATCCGGTGCTGCGCGGCAGGGAGACTGTTGAGATGGCGCTTCCGAAGCATCAGCCGAAGAAGAAAACGCTCGATTCTGTCCCGGATTTTGCGGGCGACGAGGCGCTGTTCGAGCGGCTGAAAAAGGTGCGCAGCCGGCTTGCCGCAAAGGAATATGTGCCGGCATACATCATTTTCAATAATGCGACCTTGCAGGCAATGTGTGAGCAGATGCCGCTGAGTGCGGCGGAAATGCTCGATGTGCCCGGTGTCAGCCGGCACAAGATGGAAAAATACGGGGATGCCTTTTTGCAGGCGATCCGCGATTATCAGACCGGCTCGTAATCTGCCGGAGGAAAGGGGCTTTTCACAAGTGATGTCATTGTTGATTGCGGCGGCAGCCGCGGCAGTGCTGACCGTCGCCGACCAGCTCATCAAGCTCTGGGCGATCGCCAATCTGAAAGGGCAGGCGGCGCGTCCGTTTCTGCCGATCGGCAGCTTCGACTGGATGCATCTGCGTTATCTCGAAAATGACGGCGCGGCGTTCAGCATGCTCAGCGGCTCGCGGCTGTTCCTGATTGTCTTCCCGATCGTGATGATCACCGGCTGCTTCTATGCGATGCGGCGGCTCGGGCGGGAGCATAAGTGGGTCTATCCCGCGCTGACGCTGATTGCAGCGGGCGGCATGGGCAATCTGATCGACCGCATCTTCCGCGGCGGCGCTGTGGTCGATTATCTCGATTTGCAGCTGTTCCGGTTCGCGGTGTTCAATTTCGCGGATTGCTGCGTGACAGTCGGCGTGGTGCTCATGTGCATCGGCATCATCTTCCTTGAGAAGGAAGTTCCGGAGGCGAAGAAGCTGAAGGATGCGCCGCGTGTGCCCTATGCGCGGCATGCGGCAGAGCTCCCGGAGGCAGAAGAATTGCCGGAGGCGGGAGAGCTCCCGCTTGCAGAGGAGCTGCCTGCCGCGGAGCCCGCAGCAGATGCCGCACCGACCGGCAGCGCGGCACAGCTTCCCGCGGAGAACGGCAATGGCTGAGCCTGTGCTGCTGACGGTTCCGGCGGAGGCGGAGGGACAGCGGCTCGACGCCTGGCTTGCGGCACAGGAATCGCTCTCGCTGACGCGCTCTGCCGTGCAGCAGCTTCTCGAAAAGGGCGCTGTCACGCTCTGCGGCGCTGCACCGAAGAAGAACAGCCGTCTGAAAGCGGGCGACACGGTCGCGGTGACCGTGCCGGAGCCGGTCGCGGCGGAGGTTTTGCCGCAGGAGATCCCGCTCGAGATCGTCTATGAGGACACAGAGCTGCTCGTTGTCAACAAGCCGAAGGGCATGGTTGTGCATCCGGCGGCGGGGCACCCCGACGGTACCCTCGTGAATGCGCTGCTCTGGCACTGTGCGGGCGCACTCTCCGGCATCAACGGCGTGCTGCGTCCGGGTATCGTACACCGCATCGACCGCGACACGAGCGGCCTGCTGATCGTTGCGAAGACCGACCGCGCCCATCTGGGGCTTGCCGAGCAGATCGCCGTGCACTCCTTCTCGCGGGAATATGAAGCGATCGCATGCGGCAGATTCCGCGAGGAATCGGGCACGGTGCATGCGCCGATCGGCAGAGACCCGCGTGACCGGCAGAAAATGTGTGTCACCGAGCGCAATTCCAAGGATGCCGTCACGCACTGGCAGGTGCTCTTGCAGGGCGAGAAATATGCGCATATCCGCTGTAAGCTGGAGACCGGGCGCACGCATCAGATCCGCGTGCATATGCGGCACATCGGGCATCCGATCTACGGCGATGCGGTCTACGGCAAGGCGGAGAAGACGATCGCGGGGCAGTGTCTCCACGCAAAAACAATCGGCTTTGTGCATCCCGTGACAGGGGAATTCATGCAGTTTGACAGTGAACTGCCCGCCTATTTCCGCGATGCGATGCGGCGGTGCGGCGTGCTCTGCGCGGCACAGGACGAAACAGAATGACCAATGCCCGCGGCAACGGCTGACCGCGGGCATTTTCGTCTCCGGCGGCGCATTTTCTGCTTGACTATTCGCCGCAGTTGTGATATAATCATAATGATATACCTTTCGAGCAAGGCAGGCTGCATGAATGACAGAAGAACCCCCGGACAGCGATTCGTGCAGAGTGCTTTTTTTCGTTTTGTGTGCGGGGATCCGCGCGACTTCTTGTAAAGGGCAGGTCTGCAAAATGGACATGGAAAAGCAAATGCGCGCGCCCGTCTATGAGGCGCTGGAACGGCTGCGGCGGCAGCGTGTCGTCCCGTTCGACGTCCCGGGCCACAAGCGCGGCAGGGGCAACCCGGAGCTTGTGCGGCTGCTCGGTGAGCAGTGCGTCGGCATCGACGTCAATTCGATGAAGCCGCTCGACAATCTCTGTCACCCGGGGTCGGTCATTCTCGAAGCGGAAAAGCTCGCGGCGGATGCCTTCGGTGCGGCGCATGCCTTTTTCATAGTCGGC
>JAEEXH010000141.1 GCA_016291435.1 Oscillospiraceae bacterium
CGCTGAACCGGCGGCATTGCCCGATCGACGGAGAAAAGATCAAGACCTGCATCGGCTGCAAAAGCTGCTCGATTATGAGCGGATTCGGCGGCGCGGGCGCGTTTTCCGACGGCAAATACAATATCACCAACGATTTCGGCGGAACGCTGTACGAATACATCGGCAGAAAGCAGGCGCTCGATCTGATGCGCTATGTGGACGAGATCAACCTGAAATACGGCGGGGAGGGTACGAAGCTCTATTCGACTGCCGGCACGCGGTTCAAGCGGCTCTGCATCCAGAACGATCTGCATCTTCTGGACGCGTCGGTGCGACATCTCGGCACGGACATCAACTATGTCGTTCTCGAAAACCTGTATAATGATCTGAAGGACAAGGTCGAATTCTTCTTTGACACGCCCGCGCAGAGCATCGAAGTGACGGAGGACGGATATCTGATCCGCTGCGCGGGCGCAGAGTACACGTGCGAAAAATGCATCGTTTCCGTCGGCAGAAGCGGCAGCAAGTGGATGGAAAAGGTGTGCGGTGAGCTCGGTATTCCGACAAAATCCAACCGTGTTGACATCGGTGTGCGTGTTGAGCTGCCTGCGTCGGTATTCTCACATCTGACCGATGAGCTCTATGAGAGCAAGATCGTCTACCGCACGAAGCAGTTTGAGGATCTTGTCCGCACCTTCTGCATGAATCCGCACGGTGTTGTCGTCAATGAGAACACGAACGGCATTGTCACGGTGAACGGTCACAGCTATGAGGATCCGGCGCTGCACACGGACAATACAAACTTTGCGCTGCTTGTCAGCAAGCATTTCTCAGAACCGTTTGAGGATTCCAACGGCTACGGTGAAAGCATTGCGCGGCTCTCCAATATGCTCGGCGGCGGCGTTATGGTGCAGCGGTTCGGCGATCTGATCCGCGGACGGCGCAGCAATGCCACCCGCATCGCAGAGAGCTTTGTCGTACCGACACTGGCTGCAACGCCCGGCGACCTTTCGCTTGTTATCCCGAAACGCATTCTTGACAGCATCATTGAGATGATCTATGCGCTGGATAAGATCGCGCCCGGCACTGCCAATGCAGACACGCTGCTCTACGGTGTCGAGGTCAAATTTTATAACATGGAGGTTGACATCGACAGCAACCTGCAAACGCGGCATGCGGGGCTCTATGTCATCGGTGACGGCTCCGGCGTCACGCATTCGCTGTCCCATGCTTCCGCCAGCGGCGTGTATGTCGCAAGACATATTCTCTCACAAATATAAAAAATCCCGCAGACGGTTTCATTCATTGCCGCCTGCGGGATCTTATTATGAAACAGAGTAGAGGTCCAGTACTGCCTTCTCAAGCGCCTCTTTCGATTCAAACGATGTTTCCTTCGGATCGCTGCCATCCGTGCTTGTTTCCGTGAGCGTCAGCGCCTTGAAATCTGCGACATATTCACGCGCCTTCTTCGGCTTGATCTCGCTCAGCGAAGGTGCCCATGTGTATACATCCATGACACAGAGCGTTTCCTCGCCGTCTGTATCATTCTGCTTCTGCTCCAGCGTGCAGAATTCCTTGGTGTCGGCATGGCAGACAGGATTCAGATAGAGCAGCGGTGTCTCCGCAAACTTTTTCTGATCCGGGTTCCAGAGATACACGGCATACTGCACATTCGGCGTATCAAAGCCGTGAATTGCGACAAAGAGATCAGGCGTGCCGTCGAAATTGATATCGTCAAGTGTGTAGGTCATGTCAGCATTGTGCTCCACAGCTTCCGCAAAATCGCCGCCGATGGACTGATAGTTGCCGCCTGCAAGGCGCAGTCCGACATATTCGGGCGAGAAGAAATAATTGAAGTGCAGCGGGTGCGGATTCTCGCCGTCCTGCTGACCGCCCTGACCGCCCATCATCTGCGTGGTGACAGGTGCAAGGGTCGTAATCAGCGGTGCAGCCGTGCTGGCGGGTTCATTCGCAGAAGTGCTCTCAGTCACAGCAGCAGTCGTTTCAGATTCGGCGACGGTGGTGTCGGTTTCCGTCAAAAGCGTTGCCGCAGTTGTGATCTCGGGCGGTGCGGGCTGATCAGAGGTGATTTCTGTCATTGCTTCTGTGGTATCGGTGACAACAGCAGAGCTCTGTTCCTTTGTTTTATTGCTGCATCCTGCAAGCAGAAGCATGCTGCTCAGAAAAATCGCAGCGGGAATTCTTTTCATTGTGAACATCCTTTCAGGTAATATCCGCACAGAACCGCAAGAGGGAACCCCTTGCGGTTCTGTGTTGTTATCTCAGGAAATAATCGCGGTATTTCATCAGCGTCTCACTGATGTGATCCCAGATCGTGACGAAGCCGTCGCGCTCCTCAAAGACCTTGCCGTGCGAATTGCCGTTGTCGAACTTCATCTGTGCAAAATTATTGTCGAAGTGCGGGACAAATGTGCGCGGGTGGCCGGTCGGGTCGGAGCATCTGCCGCGAAGTGCATCAAGCGTGACCTTGCCGAGCTCTCTCTGGAGCTCGAAGTATGCACGCAGGATCTTGTGATTGTTCTGCTGCGGATTTCTTGCCCAGCGGGGGATGCGGCTGATTGCCTTGCCCCAGGAGCGGTTGAACTCCCTGCCGAAATCCCACCAGCGGTCATCACGCGGAGGCATCTCATGATCGGGTCTTGCTCTGCGCGGACGGACAGGGGGCGGTGCGGATGCACCCGGAATCTTGGCAGCGCGGGACGCACTGTCTGCGCGGGTTCTGGTTTGTGCCTGCGGCTCAGGCTGCGGCTGGCGGGTCTGCTCTGCGGGATCGTGATACTCCTCCGCAGCAGCGTGCAGTGCCTTTGCGAGATACTGCTTCACGAAGCTCTCAGCAACTGCAGCACGGTCATCGCCGGTGAGCTGCACAGCGAGCTCGAACTTGTCAGCGAGCTTCTCGTCAATCTCAAAAGTAATGGTCTTTGTTGCCATGGTAATCCTCCTTTTTGTCGGGGGTTCCTCTGCTTACAGCCATAGTATAGCATGAAATACTGCTGTTGTCAAGTGCAAATTTGCAAATTAGCAAATCTGTAACCATTCTGTAATATTTAATTGGTGTCCTCACAGCAAACAATCGCGCCGGTCGGGCAGTTCTCACGGCATACACCGCAGTTTTCGCATTTGTTATAGTCAATCACAGCAAGGAAGTTTGTCACGGTGATTGCATGGCGCAGACATTTCCGCTCGCAGATCTTGCAGCCGATGCAGCCGGTATTGCAGATCAGTTTCGTTGTCTTGCCGTTGTCGTGCGAGGAGCAGCGGACATCATAATGCTTGTCGGTGCCGCGCAGAGCAAGCAGCTGATTCGGGCAGACCTGTGCGCATTTTCCGCAGGCAACACAGAGCCCCGGCTGAATATCGGCGATGCCGTTTACAATACGGATTGCGTTTTGATCGCAGACCTTGACGCAGTCACCGAGTCCGATGCAGCCGTAAGCACAGGCGTTGCTCCCGCCGAAGAAATGCTGAGCCGCTGCACAGGACTGTATGCCGTCATATTCGTATTTGCGCACAGCGGCATTGCAGTTGCCGCGGCAGCGGAGTACCATGACTTCCGGACGGACAGCTTCCGCCTTTGTTCCCATCACGGCAGCGACCTTTTCGGCGGTTTCCGTGCCGCCCGGCTTGCAGAGATTTGTCGCTGCGCCGCCGTTCACAACAGCCGCCGCATAGTCTGCACAGCCCGCATACCCGCAGGCGCCGCAGTTTGCGTGCGGAAGGATTTCCTCGATCTCACTGATGCGTTCATCGGTTTTGACTGCAAACAGCTTGCTTGCGATGATCAGCAGGATCGCTGCGAGCAAACCGATTCCGGCAAAAAGCGCCACCGGGATATAGTAGATCTCAAGTCTCATGCGGCACCTCCTCAGCCCATGCCGGAAAAAGCCAGAAAGCTCAGCGACACGATCGAAGCAGCGATCAGTGTTGCCGGGACGCCCTTGAACATTTCCGGAATATCAGAGCTTTCGAGACGGTTCCGCACACCGGCGAAGATGAGCAGCGCGAGCGTAAAGCCGACGCCTGCGCATCCTGCGTAGAGCAGCGCTTTCAGGTAACCTGTCAGGAAATTT
>JAEEXH010000142.1 GCA_016291435.1 Oscillospiraceae bacterium
CGCTGTGACTGTGTTCACGATCACAGCCTGTTCGGGTCCGGCACGGATATTCTCCTTGGTGACAATGATCGGGGCACCCTGCACCGTAGTCGGGGTTTTGATCGCATCGACATTTTACATGCAGTCAGAAACAATCATCGCCAGATCATTTTTCTTGCCGGCGGGCGCCTCATGAATCGCGACGTCGATCCCCTGCTCCGCAGGCTTTTCAGCTGTGTCGGTCGGGAGCTCCTGATGCCGCAGCCCGCAGCAGATGCCGTTTGCGCGGAAGCCCTTTGCGGCACAGACGCCGCCGTTTACGAAGGGATACTCCGCAAAGCCCTGTAATTTCATATTCGATACCTCTCTTAAGTTCAGATCAGACCCGTTTCCTCGGGTGCGCCGGTCATAATGTTGAAGCACTGGAGCGCGGCGCCGGATGCGCCCTTGCCGAGATTGTCAAGTCTTGCGGCGAGCAGGATCTGCTCGTCATTGCCGCAGACAAAGACCTCCAGCAGATTCGTACCCGCAAGCGTATTTGCCGGGAGGAAGCCGTTTTCCAGCACATCTGCCCCCTGCAATGCACGCACCTTCACAAACTGCTGTCCCTCGTAATGCTTTGCGAACATCGCATGCACATCCTCAAGGGTCGGCGCACCGTTCAGCAGGCGTCTGTGCAGCGGCACGGAGACCACCATGCCTGCGAAATAATCACAGACGAGCGGATTGAACATCGGCGGATATTTCAGCCCGGAGACCGCCTGCATTTCCGGCAGATGCTTGTGCTTCTGCGTAAGCGCATACTGGCGCGGCGATTCAAAATCGGCAGGCTTTTCATCGGATTCATAGACTGCGATTGCTGCCTTGCCTGCGCCGGAATAGCCGGAGACTGCATGGCAGGTCACGGGATAATCCGCGGGCATCATGCCGCTCTGCACCATCGGGAAAACCAGCGATGCAAAGCCGGACGCATAGCAGCCGGGCACAGCAACGCGCTTTGCGGTCTCGATGCGGGCGCGGTGTGCAGCGGAAAGCTCCGGGAAGCCGTATGCCCAGTCGGGATTCGTGCGGTGTGCGGTCGAAGCGTCGATGATGCGCGTATCCGGATTTTCACAGAAGGACACAGCCTCAATGGATGCCGCATCCGGCAGGCAGAGGAAGGTCACATCGGATTCATTGATGAGACGCGCACGCTCAGCGTTGTCGCGGTGGAGCGCCGGGTCGATTGTCAGCAGCGTGACATCGGGGCGATTCTTGATGCGGTCATAGAGCTTGAGGCCTGTTGTGCCTGCCTGCCCGTCAATATACACCTTTGTAGTTGTCATTTTCTTCATCCTCAACTTGTTTTTTATCCTCACGGGCAAGATGCACAATGCACCAGATGCAGGCGGTGGTAAACACAGCCACGACCCAGACCCGCGCCGTTGTCATCGAAGACAGCGGAAAAGCAACCATCAGTATGATCTCGCCGACCAGCCACACGACAAACGAGATGACTGCGACAATCACGATATATTTGATATGTTTCTTGCTCATAATCTGATCTCCGCGATCTGCGCCTTTGCAAGCGCGAGCTGCTGTGCGACTGCCTCCGCGGAGGGTCCGCCCTCGGAGATGCGTCCGTTCAGGCAGGTCTCCAGCGCGATCGCATTGTAAACATCCTCATCGAACTGCGGGCAGGCTTCCTTGTATGCCGCAAGCGGCAGTGTTTCCAGTGTCAGCCCCTCGGAGATACATCTTGCGACCAGCGTGCCTGTGATCTTGTAGGCATCGCGGAAGGGCAGCCCCTTCTTCACAAGATAATCTGCGCAGTCGGTTGCGTTGATAAAGCCCTTTGCCGCCGCCGCACGCATGTTTTCCTTGTTGACGCGCATGGTAGCAAGCATCGGATCGAAGGTTTTGAGGCAGAGCTTCGCCTGGTCGATTGCATCGAAAATCGCTTCCTTGTCCTCCTGCATATCCTTATTGTATGCAAGCGGGATGCCCTTCAGCATCGTGAGGAGCGTGGTGAGATCGCCGATGACTCTGCCGGTCTTGCCGCGGATGAGCTCCGTCACATCGGGGTTCTTCTTCTGCGGCATGATCGAGGAGCCGGTCGCATAGGCATCATCAAGCTCAATGAACTTGAACTCCCACGAGCACCAGAGGATGATCTCCTCGGAGAAGCGGGAGAGATGCACCATCAGCAGCGAAAGCGCATTGGCAAGCTCCACGCAGAAATCGCGGTCGGAGACGGCATCGAGCGAATTCGGCACCGGCGCCGTGAAATCAAGGAGGGCAGCGGTCTGCTTCCGGTTGATCGGATAGGTCGTGCCGGCGAGCGCACCTGCACCGAGCGGGCAGAAGTTCATGCGCTTTGCGGTATCGGCAAGGCGGCTGTCGTCTCTGAGCAGCATCCACACATATGCGAGCAGATGATGCGCAAGCGTGACCGGCTGTGCGCGCTGGAGATGCGTATAGCCCGGCATGATCGTCTCCGTGTGCTGCTCGGCGAGCTTCACAAGCGTATGGAGCAGCGGCAGCAGGAGCTTCCGGATCTCTGCGATCTCATCGCGGAGAATGAGGCGTACATCGAGCGCGACCTGATCATTGCGGGAGCGGGCGGTGTGCAGCCGCTTGCCCGCATCGCCGATGCGCTTTGTCAGCTCCGCCTCGACGAACATATGAATATCCTCAGCGGTCGGATCCATCAGTAGCGCACCGGAATCGAGATCGGCGAGAATGCCTCTGAGCCCTGCGATGATCTTCTCCGCATCCTCCTGCGGGATGATGCCGCAGTCGCCGAGCATCGTCGCATGTGCGATGCTGCCGCGGATATCCTGACGGTACATTCTGCCGTCAAAGGAGATCGAGGAATTGAACGCATTGACCGTTTCATCGACCTCTTTCGAGAATCTGCCTGCCCACATTTTTGCCATAGTATTTTATCCTTTCACGAAAAACAGACAGGGCGACCCGCGAAAGCCGCCCTTTCTGTCAATCTCTGTTTTCAGCGAGAATTACTTCTTCCGCTTCTGATCGAGCTTCGCCTTGACCTTGATCGGCAGACCGAACAGGTTGATGAAGCCTGCGGAATCCTTCTGATCGTAGACATCGTCCTCGTCGAAGGTCGCGACCTCCTCATCGTAGAGGGTGTCGGGAGAAGTGATGCCGGCAGTGATGATGTTGCCCTTGTAGAGCTTCAGCTTCACAGTGCCGTTGACGGTCTGCTGGGTGCTGTCCACGAATGCGTCAAGCGCCTCTCTGAGCGGAGTGAACCACTGACCGTTGTAGACGAGGTCTGCATACTGATGAGAGAGCTGCTCCTTGACACGCGCAGTTGCCTTGTCGAGCGTGATGGTCTCGAGGGCTGCATGTGCGTAGTAGAGGATGGTGCCGCCGGGGGTCTCATAGACGCCGCGGCTCTTCATGCCGACGAGACGGTTTTCAACGATGTCAGCGATGCCGATGCCGTTTGCGCCGCCGAGTGCATTCAGCTTGCGCACAATGTCAGAACCCTTCATCTTCACGCCGTCCACAGCGACCGGCACGCCCTTTTCAAAGTCGATGGTGACATAGGTTGCCTGATCGGGTGCCTGCTCCGGAGAAACGCCGAGCTCGAGGAAGCCGGGCTTATCGTACTGCGGCTCGTTGGAGGGATCCTCGAGGTCGAGGCCCTCGTGACTCAGATGCCACAGGTTCTTGTCCTTGGAATAGTTGGTCTCGCGCGAGATCTTCAGCGGCACATTGTGCGCCTCGGCATAGTCGATCTCCTCTTCTCTCGATTTGATCTCCCACTCGCGCCACGGGGCGATGATCTTCATGCCCGGCGCAAAGCGCTTGATGGCCAGCTCGAAGCGGACCTGATCGTTGCCCTTGCCCGTCGCGCCGTGGCAGACGGCGTCCGCGCCTTCGGCGATGGCGATCTCGGCGAGCTTCTTGCCGATGACCGGCCTGGCAAACGCGGTGCCCAGAAGATAGG
>JAEEXH010000058.1 GCA_016291435.1 Oscillospiraceae bacterium
GGGTGCGGTGACAGTTATCATGCTGGCTTTCTTTGTTCATATTTGAGAGATTGTGATATTATAAATGCAATGAATGAAGGTTCAAGAGTCGCTTCTAAAACATTAAGTCATATTGGCGGCTTTTAACTGGTATATGTTAATCTTGCAACATCAAATTCTGATTTATCTTAGCAACCGTATAAAATATAATGCCCCTAAGTGCTTAAACACTTGGGGGCAAAACTTCTATATAGGTATCTATCTTATGCGCGAACGCTGTTTTCATATTCGTTTGTGTGTGCTGCCGCGATCTGCTGCACGAAGGCGGAGAAGACCGCGTCTGCGAGTGCGCGGTGTCCTTCTGCATCCATGTGCTCACGGTCAGTCTCAGAGGGCGCGGCAAAATCGGATGCTGCGAGGAATCCGCAGTGCAGGCGCGCCGCTGTTTCCGCATATGCCGCACGAAGCCCCTTCGAGCAGGCAACCGATGCCGCACTGAAATCGGGATCATAGCCGTTGTAGACATCCTCCCCGAGCAGGATAGGCGACAGGAGCAGAATCTCCGCTTCGCTTTCTTTGCGGATCATGCCGATCAGCCGCGCAATGCCCGCCGCAATCACGGCAGGGGAGGTGCCGAACACCGTTTTGCAGTCGTTTGTGCCGAGCATGAGAATGACGGCGTCAGGGCGGTGTGTGCGGAGCGCTTCGGGGAGTGCATCGGCGCCGCAGAGCCCCTCCCGTTCCGGATCCTGAAAGACAGTCGTTCTGCCGCATCTGCCTTCCTCCGCAACATCCCAGCCCATCGGCGAGAGCATCTCCGCGAGCCGTCCTGTCCAGCGCGTGCGGCTGTCAAAGCGGATGTAAGCCCCGCCGCGGCTGATGGGGTCAAGCCCGAAGGTGTTGGAATCCCCGAATGCGAGTACGGTTTTCCGTGTCATGCGATCACTGCCTTTCTGAGAAATAAGATATTCCTATTATACCATAGGAATAGTAGGAATGCAAGCGGAACATTCTGCATATTTCCCGTGAATTTTTGTACCGTTTGATGAACTGTGCAGGATATGACAGCTTATGTTACAATTTTGCATTGATAGTAAATCGCGGATTGATTATAATAGACTTATAGATATGCGGATGCCATAACATATATAACCGCAGAACTGGGGAGGAAATCAAATATGACAAAGATCAGGCACAAAGCCGCAGCGCTTGCTGTCTCTGCGGCGGCTGCCCTGACGGCGGTGTTCTCACCGCTCGGGCAGCTATCGTACAGCGTGTCTGCCGTCTCAGCAGGCACAACGCTCAGCGACATGCCCGCGTCCTATGTCTCGGGCGCAGACTGGATCTGGCAGAACCGCATCATGCGCGAGGATTCCCTCGGCATCAACAGCCGCCGCTGGAACAGTCTCTTTGACCAGATCATCGCGAACAAGGGGCAGCTCAATTATGTGGTCCGCTGGCAGTCCACCAAGCAGATCACCTATGAGCAGCGCAAGTCCTTCGAGAAGATGGTCGATGAGGGCATCAACAAGTGGACAGACTGGCTTGTCGGCTATGAGGCATGGCCTTACAGCCATGTCAAGGTGAATATCGTCGGCTGGGCTGTGCTCGACCGCAGCGCTCTGCTCGATATCCACAGCGATGAGGTCATCTGGGACAACATCAAGACGCATGACGATCTTTCCGATTCGCAGCAGGGTGTTCCGTCCGATCTGCCCTGTGCCGATGAAACACTCTGGACATTCAATTATTTCCGCGACCGCAATCATGTCTACAACGGCCAGAGCTTCGACGAATATCTCTGGTGCACGCAGAATTACGGCGATTACGGCGGATGCGGCGGTGACTGGGGACAGCGCCTTTCCGATAACTTCTATCTCGCGGCGGCGTCCGGCTCGGGCTTCCCGCACATCTACTGGCATGAGCTCGGACACGGCTTCGGCATGACCGACTTCTACGGCGGCGAGGGCGCCTCCGACGGCTTCCCGCCCGGCGGCTTCCCCGGCGGCGAGAACTCCATCATGATGGCAGGCTCATGCAGCTATATCAATGATTTCGACGGCTGGATGCTGCGCTATATGTGGTCACACATCAAGGACGACACCCAGCGCTTCAATCTCGCAAACGCGGTCGATCCGGGCATGACCGAAACGATCACCACGACGACAACGACCGAGACCACTGTGCTCACAAGCGACACGGCGGCTTCCTCCGCGGAGACCGAAACGACGGCTGAGCCGCAGAAAATGGTCTGGCAGGTGCCGACCGGCGGTGCGCAGAAGCTCCGCCTGATCGCCTCCGGCATGCCGTGGGCAGGCGTCAGCGGACAGTATGGCTACTGGAACAATCTGACGCAGGAATGGGTGCAGGTGCCCTTCCGCTATGAGGACAGCCTCGGCGACAGCGGCTCCGCTGCCATTGAGATCGACTTCGGTGCAGCAGGTGTCACCGATCAGCTTCAGGTCGAGGTCTGGTATTATGCCGCATGGGACAACGCACTGGGCGATATGGCAGCCTGCGATCCCGCGACGCTCAGCTTCACCGCAGAGCCGGTCGCAGAAGAAACCGTGACAACGACCACAACGACCGTGACCGAGACCGCCGAAAGCAGCACAACTGCACAGCGGATTCTCCGCGGCGATGCAGATTGCAGCGGCATGGTCGAGCTCAGCGATGCGGTACTGCTCGCTAAGGCATCTGCCGGCGTGGCAGAGCTCAGCGTCGCAGGCAAGAACAATGCCGAGCTGAACGGCGACGGCGTCATCACCAGCGACGACCTCAGACTTTTGCTTCTCTATCTCTCCGGCTCGATTGACGAGCTGTAAGAATTCCATACCTCCTTGCCCGCGCCGATCATGGCAGCGGGCGCTTTTTTTGTGCAACATCCCCCCAAAAGTGTGCAAGAAAACGCATTTACATTTCAGAGCAGATATGCTATAATAAAAATGGATTATGCTCTGATCCAATATTTTTGATTGCTCTCAGAAGGGGGAATTTCTATGAGCAAAAAGTTGTTCCGCTTCGGCGGATTGCTCGCGGCAGGCGCCATGCTGCTCACACAGCTCGCGGCGTTTCCCGCAGCTGCGGCAGAACAGACCGCAGATGATGTCAAGTCCTGCAAGCACTACATCGAATTCGACGGAGGCAAGCGCCTGGAGCGCGGCGTCGTGATGCCGTTCAGCCTCAGTGATTTCGGTCTCGCAGGCGATGAGAAGGCGACCGCTGTTATGGTCTCCTACACCGCAGATCTCGTGAACGGTCTTGCGACTATGCCCGCGTTCGGCTATTATGCAGAGGGCTACAACGAGGATAACTGGTATTCTGACAGCCAGTGGATCGCAAACCCGGTGCAGAACTTCACGATGAAGTTCGTTGCAGACCCGGAGTATCCGATGCCCGATGAGTTCCAGCTCCAGCTCTGGGGCGAGGAAGGCGAAGCGCTCGATCACCTCACCGTCAATTCTGTCGGCATCATCACCGGCGATCTGGCAGGCATCGGCGCGATGACCCGCAAGGGCGACCTCAATGACGACAAGAAGTCTGACCTCGCTGATGTTGTCCTGCTCCAGAAGTATCTGCTCGGCATGGATGTTGAGCTCGCGATCGCTGCAAACGGCGACCTCGACCACAACAACCGCCTGAACGCTGCCGACCTCACGCTCTTAAAGCGCGGTCTCATGGACGGCACCATCGGCGGCTCCAGCGATACCGGCGAGACTGCAATGGAATTCGTCAGCCACATCAAGGTCGGCTGGAACCTCGGCAATACGCTCGATGCGACCAGAAACGGCACGCAGGGTCTCAATGTCAATGCCTATGAGACCGGCTGGGGCTGCCCGACCACCACAAAGGCAATGATGGATGCCGTCAAGGCGGCAGGCTTCAACTGCGTCCGCGTTCCGGTAAGCTGGGGCGAGAAGATCGACGGCAACAACCAGATCCGCTCGGACTGGATGGACCGTGTACAGCAGGTTGTTGACTATGTCATCGACAACGGCATGTACTGCATCATCAATTCGCATCACGACACCGACTGGCAGGTCCCGCGCGCTGACCTCATGAACGCCGAGTGCGCAAAGCTCGATGCTGTCTGGACACAGATCGCAAACCGCTTCGAGGGCTATGACAGCCACCTCATCTTCGAGACCCTCAATGAGCCGCGTCTCGTCGGCACACAGTATGAGTGGAACGGCGGCACCTCCGAGGCAAGAGACTGCGTCAATCAGATGAACGCAGCGGCACTGAATGCGATCCGCAAGACCGGCGGCAACAATGAGAAGCGCTTTGTCATGATGCCGACCTATGTTGCAGGTCCGTACCGCGAAGGCGTCAACGATTACAAGATCCCGAACAACGACGATCATGTCATCGTTTCCATCCACGCATATACCCCGTACCGTTTCACCATGCAGAGCCTTAACGAAGGCGGCACCGCACAGTGGAGCTCCGGCAACAGCTCTGATACGGCGGACATCATCTCCAACTTCGAGCTTCTGAAGAGCAGATTCCTCTCTCAGGGCATCCCGGTCATCATCGGTGAGTTCGGCGCTGTCAACAGAGAGAACGAAGATGCCCGCGCTGACTGGGTCGGCTTCTATCTTAGAACCGCTAATCAGTACAATGTCCCGTGCATCTGGTGGGATAACAATCTGTTCAGCGGCAGCGGTGAGCTGTTCGGTCTGCTCGACCGCGGCTCCTGCCAGATCAGATACCCGAAGATCATGCAGGCGATCAACGACGCAACGAAGGATCGCGGCTGATTTTACAGCATCATAAATGAGAACCGGGCTGCACAGTACAATGCTGTGCAGCCCGGTTTATGCTGTCGAAAAAGGGAGCGCGGAGCCCCGTTACAAATCCGTCGTGCCGGCGATACCTTATTCAGCCGCGGTCATGTGTGTGCATGCCGCGGCTGCTTCATTTCATCCGTATCAAGCCAGATCGTGAAGGGACCGTCATTGCAGAGACGGACCGCCATATCTGCGCCGAAGATGCCGCATGCGACCTTCGGCACGTTTTTTCTGCATTCTGCGAGAAACAGCTCATAGAGACGGTTTGCCTCGTCGGGCGGCGCTGCATGGGTGAAGCTCGGGCGCGTGCCCTTCCGGCAGTCGGCGCAGAGTGTGAACTGCGAGATGACCAGCAGCTCGCCGTTCACATCGGCAAGGCTCAGGTTCGTCTTGCCGTTTTCGTCTGCGAAAATACGCAGCTTCGTGATTTTATCTACAAGCATATGCACCTCGGCGTCGGTGTCCGATTCTGTCACGCCGAGCAGGATCACGAAGCCCTGCCCGATTGCACCGACGGTCTCGCCGCCCACGGTCACGCTGCCCTCTGTCACACGCTGGATCAGTGCTCTCATCTGTCTGTCTCCTTATTCCCCGAACACGGTCTTTGCGAAATCGACCGATGCCTTGGCGTCCTTCGCGTAGAAATCCGCGCCGATCTTCTGTGCGTAATCCTCTGTCAGCACCGCGCCGCCGACCACGGTCTTGCAGCCGGGATACTGCGCGTGCAGCAGCTTGATGGTCTCCTCCATCGCGCCGACCGTCGTGGTCATCAGCGCCGAGAGCCCGACAAGCTGCACACCGTTCGCGATTGCCGCATCGACGATCGTCTGCGGGGGCACATCCTTGCCGAGGTCAATCACATCATAGCCGTAATTTTCCAGCAGCAGCTTCACGATATTCTTTCCGATGTCATGCACATCGCCCTGCACGGTTGCAATGATGATTTTGCCCTTGCCGCCGCTTTCGCCCTCCGCAGACGCCATATGCGCCTTCAGTACGGAGAATGCGCTCTGTGCCGCAGTCGCCGCCTGAATGAGCTGCGGCAGGAAGACCTTACCGCTCTCGTAGTCTGCACCGACCGCATCCAGCGCCGGGATCAGCATTTCATTGACAATTTGCAGCGGCTCCTTCTGCGCGAGCGCTTCCTGCGTCAGTCTTGCCGCGTCCTGCCGCATGCCGTGTGCGACCGCCTCCTGCAAGCTGAGCGCACCGGATTTCGGTGCGGACTGCGGTGCCGGGGCTGCCGCCGTCACGTCGCGGTAGGCTTCAATGAATGCTGCACAGTTTTCGTCATAGCCCGCGAGCATGCGGAATGCGCGCACGGTGTCGGTCATGCCCTCTGCCATCGGATTCATGATCGGCAGCGTCAGACCGCATTGCAGCGCCATATTGAGGAAGCTGCGGTTGATGAGCGGGCGGTTCGGGAGACCGAAGCTCACATTCGAGACGCCGAGCACCGTTTGCAGTCCGAGCTCCGTGCGGACGCGCCGCACCGCATTCAGGGTCTCCTGTGCGACCTCTGCGCCGGTCGAAACGGTCAGCGTCAGGCAGTCAAGATACACATCCTCTTTGCGGATGCCGAGCGCCAGTGCGTGATTGAGAATACGCCTGCCGATCGCGAAGCGGTCGTCTGCCTTTGTCGGGATGCCGTTCTCATCGAGCGTCAGTCCGACAACTGCCGCGCCGTAATGCTTCACCAGCGGCAGGATCGTCTCCAGAGATTCCGCCTTTCCGTTGACGGAATTGATGATCGGCTTGCCGGGATAGATGCGGAGCGCTGCTTCGAGCGCTGCCGGATCGGAGGAATCGAGCTGGAGCGGCAGATCGGTCACTTCGAGGATCGTCTGCACGGCACGCGGCAGGAGCGCTGCCTCGTCGATGCCGGGCGTGCCGACATTGACATCGAGCAGATCGGCGCCCGATTCGGTCTGCGCAAGAGCTTCGGCGCAGAGATAATCGAAATCCTGATCGAGCAGCGCCTGCTTCATGCGCTTCTTGCCGGTCGGATTGATGCGCTCGCCGATGATGCGCGGCATATCGAGCAGCACGGTGCGTGTGCCGGAGCAGACCGCAGAGAACGGCTTGCTGAGGCGTCTTGCACGGTGGAGCGTGCTGAGCTTTTCGCACATCGCACGGATAAAATCGGGCGTGGTGCCGCAGCAGCCGCCGAAGAACTGCACGCCGCAGTCGGCATAGGCAGCGGCGAACTCCGCGAAGGCTTCCGCTGTCAAATCATAATCGCCGGTGACCGGATCGGGCAGACCCGCATTCGCCTTCATGACGAGCGGGAGCGCGGTCCATCTGCCGAGCTCCTGCATCATCGGCAAAATTTCACGCGGACCGAGCGAGCAGTTGATGCCGACGGCATCCGCGCCGAGCCCCTCCAGCGTAATCGCCGCTGCGGAGATCGGGCAGCCGGTGAAGGTGCGTCCGTTCTCGGTAAAGGTCATCGTGCAGATGACGGGCAGATCGGTATTTTCCTTTGCGGCAAGCAGTGCCGCCTTGATTTCAAGCAGGTCGCTCATCGTCTCGATGACAATGAGATCGGCGCCTGCCTCCGCGCCCGCGATGCAGACCTCACGGTAGCAGGCATATGCCTCATCGAAGGTCATGGAACCGGCAGGCGGGAGCATCTGCCCCGTCGGACCGAGATCAAGCGCAACTGCCGCACGCCCGCCGACGGCCTCCTTTGCAAGCAGCACGCCTGCACGGACACATTCCGCGGGATCAAGCCCCGTGCCGCGCATTTTGACGGCATTTGCGCCGAAGGTGTTTGCATAGACGATCTGCGAGCCCGCCTCCGCATAGGCGCGGTGGATCGCCGCGACGCGCTCAGGGTCGGTGAGGTTGAGCTGCTCCGGGATCTCGCCGGATTTCAGATGCAGCATCGTCCCCATGCCGCCGTCGAGTATCACAAATTCATTGATCAGCAAAGATCGGAAATCCATTCTCTTTCTCCTATTCTGTCAAAGGATGATGCGGTAAACATCCGCTTCTGCGCCCTCATGCGTGAAGCTGCGGACATACTCGCCGCCGCATGTCACAATCGTCTTGACAGAGGGCATATTCTCCCGTTCTGCGGAAAGCATCAGCTCGCGGAGCCCTGCCTCGCGTGCAATGCGCAGGATCTGCCCGAGCATTTTTGTCGCATAACCGCGGCGCCGCTCAGAGGGGCGCACGCTGAAGCCGACATGCCCGAAATCCCGGAGCCAGTCATTCAGCGCATGGCGGAAGTCGATGATGCCGACGATTCTGCCGCTTTCGCTGACTGCGAAGAAGGTGTCGGTCACAACCCAGTCCGGCGATACCGTCTCCGGGGATGTATTGTCGGTGACGCTGCGGAGCCAGTCGGCATAGCATTCGGTGCGGTCGAGCAGCTCGCTGCCGTTGATGACTGTCTCTCCGCAGTCAAAGAACTCCTGCCGGAACTGCATGGCCGCTTCCGCATGCGCGGCATCGGGTCTTTCGAGCCGCAAGCCCGATGCCGCGGGATCGAAGCCGTTGAACCACGCCCGCTGCGAAAAATCGCGTTTGCACGGGCACTTTGCCTCCTCTGCCGGCACGCCCACAGGCAGCACGCAGATCAGGCGGTACTCCGCCGGAACACCGAGGATCTCCGCCATTTTGTCGCCCTGCCGGTCGGCATCGGTGATATGCCCCTCGATCCAGCAGCTTGCATAGCCGAGCGCCGTGATCGCAAGCAGCATATTCTCGATCGCCGCGCTGTAATCCTGCACATTGTAGACGCGGTTGACGCCGCAGCCGTCCCGGTAGGCAATGCGCTTTTTCGTCAGCACACAGATCAGCGCGGGGACATCCGCACAGGTCGGCGGATTCATCACCGCGAGCAGCCTTTGCAGCAGCGCCGGGTCATCCACACCGATTAGCGAGACCGTCTGCTTGTTGCAGCCGGACGGCGCATCGAGCCCCGCCTGCATGATCTGCGTGAGATGTTCACGCGGAATCTTCGTATCTGCGTATTTCCCGCGATAGCTGTGCCTTGCACGAACTGTATCAAAAAACTCCATTCAGATGCTCCTTTCGACTGTATTCTCTCAAAGCGCTGCCGCACAGGCATCGCTTCGTACCTCTCAGGCGTGCCGCATGAAGAAGCGGGAAAGCCACCCGGACAGCCTGCCGCCGCATGCCGTATCAATGATCAGAATGAGATACAGCAGCGACATGAAGCCGCAGAGCAGCGCGCCGAAGATGCCGAGCACAGAATCAAGCCCGACATGCGTCATATCCTCGCGCAGAACGGGCTGCGCCTCCCCGGGAATGAAGCAGACCTCCGCTTCGCTGCATTCCGCATAGCGGCTTGCCCTGCCCGCAAAGGATTCGATCATGTAAACCCGCATCCCGCTCTCCTCCGGCGGCTGACAGCGCACCGTGAGCGTACAGACCTGCTCCTTGTATCTGCCGAAGCGTCCGGGGCGGGTCTCCTTCCGGAAGCTGAGGATCTCCGCAGTGACGCGGTGCCCCGCCTTCCGGAACTGCCGTTTTCTGCGGATTGCCTTCACGGCGCCCGTCACGCAGATTGCCGTGAACAGCCCGAACAGCAGCAGCGGAAAGATCGCTTCCCTGAGAAATTCAAACAGATCAAATTCCCGCATCTTATTCCTTCAGTCCTCCTGCCTCGGGTGTCGTGAACCGCTGTGCTGCAAAATACAGAATGATCTGCGGGAGCATCGCAATGCAGCAGACCGCCAGCACACGGTTCCAGGCAAAGCCGCTGTCTGCATCCATCGAGAGCTTCACATAGACAGATACAGGATACCGCGGCGGCGTCTTGACATAAAGAAGCGGCCCCATGTAATCATTGACGCTCCAGAGCAGCTGCAACACGCCGACCGACACAAGCACCGGCCGCAGCATCGGCACCAGCACATACCAGAGCGTTTGCAGCGAATTGCAGCCGTCGAGCGCAGCCGCTTCGTCATAGCTTTTCGGGATGCCGCGGATAAACTGCATCAGCATCACGACCAGCACCGTGTCCCCGGCAAGCGCTGCGGGCACAATCAGCGGCAGATACTGCGGCGAATCGACCCAGCCGAGCCGGTTGAACAGCACAAACTGCGGCACATAGAGCACTGTCTGCGGCAGAAAGAGCGTCGCAAAGAGAAATGCCGTCAGCACGCGCTTTCCCTTGAATTCAAACCGCGAGAAGCCGTATGCCGTGAGTGTCACAGAAATGAGCGTCAGCATCACCTTCGGAATCACGAATTGATAGGTGTTCAGGAGCGCACGCAGCAGGTCGATCTGCCCGCCGTATGCGGCAAATGCCCCCCGCCAGCCCTCCGTGACCGGCTCAAGCGGAAAAATCCCCGCCGAGGAAAAGAGCTCTGCATTCGTGCGGAAGGTCGCACCCACCAGCCAGAGCAGCGGGTAGACCATCACAGCGGCACCTGCAATCAGCAGGAGATACCATGCTGCGCGTTTCACATGCTTCATGCTGCACCTCCCGCGTCCTGTTCATCGGGCAGATATACGAGCTTCTTCCGCAGCAGCAGAAATGCTGCGCTGCACGCCGCCGAAATCAGAAACAGCACCCATGCGAGCGCCGAGGCATAGCCCATCTCATTTGCGGTGAAGGCACTGCGGTAAAGCAGCAGGGAGAGCAGCGTCGTCGCGCCGCGCGGGCCGCCGTCCGTGATGACAAAGGGTGCGCTGAACTCCTGCAATGCGGCGCAGAAGGAAAGCATCAGATTGTAGAAGACGACCGGCGAAATCATCGGGAGCTTGATGCGGAAGAACCGCCGCACCGCGCCCGCGCCGTCGATATCGGCAGCGTCAAGGAGATCCTGCGGGATCTGCCGGAGCGCTGCCAGAAAGAGCAGCATCGGAGAGCCGAACTCCCAGACGCGCAGCAGAATCAGCACCCACATCGCCGCATGCGGCTCCCCGAGCCATGATACCGCAGGCAGATGCAGCGCCGTGAGAATTGCATTCACCATGCCCTGATCGCGGAACATCGCCTTCCAGAGCACTGCCGCCGCGACCGATCCGCCGAGGATCGAGGGGAGATAATAGAGCGTGCGGAACACGCGGATTCCGCGCATCTGCCGTGCGAGCAGGAGCGCTGCGAGCATCGCAGCCGTGAGCTTCAGGGGCACGCTGACGCACGCAAACAGCATCGTCCTGCCGACTGCGCGGAGCACGGTGCTGTCTGCGAAGATTTCCGTATAATTCATGAGACCTGTCTGCCGCACGCCGCGGAACAGGTTCATGTCTGTAAAGCCGCAGACAAATGACCACAGCATCGGCAGCAGGCGGAACACCGCAAAGCCGATCAGCCACGGCAGAATATAAAGATACGCGCTGCGGCGTCTGAGTTGTGTGCGGGAACGCTTCATATGCACTCCAGTTTCAGCTTTCAGTATTTTTCTTTTTCGTCAGCCGTCCGATCCCGGCGCAGATCATCTGACAGAGCGGGATGAACCAGAAAAACATCACCGTCACGGCACGCCCGTGCCGGGCGTGTCCGGAAAGCGCAGTATCACAGCGAGAGGAGAAACAGCACGCGAAAGCCTGTATTAACAGGCTTTTTCATCCGAACTGCGCGCCTTCTTTTCCGCTGCGGCAAGGGTCAGCATCAGCACGCCGACACCCTTCGGATCATCGGAAACAGCCGGCTCCGAGAGGTAATACGCCGGGCTGCCGTCACGGTTCGCCGCGCCGCCGAGCCCTGCGCTGCTGCAAATATCCGTGAGATGCCCGCCGATGATTTTTGTGCGTGTCACGGCATCGAGCATCTCCAGCCCGGTCTGCCGGTAAGCGGGCGGAAGCACGCCGCGCTCCGCGCCGGTCAGGAAGGCATAGGCGGTCATGAGGCTGCCGGAGGTTTCCGTATAATTGCCGCTGAGCTCCGGCATGTCGATCACCTGATAAAAGAGGCCGTCCTGCTCCGCACGGTAGGGCAGCAGATGCGCCGCCGCACGGGAGAGCGCCGCGGAAAGCTCTGCGCGGAAGTCTTCCTGTGATGCAGGAAGCAGCGCCAGCGTGTCGCTGAGCGCCATCAGATACCAGCCCTCTCCGCGCAGCCAGAATGCCGGCGAGCAGCCGGTCTCCGGGTCTGCCCACGGCTGTGTGCGCGCTTCATCGACCGCATGCCGGTAAAGCCCTGCCGCGCTGTCATAGAGATGCGTCTCGGCATAGCGGAACCAGCGGCGGATCTCGTCAAAGATGCCGCTGTCATTTGTTTTCAGCGCATATTCCGCGAGGAACGGCGCTGCCATATAGATGCCGTCGATCCAGACCTGCTGCGGATAGATCTCCTTGTGCCAGCAGAGCCCGCTCTCTGTACGCGGGTGCGCACGAAGCTGCGCCGCCTGCCATGCCGCTGCCTTCCGGTAGCGGGAATCTGCCGTCAGACGCTCCGCAAAAAACAGCAGCTTGCCGCAGTTGAAGCTGTCGAGGCAGTGCTGCGCCGTCAGATAGCTCGGAATCTCGCCCTCTGCGGTCACGCGCTGCGAGAGATAATCGAGCACAAATTCCGCATAGCGGGAATTTCCCGTTGCTTCATAGAGCCGTGCGCAGCCGAGCAGCAGGCAGCCGTCCTCATAGTTCCAGTAGGGCTTGAACGGCTGAAAATCGGAAAGATATGCGTCAAAGTAGCTTGTCAGTGTCATCATGGTTCATCTCCGGCAAGGGCAGACTGGATTCCGGCATAGAGCCGCTCTGCACCCTGGGAAACCGAATACTCGCCATAACTGAGCCCTGTGAATACATCCTCATAGACACCGCCGTTGCCCTTGAGTGCAGCATGCTCGAAGGAAGGATCCCCCGAAAAATGCACCCACGCATTCATGGTGTCATAGGCTTCTGCGGAAATGTCCCCCAACAGCCCCGCATCCTCACAGACCTGATATGCATGCTTGTTGAGCGGGATGCCCCGCTCTGTGCCGAGGAGCTTGATTGCCTGATCCTCGCTCACAAGATAGGAAATGAGCTCTGCGCAGGTCTCGGGGTGTTCCGTGTGCTTTGAGACCGCAAGCCCGAGCGCGACCTTGGAAAAGCCGCCCTGATAGCTGCCGAGATCGGTGAAATACTGCCCGACCCGAAGCTGTGCATTCGCCCCCAGCGAATCCACAAACTTTCCGGCAGAGGAATCCCATTCATAGATGCCGCCGTATTTTCCCGTGATCCAGTTCTCGTCCTTGTCGAAGCTGTCGGCGCCGCCGCCTGCAATCAGCCTGAGCGGCGGGATCACATGCTTCTGCTCCATCTCCGCGATAACCGAAAGCCCTTCCTCGAGCTCCTCCAGGGAATATTGCAGCTTCCCGTCCTCGACCCACTCACGCCCGTATCTGCATTGCAGCACATAGACAAGGAACAGCATTCTGTCATACCAGCCGAGCGCCAGCGGATAGCAGTCCTCGCCGCGCTTCTGCCGGAAGGTTTCTCCCGCTGCCATCAGCGCCGCAAAGGAATCCGGCACCGGGATGCCCGCTGCCGCAAAGGATGCCTCATTCCAGAGGAACACGCGCCCCGTCTCGCTGACCGGGAGACAGAGCAGCTTGCCGTCAACGGTGCAGTCTTCGAGTACCGCAGGGTCATACTGTGACAGATCCAGCCGGTCGCTGAGCGTGTTGAGATCCAGAAATCCGGTGCTGTCGGAATTGTAATCCGTGAGCCAGTTCAGGTTCACCTGCATGACATCCGGCTCGGTGCCTGCATAGAGCGCAGCGGCGGCAGATTCCTCCCAGCCGCTCCACGCGCCGTATTCACACGCGACATTGACATCTGTATGTGCATCCGTGAATGCACGGACCGCCTCTGATGTCGCATGATGGCGGGAATCTCCGCCCCACCACGAGAACCGGATCACCGTTTTGTCTGCCGCAGTGCCGCAGCCGCTCAGTGAAAGAAGAAACCCGGCGGTTATGCACAGCGCCCTCACACGTTTTCGCATAACATTCTCCGTTTCTGCGCGGAAAAGCATCCGCGCAAGCCTATCGTTTTCTGATTCTATTATAACGGAAAATCCGCTGCTTGTCAATGCACAATTATCCGCCGATGCATACATATCGTATTGCTGCCGCAAAGGAAACCGTGCAAGAAAAATGCCGCTCCGGGCATGCTTCTGCCTGGAGCGGCATTCTGTCAGTTCGTTGTCCTGAAGGAGTCAATCCATTCGATCATATACGGCTTCAGCTCGGAGAGATCCTCCGCGCCGCAGACGGCCGTAGCGCTGTACATCGCATTCTTTCCCTTGTAGATGCCCTCGATGAAATAATAGAGCTTTGAGGTGCCGTTCTCGGTGACATTCTGTGAATAGGTCACATAATATCCGCCGCTTGCCGTCTTCTCCGGGAGCAGCGTGCTGCCGCCGAATTTCATTTTCTCAAGGATGCCCTCGACATCCAGATCCTTCAGACGCTCATAGCCGCCCGTGTAATCGAGCTTGCCGACGCTGAATCCCGCCTTGCCGGTGCTGTACGCCGTAAGCGGCGTCATGGAATTGTCCGCAAAGCTGAAATCCTGGATCTCCTGCATCGTCTTCGGCAGTGTCACCGTGTATTCCGCATGCGTAACGGTTGTCCATTTGTCCTTGTCGGTCAGTGCTTTTTCCCGGTACCAGCGCCGGAAGAAAAAGCCGCCCGCTGCACCGCCGATCACCAGCAGTGTCAGCACGATTGCCAGAATTTTCTTTCCCATACCCAATTCCTCCGTCTGTAAATTATGTTTTGTGCAATTTTGCACCTTCTCATTATAGCACATCCGGGGATAATTGTCAATATACTGTATCTATATGCACGCAGTGCTTTACATTTCTCAAAAAATATGGTATACTGTCAGTATCACCGGGCAGAATTTTTCCTGCCCGCGAAAGGAAGTCTCAGACATGGTCCATATCGGCAACGACTGGGATGCGCTGCTCGCGCCCGATTTCGCAAGCGAATCCTATCAGAAGCTGCGGCAGTTTCTCATCACGGAATACCGCACAAAGCGCATCTATCCCGACATGTATGATATTTTCAATGCACTCAAAATGACGCCCTACAAGGATGTGCGCTGCGTCATTCTCGGGCAGGATCCCTATCACGGTGAGGGGCAGGCGCACGGCCTCAGCTTCTCCGTGAAAAAGGGCATCCAGCCGCCGCCCTCGCTCGTCAATATCTTCACGGAGATCTACAATGACATCGGCATCGACAACCGCGGCAAGCACGGCGATCTCACGAAATGGGCGCAGGAGGGCGTGCTGCTGCTCAATGCGGCACTGACTGTCCGTGCAGGGCAGGCAAACTCCCATCACGGCGTCGGCTGGGAGGCGCTCACCGATGCGATCATCCGCAAGCTCAACGAGCGCGAGCAGCCGATGGTCTTCCTGCTCTGGGGCGGCAATGCCCGCAAAAAGGCATCGCTCATCACGAACCGGCGGCATCTGATTTTGCAGTGCCCGCACCCAAGCCCGCTCTCTGCCTATCACGGCTTCTTCGGCTGCCGGCACTTTTCGCAGACAAATAATTTTCTCATTGCGAACGGCATGCAGCCGATCGACTGGAGCATTGATTAAAATGAAGCGAAGGAAATACATATGGCTCTGTGTGCCGCTGCTGCTTCTGATGCTGTTGACGGCCTGTCATGCAGATTTCGGTGTCGAGATCGCGATGCACGGGCTGCCGAAGGGCACAGAGCCGATCGTGCTCGTCCCCGAGGAAACGGTCGATGTTTCCCGCTGGAGCATACCCGACGGCACAGGCACACCGTGGAAATATCTTTGCCGCGACGGCTGGATGTCCGCCGAGGGCATCGGGGATGTGTCATGCAGCTGGATCCCGTGGCTGGATCCGCCCGAGATGCGGGTCGTTCTGGGGAGCGGCAGCCGCAGCGAGGCGACACGGCTCTGCGAGACCTACCGCACCGTCCGTCTGGCAGCGATGGATGAAACGGGACAGATCGCGGCAATCAGCACGCCGATCCTGCTCGCTCCGGAGAACGCAGGCTATGTCGTGCGCCGGCTTGACTACAACTGGTCAGATGACAGCTACACCGTCACAGACACCTGGGAGCTGCTCTGGCACGGCAAGACCCCGACAGAATGGTGGCTCCTGACGGCAACGGCAGCTCAGATCGGCGGCATGATCATGCTGGCGCTGCTGGTCGTCAATCTCATCAGCCGGAAAACTGCAAACAGCAGCCTTTATGAATGGCTGCTGCTCGGCGTCTTCTCCGTGCCGTATCTGGTGATGGATGTCTTTTATGTTCTGCTGCATTATTCGCCGCGCTTCTCCTGGCAGCCGGACGGCTTCGGTCAGAGCGACATCATGGTTCTGATCATATTCAACCTGCTCTGGGCAGCGGCGGCGGTGTTCGTCATCATCCATCAGGTATTTTTACATGAAAAGAGGAAACATGCAAATGAAAGCAGCGTCCATTTTTGAAACAAAGCCCGTCTTCTCCTTCGAGGTCTTCCCGCCGAAGCCCGATGTTCCGATCGAGAACATCTTCCGCACGCTCGGTGAGCTGCGCGAACTGCACCCCGACTTCATCAGCGTGACCTACGGCGCCGGCGGCTCTGTGCCCGGCGCTTCGACCGCCGAGATCTGCGAGACCATTCAGGAGCAGCACGGCATTCCCGCAATCGCGCATCTCCCCTGCATCAACGAAACACGCGAGAGCGTGCTTGAGAAGCTCGCGCAGTTCCGCGCACGCCATGTCGAGAATATCCTTGCCCTGCGCGGAGACCGCAATCCGAATGTCGAGCCGAAGCACGATTTTTCTCACGCAGATGACCTCATCACATTCATCCGTGAGAACAGCGCCGACGGCGAATTTGACATTGCGGCGGCATGCTACCCCGAGGGTCACCCGGAATCGACTGATCTGGACACCGACATCCGCTATGTGAAGCAGAAGGTCGATGCAGGCGCCTCGCATCTCATCTCGCAGCTCTTTTATTCCAACCGGGATTTTTACAGCTTCCGCGAAAAGCTCGCAGCAGCGGGTGTTTCTGTGCCGGTCGAGGCGGGCATCATGCCGGTCACGAGCAAGAAATCCATCGAGCGGATGGTCTCGCTCTGCGGCGCCAGCATCCCGAACCGCCTTGCAAAGCTCCTCGCACGCTATGCAAATGACGCCGCTTCTCTGAAGGCAGCGGGTCTCGAATACGCGATCGAGCAGATCCTTGATTTGCAGGAAAACTGCGTGGACGGCATCCATCTCTACACGATGAACAATCCCGATGTCGCACGCTACATCACCGAGGCTGTCCGCGCATGAAGCCTGAACAGCTCGACCGCGGCATGATCCTCCGCATGCTGCATCTCACGGAGGACAGCGACCCCGCGCTGCTTGGCACGCTCAGCCGCTGCATCTCTGCGCTTTGTGACGCATGCAGTCCGCGCACGACCTGGCGCCTGCTGCCGGTGACGCATACGGAAAGCGGCGTGACGCTCGGCAGTCTCCCGCTCGGCGGCACGGATATTGCGAAGCATCTCACAGGCTGTGACTGCGCGATTTTGCTTGCGGCAACGCTTTCCTCCCGTGCCGATGATCTGATCCGGAAGGCGGAGCGCACCGATCTCATGGACGCGGTGATGCTTGATGCGGCTGCCGCTGCTGCGATCGAATTTGTCTGCGACGATCTCACGGAGATGCTGCGGGCGCGCTTCTCCGCGGAATACCCTTATCTGACGGAGCGGTTCAGCGCAGGCTACGGCGATTTTCCGCTCAGTCAGCAGGGCGATCTCATTGCGATGCTGGATGCCCCGCGCCGCATCGGACTGACCGTCACGCAGAACCAGATGCTCCTGCCGCTCAAATCAGTGACGGCTGTGATCGGGCTCTCAAAGCAGCCGACAACGGATGCGCGGCGCTTCGGCTGCGGAAAAAGCTGTGCGCTCTGTCCCTATCAGGATGACTGCAAGCTGCGGTGATCCGTTCGCATATTTTCTGCCCTTCTGCATATACTGTCTGCACAGACTGTATATGCATAAGGGGGGCGCCTATGAAAAAATCGTGCATTGCTGCCGCTGTGCTGCTCTGCGCAGGTGTATTGCTCGGAAAGATCGGCGAGCCGGAACATCCGCTGCCCGCCGCACCGCAGTTCACCGCGCCCGCACCCGCCGGCAGCGATTTTTTGATTTCCCTGCCGGACGCAGAAGACCTCCGCATCTGCGCTGGAACGATCCGCAGCGCTTTGTCGGAGCTGTTTTCGGTGCGGGCAGAACCTGAAAGCCGTGTGATTCTCCGCGGGGCATACAAAGGGATCGCTCCGGATTGATACGCCTGCGCCGCGCTGCACGAAAACAGGCGCGTTATGACACACGGAACTGCCAGAATGCGACCGCACTGGCTGCGGCAACATTCAGCGAATCGACACATTCCCGCATCGGAATGCGGATGACATGATTGCAGGCGGCGATTGTCTCTGCATGCAGCCCTTCGCCCTCTGTGCCGAGCACGAGCGCGAGGGGCGTTTCTTTGCTGACATGCAGCGCGTCGATCGGGAGCGAGCGGTCTGTGAGCGCCATTGCCGCAGTGACAAATCCCATCTCCCGCAGCGCACGGACAGCATCCGCAGCGTCGGGCGACGGGGCACAGTATCCCCACGGCACCTGAAAGACTGTGCCCATGCTGACACGGCAGGCGCGGCGGTAGAGCGGATCGGTGCAGCCTGTTGTCAGCAGCAGCGCATCGACATGCAGCGCCGCGGCACTGCGGAAGATTGCGCCGAGATTTGTCGGATTCATGACATTTTCGAGCAGCGCGATCCGCTTTGCATGCCGCACAGTTTCTGCCATATCGGGCAGCGCACGGCGGCGCATCGCGCAGAGCACGCCCCGCGTCAGATGGAATCCCGTGATTGTTTGCAGCACGGCAGTCTCCGCAAGATAGGCGGGGACATCGCCGCAGCGCAAGAGGATCTCCTCCACCTGCGGGGTGATCTGTTTTTTGTCGATCAGCAGCGAGACCGGCTCGTATCCGGCGTTCAGTGCACGCTCGATCACATTCGGGCTCTCCGCGAGAAAGAGTCCGCGGTCCGGTTCATGAAAATGCAGAAGCTGCGGGTCGGAGCAGCGGAGATATGCCTCCCACTCGGACTCCGGCAGCGCATGCAGTTCAATCAGCTTTGCCATTTGTCATTTCTCCTCATATTGAATATGCTCAAGCGTGAGCAGATACCGCTTGCGTGCGAGCCCGCCGGCGTAGCCTGTGAGCATGCCGCCGATGCCGAGGACTCTGTGGCAGGGGACAATCACAGAGAGGGGATTGCGCCCGACCGCCCCGCCGACTGCCCGTGCGGAGACACGCCGTCCGTGTTTCACGGAGAGTGCCGCTGCGATCTCGCCGTAGGTCACGCTTTGCCCGAATGGGATCTGCCGCAGCATCTCCCAGACAGCGCACTGAAACGGTGTGCCGCAAAGCGACAGCGGCAGCTTCATTTCAGGTGCATTTCCGCTGAAATATGCGTCGAGAAACTGCACAGCATCGCGCAAAATCTGATTCTCCGGATTCTCTGAAAAATCGGACAATCCCGCTGCAAAATGCGCCTGTCCTTCAAACCATGCGCCGCATAAGCCGCCGGCGCCGGCGCAAAGGAGCATTTCTCCGAGCGGCGAGCGATACCGCAAAGCCTGCACCGTTTCCTTATGAGAAGACCTCCCGTTCTGCGCGGGAGGTCTTTTGCTGTCAGCGAATGCAGGCATCCCAGCTTGTTTCAATGCCGGAATTCAGATTGCCGGCATAGCGCAGGATTGCCATGGCATCCTCGAGACCGGCATCGCCCTTGCCGTCCACATTTGCCGCCTCGAGGGATGTATGGATATACGAGGTTTGCAGCGACTGACGCAGCATTTCCTCTGTCTGCTCGTGCTGTGCAACGACCACATCACCGTAATAGCGCAGAACCGTCTGTGCGTCAAGCACCGTGATATTGCCGTCACAGTCGGCGTCTCCGCGCAGTGCTGCGGGCTCCACGATGATCTCGCAGTCTTCGCACGGCACAGTGATCTCGTTGTTGTCGGCGTCCCTGACCTCCATATCCGGGAGATGGATGCCGCTGGACAGGATCACATCCTCCCGGCTGAGATACAGCTTGTAAACGCCCGGCGCAGTGCCCTGCGGCACACGGACATCGAAGTGCAGGAAGGAGCTTTCTGGATTTTCGACAACGCCTGCTCCCGG
>JAEEXH010000006.1 GCA_016291435.1 Oscillospiraceae bacterium
GTGTACAACTGCAACGCTGAAAGCTGTTTACCAGCACACTTTCTCTGACGAACGCAGACATGTGGACGAAAAAATCGACGGATTCTTTGAAGGTCTATTGGGGGTTTCTGCATCTCGCTAAAAAAGACCGATTTTTGTGGTTCCCACGAGTTCCCATTTCAGCGGTTCCCACAAATGAAACTCACGCAAATACGGCAATTTCACACGTTTTGAGGGTGTTCGAATCCCTCTCTTTCCGCTTTTGAAAAGCACCGCGGATACGATGAGAATGCGTATCCGCGGTGCTTTTTCTATGTGCCGGCTTTCCGCTTACGGCAGCGTATATAACCTGGAAAACTGATTGCTGCATCAGGTGTTCGGAATCACTTTCAGGAATTGTCAAACGATACAAAATCAGCAGTAAGCATATGCAAACTGTTATGAAAGCGCACGAAATTGCATTTTTCTCTATCTGAAGCCTTGACAAATCAAACTGCAAGTGCTACAATATAACAGGTTAGCAGAAACTAACAATTTGCTGTGTCATAATGTTAGACGCAACTAACAGAAGGTGAGGAATGTATGATGCCGCTCAGTTTTGCAGATGCCGGCACGCCGCTGACCATTCGGAAAGTCGGCGGAAATCCGGCGCTCAGGCAACATCTTGAAAATCTCGGGTTTACCGTCGGCGAAACGGTCACGCTCATCAGCAATCTCGGTGAAAATGTGATTGTCAAAGTCAAGGAATCCCGCGTTGCAATCGGCGCGGATATGGCAAGAAAAATCATGGTGTGAGGAGGAATTACAGATGAAAACGCTCAGGGAAATCCCGATCGGCGGCAAAGCGAAGGTCGTGAAGCTGCACGGCGAGGGCGCGATCAAGCGCCGTATTATGGATATGGGCATCACGCGCGGAACGGAGATCTATGTTCGTAAGGTCGCGCCGCTCGGCGATCCGATCGAGCTGAATGTGCGCGGCTATGAGCTGTCGCTGCGCAAGGCGGATGCCGAACTGATTGAGGTCGAATAATTTATCATAGCTACGAGTTAGGTAAACCTAACTAGAGGAAGGAAGCATGAATATGGATATCCGCATTGCGCTTGCCGGAAACCCCAACTCCGGCAAGACCACCCTGTTTAACGCGCTGACCGGCTCGAACCAGTTTGTCGGAAACTGGCCGGGCGTCACCGTTGAAAAGAAAGAGGGCAAACTCAAAGGTCATGACGGCGTGACGATCACCGACCTGCCCGGCA
The DNA here is from genome assembly GCA_016291435.1 of Oscillospiraceae bacterium. Lineage (GTDB taxonomy): Bacteria > Bacillota > Clostridia > Oscillospirales > Ruminococcaceae > Firm-04. The sequence continues at coordinate 1,234 of JAEEXH010000006.1, forward strand.
TCTATTCGCTTTCGCCGTATACGCTGGAGGAAGTTGTCGCCCGAAACTATCTGATCGGCGAGCGCCCGGATGCAATTCTCAATATTATCGACGGTACGAATCTGGAGCGCAATCTCTATCTGACGACACAGCTTGTCGAGCTCGGTATTCCGGTCGTCATTGCGATCAACATGATGGATGTTGTCAAAAAGAACGGCGACAAGATCAACACAAAGGAACTCAGCCGCCAGCTTGGCTGCGAAATCGTGGAGATTTCCGCGCTGAAGGGCGCCGGTGTGCAGGAAGCAGCGGAGGCTGCAATCAAAGCAGCGAAAGAGACCAAAACAATTCCGCAGCACACATTCTCCGGACCGGTTGAACACGCGATTGCACATATCGAGGAAGCGGTTGTTCACGATATGCCGGAGGAGCAGCAGCGCTGGTATGCGATCAAGATTTTTGAGCGCGATGACAAGGTGCTGGAAAAGCTGGGCATTCCCGCATCAACGCTGAAACACGTTGAACAGGACATTGCAGCGGCGGAGAAAGAGCTTGACGATGATGCGGAGAGCATCATCACAAATGAGCGATATGTTTACATCGCGTCGATTATCAAGGCTTGCTATAAAAAGCATGACGCAGGAAAACTCACATCTTCCGATAAAATCGACAAGATCGTAACGAACCGGATTCTCGGCCTGCCGATCTTTGCGGTGATTATGTTCCTTGTGTATCTCATTGCCATGATGGGACCCGGCGCATGGGCGACCGACTGGACGAACGACAATCTGTTCGGTGACGGCTTCCATCTGCTCGGCATCGGCTCTGCGGATTATGAAGAGAAAGCCGGCGAATATGAGGATGCTGCAAATGCGGTCAGCGCTTATTATGAGCTGGACACTGAGGCGGAGGATTTCAATGCAGATGCTGTCCTCGCAGAGATGAAGGAAGTGACCGGCGAGGAATCTGCGGTGATTGCCATTGAAGATGAAGAAACACTCGAAATGATTGAAAAGACGGTGTATTATGAGTCTGTGCCGGACGGTGCGGATGAGGAAGAAACCGTTGGCGTATCCTACAAAGAAGCGGTTGCATATTTCGAGGAAAATGGCTTTGAGGAACCCGATCCTGCTGAGTACGGCGTGTTTGTGCCGGGCATTCCGGCGCTGGTCGAAAGCGGTCTGGATGCGGTCGGCGCAGCGGACTGGCTCAAAGGTCTGATCCTGGACGGCATCGTTGCCGGTGTCGGCGCGGTGCTGGGCTTCGTTCCGCAGATGCTGGTGCTGTTCCTGCTGCTGGCATTTCTTGAATCCTGCGGCTACATGGCGCGTATCGCATTTGTGCTGGACAGAGTGTTCCGCAAATTCGGTCTGTCCGGCAAATCGTTCATCCCGATGCTGGTCGGCACGGGCTGCGGCGTTCCCGGCATTATGGCGAGCCGCACGATCGAAAACGAGCGTGACCGCCGCATGACAATTATCACAACAACATTCATTCCCTGCGGTGCAAAGGTGCCGTTCATTGCAATGATCGCAGGCGCGATTTTCGGCAACTCTCCGTGGATCGCAGTCTCCGCATATTTCATCGGCATGGCTGCAATCATCATCTCCGGCATCATGCTGAAAAAGACAAAGCTGTTCGCAGGCGAGCCTGCGCCGTTCGTCATGGAGCTGCCTGCATACCATATGCCGACGCTCGGCAATGTGCTCCGCTCGATGTGGGAGCGCGGCTGGTCGTTCATCAAAAAGGCCGGCACGATCATTCTGCTCTCCACGATCTTTGTCTGGTTCACCTCGTATTTCGGCTTCACGGACGAAGGCTTCCGGATGCTTTCTGAGGATGAGCTTGACCTCTCGATTCTCGCAAAAATCGGCAGCGGCATCGCATGGATCTTCGCACCGCTCGGCTGGGGCAACTGGCAGGCGGCAGTCGCATCGTTCACCGGACTTGTCGCGAAGGAAAACATCGTCGGAACAATGGGCATTCTGTACGGCGGCGGCGATCTGACAGTCTGGCAGACGCTGGCTGCGGCATTCACAGGCGTAACAGGCTTCTCCTTCCTCGTATTCAACCTGCTCTGCGCTCCGTGCTTTGCTGCAATCGGCGCGATCAAGCGCGAAATGAACAACGCAAAATGGACATGGTTTGCAATTCTTTATCAGTGCGGATTTGCGTATGCGATCTCGCTGATGATCAATCAGTTCGGCGGCTTGTTCACGGGCGATGTCAACCCGCTCGGACTGATCTTTGCAATCCTGATTCTGGCACTTATGGTCTATATGCTGTTTATCAAGAAGTACAAGGAATCCACAACGCTGACTGAAAAACTCAGAACGCAGGGGAGCTGATCTGTATGATGGCATGGCTGGCAGACAATCTCGGAACGATTGTCATTTCACTGATTCTGACCGCAGTTGTGGCAGCAATCATCATTTCGATGGTCAGGGATAAGAAGAAGGGAAAATCGTCCTGCGGGTGTGACTGCGCGCATTGCGGCTGCTGCGGTTCATGCCATAAGCAGTAAGACAACCGGGCGGCAGATCGGTATTTGCCGCCCGGTTTCAGGAGAATGATGATGGAAATAAATGAGAAGCTCACCGCTGCGAATATTCGCTATTTGCTGACGATGCAAGCGATTGCAGATGCGGGCAGGCAAATCCGCAATGCCTATCTGGCAGAGTATCTGCACATTAAGAAATCAAGTGTTCACTCGATGCTCAAATCACTCGTTTCGCTCGGAATGATTCGGAAAGATGATGATAATGTCATTTACCTGACTGAAAAGGGTGCTGAAACAGCAATGCGCTATCAGCAGTATTACAGAAAACTTGTCAGCATGATGCAAAAATGCTTTCCTGAACTCGGTGAAAACGAAAACGCAGTCCTTGCATTGCTCTCTGAAATTCCTGAACAGAGTTTACAGCAGCTGCTTCAACGAAATGAATAAAGACGGCGCAGGAATCGAAAGAATGATCATCCGCCGGAAAAACTGCCTGACAAACAAATGATTTTGTGATATGCTGCATGCAGCGCATAGGATCCGCATGTCGTCCCGACGGTATCGGAAATAGAATCATTGCAGCAGATCGGGCACTGCGGTCTCCGCTCTGAAAAAAACATCCCGGATACGGCGAAAAACGTATCCGGGATGTTTTTCATATGGTACAGTCCGCTGAGCCTGTGCTCAGGCCGTGATCACCAGCACATTGAAGCCGAGATAGCGGCGATAGAAAAACTGCTTTGCCTTTTTCTTGACCATCAGGATGCCGATTGCATCAAGCCCCTCTGTGTTATTCGCATCGAGGATGCGCTTTGTCACCATGTCAAAGGGATTGAAGCTCTTTGCGTTATCACGCAGATGCAGCTCGAAATCTCCGTTCTCCCGTGCGACCAGCGTGAGCTGGATGTAGTTTTGTTCGTTGAGCCGGTTCTGCTTGCCGAAGGCGTTTGCGATGATCGCCGAGCAGATTTCTTCGACTGTCAGCGTGACATAGTAGCTTTGCTTCATGCTTGCATCCCATGCACCGCAGAATGCCTCTGCCGCTTCGATGGCATTTCCGATTTCCGCAGGATCGCTGCCAAGCTCGGTGCGGAAGATCCGCTTGCTTTCCGTAACTTTGAAAAAGCGGCTCTTTCGGAGCTTCAGCGCCGCAAACCAGATGCCCATGCTCAGGATCTCCGCCGCAGGGTACATCCACCAGAGGGCGGACAGCTTTCCGAACAGACTGAACAGGATCGGAAGTGTCAGGCTGACAGCCGCAAGACCGCTTTCCTGCATCCGCTGCCCGATGACCAGCGAATCGACGATGTTGCTGAGCGAGAGGAAGAAAGAAGCCGTGAGCGACGGGATCAGGAAGCGGTAAAACCTTTTTCGGGTAAACCGGGTTTCGGCTGTTTGCTGATTGATAAAACGTCACCTTCTGCGGGAACCGCGCAGCCGGGGATAAGATCAGGTTCCGTTGTATTCGATACAGAGCATGGTCAGATTATCGAACTGCTCTGCATCCTTTACAAATCCGCTGACAGCGCCGCGGACATTGTAGAGGAGCTGTTCGGGCTTTGCATCCGGTTCAGCGTTCAGCGCATCGAGCATGCGGTCTGTGCCGAACATGCCGTTTTCCGCATCGGTCGCCTCGGGGACGCCGTCCGTGTAGAGGAACAGCTTGTCGCCCTTTTCAAGCTGAAGTATATATTCCTTGTAGCGGATGCCCTCCATGCCGCCGACCGCGAAGCTGTGCTTATCCTTGAGAAGCTCAAAGGTGCCGCCGGCTTTTTTCAGCACGGGATATTCGTGACCTGCATTTGCACAGGTCAGCTTGCCGGTCGAGATCTCCAGAATGCCGAGCCAGACGGTCACAAACATCTCGACCTGATTGTTGGAGCAGAGTGCCTCATTTGTCTTTGTGAGAATCTCCCCTGCGGGGATGCCGAGCATCGCGCAGCTTTGCAGGATCGTTTTGGAGATCATCATAAACAGTGCTGCGGGGATGCCCTTGCCGGAAACATCTGCCATCGTGAGGCAGAGGTGGTCATCGTCGATGAGGTAGAAGTCGTAGAAATCGCCGCCGACCTCACGCGCCGGCTCCATCATCGCGAAGACATCGAACTCATGGCGGTCAGGGTAGGGCGGGAAGATATGCGGAAGCATAGCGCCCTGGATCTGCGTTGCAAGCGAGAGCTCGGTGCTGATGCGCTCCTTCTCCGCCGTAATCGCTGTAATGTCCTTGACATATTTCCGTGCCTTCTTGGAAAGATCGTCAAATGCCTTGGCCAGTACCTCGATCTCATCGCCGGTGCTGTACAGTTTCGTCATCTCAAACTGTTTTCCGGTCCTTGCGCCCTCTACGATGTCATCCGTCATGGATTCGATCGGCTTGACGATTCTGCCGGCGACAAACTGCGAGATCAGGATGCCGAGCAGCAGCACCAGGATGACCACAGCGAATGTCTGTCTGTCGAGCTTCCTGGTGGCGGCGCTGTATTCTGCGCTTGCCTTGTCGTTGATTTCATCATATGCGCGGATGAGTTCCTGCGCCGGCTGTTCGGTCACGCTCTTTTCAATCACGGAGACCACTGCCCAGCCGACGGTTTCCATCGGCGAGCCTGCCATATAGTATTCCGTTCCGTTGACCTTCACGGTTTGCAGCCCGGTCGATTCCGTCAGCGCCTTCTGCACGAATGCGGAGAGCCCGGTGTTCGCCGATGCCCGCAGATCCTCGGAGTCCTCATACATCTTGACCTGAAACAGCGGATTGTCCTGCGGGGCAAAGATCACCTGTCCCTTGTCGCTGATGAGGCAGATGAACCCGCCGTTTTTCGTGGATTCGTTGACATATTCCTCTATGGATTCAAGGAACATATCGACGGCGACCACGCCGATCAGTTCGCCGTTCGCATAGACAGGGGCAGAGCAGGTCACGCACGGCGTTTTGAGGTAGGTATCGGGCATCACGCCGGAGAAGCAGAGCTGTCCGCTTTCCGCAGCGTTTGTGTACCACGGTCTCTGCCGCACGGGAATCGTGATGATGTCGCCGTTCCCGTCATACTTGTTTTCCGGGTGCGGGTCGATCATGAAGAATGTACCGTCTGCAAGACCGATGTAGCAGTTATACATATAATCCGTGTTGGCACACATCGCCGTCATTGTGTCGCCCATGTGTGCTGCGGTTCTGAGCAGCTCCGACTCTGTGTAGTCAACGCCGTCCTCATAGAGCACCTGCGCGGTATACTGTCCTGCACGCTTGGGATCCGGCAGGGAATAGGGCACATCCTCGAAGCGGTCTTTGTGTTCAAAGATTCCCTTTGCGAGCGACTGCAGCGTCATCACATCGGAGCGGATATCCGAGAACATGTCGTCTGCGATATATGCCTGCAAAGCGTTGGTCTTCGTCATGGATACCTCGATGCTCTGCATCAGCGTATGAGCGCTCCTTGATCGCAGCCTGCTGATCGTCCCTTGTCTCGCTCACAATCGCGGAAAGATATTTCGCCTTGACCGCCGTGATGCCGATTGTGCAGGCGATCGCCGCAGCAAACACGATCAGCACAATGTTCAGGATCTTATGCTGAAGACCGCCGAATTTGAAACCGAATATTTCTTTCATGCGGTGTCCCTCACAGATTCTTTTTCAGCGTCAGGATATTGCTCCCGTTGACATATTCATAGCGGATATCGTCCATTGTTTTCTTGACAAGGAAGATGCCGAGCCCGCCGATCGCTCTGTCTTCGGCGGATTCCGTAATATCGGGGTCTGCCTTTGCGAGCGGATCGTAGGGCACGCCGTGGTCGATGAATGTGATGCGCACGGCGGTCTTGTCCGGATCAACTTCAACGCGCACGGTCGCAGGACCGGTCTCAGGATTGTAGGCATAATTTGCAATGTTGACGAAGATCTCCTCGACGGCAAGGCCGATCTGCATCTGGATCTTCATCGGGCATTCTGCCTCCTCCAGCTCTCCGTCAACAAATTCCATGACCGTATCCAGATTGTCGGTCAGCGCCTCGATCACAAGTTCCTTCATGACTGTATACCTCTCATTCAATGGTCAGAATATCCGTGAATCCGGTGACTTCCAGGATGTCCATCAGATCGCTGTTTGCGTTCGTGACGGTCATTTTGCCCTGCTTGTTCATCCGCTTCTGCGCAATCAGCAGAATGCGCAGCCCCGCAGAGGAGATATAGGCAGTTTCCCTGAGGTCAAAGGTCAGCTCTGTCAGGTCTTCCAGCGCCTCCCGGACGGTCTGCTCAAGCTCCGGCGCAGTCTTGGTGTCGATCCTGCCTGCGATGTGCAGAGTCAGTTTGCTTCCGCTTTTTTTTCTGTGTGATTGTCATCATGCCGCTGTCCTTTCCTGTTGGCACCGGGCAGAGCACTGTGTCCCGCCGGCGTGCATACTTATACATATTAAGTATAGCATGCTTTCGCCGAGAAGTCAAATGCTGACCGGGCGGAAAAGAGCCGCTGTGCGGGGCTCGGCGAATCCTGCAAAGAGGCATGCCGGATTCGTGCGCCGCCGCGAAAGCGCTCCGTGCTTTTCCGTGCGGCGGGGCAGGGGAGAATGCCGTCTGCCGGAGCGGCGGATCTTGCTGCAATTTTGTTCATTTCTATGCCGCATCTGCGGGATTTTGTATGTGTTGTACAGGGAGGGGCAGATCTGTTTTGGGATCTGCATGCAAGCGGCCGGTCAGCCTGATACCGGCAGGGCAGCCGTGTGATAGTTGAAATCTACTTGTGCAAAGTGCATAATTTCAACACACATTTTTTGGCATAGGTCGCTTTTCCAGGTTTTTTTTGCCCCGTTTTTTCAAAACAACTTGACAGTAACCGCTTTCTGTGTTAGAATATATTTGTAGAAGAGCATATTTGCGCGTTTCTACGGCAGCATGACGCCGAAATACTGCGTTTTGCAGCAGCTGCGGAGCAGCGGAAAACAGTTCGGAAACGGTGTTGTTTTCCCCTCCCGGCAGCGGCGGCGTTCGGGCTGTCCTGCTTTTGCAGAACCGGCTGACCGGAGCTGAACGGCTCTGCCGGCGGGCTGCGGGCGGGGCTTGGGAATTTGAGAAATGTGCCGGGCGCTTCCTGACTGCTCTGCACGAAATAAGAAATGATGTTTGCGCAATGCGAATCCCCACGGTCTGACAAATAGAAAATTACAAAGCCGGAGGTTTATTATGAAGGGAATCATATTGGCGGGCGGTTCCGGAACAAGACTCTATCCGTGTACGATCTCGGTCAGCAAGCAGCTCTTGCCGATCTATGATAAGCCGCTGATCTATTATCCGCTTTCTATGCTGATGCTGGCAAAGATCCGTGATATCCTGATTATCTCCACACCGAATGACGTCGGCAATTATGAGAAGCTCCTGAAGGACGGCTCCCGCCTCGGTCTGCATATCCAGTATGCTGTGCAGGAGACGCCCAGAGGACTTGCGGATGCGTTCATCATCGGCGAAAAATTCATCGGCGATGACAGCGTGTGCCTTGTCCTCGGCGACAATGTTTTCTACGGTGCGAATATGTCCCGGATCCTCGAGCGCGCAATGGCTTCGATCGAGGGCGGCGGCGCCTCTATTTTTGGCTGCTTCATGAAGAACCCGCAGGAATTCGGCGTTGTCGAGTTCGATGAGCAGCGCAGAGTCATCTCCATTGAGGAGAAGCCGAAGAAACCGAAATCCAATTATGCGGTGCCGGGGCTGTATTTCTATGACAATCAGGTCGTGAACATCGCGAAGAATGTGCAGCCGTCTGCGCGCGGCGAACTTGAGATCTCGTCTGTCAACGAGGCTTACCTGAATCTCGGGCAGCTCAAGGTCACGCTGATGGGCAGAGGCGTCACATGGTTCGATACCGGCTCGCCGAAGGGCATGCATAAGGCGAGCGGCTTTGTCAAGACGATCCAGGAGATGCAGGGCTTCTATATCTCCTGCATCGAGGAGATCGCGTGGCGCAAGCATTTCATTGATGACGAACAGCTCAGAAGATGCGGCGAGGAGCTCAAAAAGACCGAATACGGCAAATATCTTCTGTCGCTGCCGAAAAACGAGGAGGAACCGACATGACAATTATTGTGACGGGAGGCGCGGGATTCATCGGCTCGAATTTCGTGTTCCATATGCTTTCTGCGTATCCCGATTACAGAATCATTTGTCTTGATAAGCTGACCTACGCAGGCAACCTTTCCACGCTGAAGGATGTGATGGATAACCCGAACTTCCGCTTCGTGAAGCTCGATATCTGTGACCGCGAGGGCGTGTACCGGCTGTTTGAGGAGGAGAAGCCGGATATCGTCGTCAATTTCGCTGCGGAATCCCATGTGGACCGCTCGATTGAGAATCCGGAGATCTTCCTGCAAACCAATATTCTCGGCACACAGGTGCTGATGGATGCCTGCCGCAAGTACGGCATCGTGCGCTACCATCAGGTCTCGACCGATGAGGTCTACGGCGATCTTCCGCTGGACAGACCCGACCTTTTCTTTACGGAGGATACTCCGATTCACACCAGCAGTCCGTATTCCAGCTCGAAGGCAGGCGCAGACCTGCTCGTTCTGGCGTATCACCGCACCTACGGCCTGCCTGTTACAATTTCCAGATGCTCCAATAACTACGGCCCCTATCACTTCCCGGAGAAGCTCATTCCGCTCATGATCGCAAATGCGCTCGCGGATAAGCCGCTTCCGGTCTACGGTGAGGGGCTGAATGTGCGTGATTGGCTCTATGTCGAAGACCACTGCCGCGCAATCGACCTGATCATCCACAAGGGCAGAGTCGGCGAGGTCTACAATGTCGGCGGTCACAACGAGATGAAGAACATCGACATCGTGAAGCTGATCTGCCGGCTGCTCGGCAAGCCGGAGTCGCTGATCGTGCATGTCGAAGACCGCAAGGGGCATGACATGCGCTATGCGATCGACCCGACGAAGATCCACAGAGAACTCGGCTGGCTGCCGGAAACGAAGTTTGAGGACGGCATCCGGAAGACCATTGACTGGTATCTCAGCCACCGCGAATGGTGGGAGGAGATCATCTCCGGCGAGTATCAGAACTACTACGAGAAAATGTACGGAGACCGCGGATTGCTCCCGGTATAAAGGAATGATACGCCGCGGCGTGCCCGCAGCGGGATTTGAGGGAAAAGAAAACTGGTTGAAGGACGGGAAAGAAATGAGCATTTATGTGACGCGCTCCTCTATGCCGGATTATGAGGAATACATCGAGGAGATCAAGCCGATTTTTGAGTCGCACCATCTGACGAATATGGGGCCGATCTACAAGAAGCTCCAGCATCAGCTGATGGCATATCTCGGCGTTCCGCAGCTTTCCATGTTTGTGAACGGCCATCTGGCGCTTGAGACCGTGATCCAGGCAATGGGACTCAAGGACTCGGAGGGTGAGGTCATCACGACGCCGTTTACCTTTGTATCGACGACCCATGCCATCACGCGGAACGGGCTGAAGCCGGTGTTCTGCGACATCAAGCCCGATGATTACACGATGGATCCCGCGAAGATCGAGGCGCTGATCACCGATAAGACCGTTGCGATCGTGCCGGTGCATGTCTACGGCACGCTCTGCGACGTGGAGGCGATTGAGGCAATCGCGAAGAAGCACGGGCTGAAGGTGATTTACGATGCTGCACATGCGTTCGGCGTGAAGTATAAGGGCGTCGGCGTCGGCAATTTCGGCGATGCGGCAATGTTCAGCTTCCACGCGACCAAGGTCTTTAACACGATCGAGGGCGGCGCCATTGCGTTCAGCGATGAGACACTGCGCAAGAGCCTCCACAGCCTCAAGAATTTCGGCATCAAGGATGAGGAGTGCATAGACGAGGTCGGCGGCAATGCCAAGATGGACGAGTTCCGTGCGGCAATGGGCATCTGCAACCTCAGAAATATCGAAGCGTGCATCGCAGCAAGAGGTGCTGCGGCGGCACGGTACAACGAGCGCCTGAGCGGCGTGAAGGGCATTCAGCTCATGAAGACACAGGCGGATGTCCAGCCCAATTACGCCTATTACGCTGTGCTGTTTGACGCAGAGCAGTTCGGCGAGAGCAGAGATGCGGTGTATGACCGCCTGAAAGCAAACGACATCTATGCCAGAAAGTATTTCTACCCGGCAGTCAATGAGATGGACTGCTATGACAATACCAATGAGACCCCGGTCGCTGCGCGGATCTCGCGTCAGGTGCTGACGCTTCCGATGTATGCAGACCTGACGGAAGCGGATGTTGACCGTATCTGCGACGTGATCCTTGAGAGAAAATAAAAACTGCGCGTGAGCGGAATCACACAGAGAAACAGACGGGTAAACGCAGGAAATAAAAGGTGAGGCAAATGGACGAATATATCTCCAAAGAAACATGGCAGCAGCTCTCTGCGGAGGAAAAGCAGAAGATCGTTGAGGCGGTCGCACGCGTGCGGCGGGAGCGGGAGAACGGCGAGACTCCGAAGGTCTCGCTGCCGAAGTCCCTTTACGTCAGATACGGAAAGCGTATACTGGATATCATGATCTCGGGAGCGGCACTTCTTGTTACGCTCCCGATCAATGCAGGAATCCTTGTGATAACGTATTTCGATGTCGGCAAGCCGATCCTGTTCAAGCAGGAGCGTGTCGGCAGAAATGAAAAGACGTTTTTTTTATGCAAATTCAGAAATATGACGAATGCGACCAACGAGCGCGGCGAGCTTCTGCCGCCCTCTGAGCGCGTGACAAAATGGGGGCAGTTTGTGCGGAAAACTTCGCTGGATGAGCTCCTCAATTTCTGGAGCATCTTAAAGGGCGATATGTCCGTGATCGGACCGCGCCCGATGCCGATCAAATATCTGGAGCGGTTCAGCGCCCGTCACAGACAGCGGCATCTGGTGCGCCCGGGTCTCGAATGCCCGTTCCACGAGGAGCATTTGGGCTCCGAGGGCTGGCAGGGACGCTTTGAGAACGACATCTGGTATGTGGAGAATATCAGCTTCGGGACAGATCTCAGGATGGCATGGCTGCTCGTGAAGAAGGTGTTTTCGCGTGCGGAGCGCTCCGAAAGCGCATCGGGCAGCACGGGCGAATTTATCGGATACGGGCCGGACGGGAACGCAATGGACGAAAACACGATCCCCGCGGAGTATCTGAAGGAACTGTAAGATTTCGAGGTGAACGGTATGGAACCGATGGAGAAGCTGCTGTATTCCGACGGGAAGACCAGCCTGATCTTTGTGGCGCAGGCGGGCTTCATCCTGAAAAGCAGCAAGGGCACGACAATGGGCATTGACCTCTACCTGACAGACTGCGTGGAGCGCTATGACGGCTTCAAGCGGCTGTCGCCGAAGGTGTTCCGCCCGGAGCAGCTGGAGCTTGACTATGTGGCTGCCACGCACTGGCATCTGGACCATTTCGATATTGACGCGATGCCGCTGCTGATGGCAAACCGCAGAACAAAGCTGATCTGTGCGGAGGACTGCCGCATGCATGCGGAGAATCTCCGTCTCGACGGGAGCCGTGTGGAGTACATCCGAACCGGCTCGCATACAGTCTGCGATGACATTACGCTGGATGCGGTCTTCTGCGACCACGGCACCGGCGCACCGCTGGCGGTCGGTCTGGTGCTGACTGTTGACGGCCGGAAAATCTATATCGCGGGCGATACGGCGCTGCGTCTCGACAAGGCGCCCGAGGTCGCGGCATACGGTCCCTTTGATGTGATGATCGCGCCGATCAACGGCGCATTCGGAAACCTCAACGAGGCGGAGAATGTCCGTCTCTGTGCATTCCATCGGCCGAAGCTGTCTGTTCCGTGCCATTTCTGGACATTCGCGGAGCAGCACGGCGATCCGGGCGTGTATATGGAGCTCATGCAGAAGGAGCTGCCGGAACAGAAATACTGCATTCCCGCACCCGGCGAACAGATCTTTCTGTGAAGAATATAACTGTGTGATTTAGGAGGCTTTACAATGGCTAACAGAGAATTTGAAGGAAAGAAGCTGCTGATCCTCGGCGGCAATCCCGAGACTGTCCCGCTCGTTGAGATGGCGAACGGCATGGGCATCAAGACGATTGTTGCGTCTTCTGTCCCCGATGAGCCTGCAAAGCGCGTTGCGTGGATGGGGTCCGACGTGGACGGCATGGATGTGCCCGGTCTGGTCGCGCTGGCACGCGAGCAGAAGGTTGACGGCGTGCTTGTCGGCGTCGCGGATATGCTGGTGCCTTCCTACTGCAAGGTCTGCGATGCGCTGGATCTGCCCTGCTATGCCACACAGAAGATCGTGGACGTCTTTGCGTTCAAGGATATTTTCAAGACGACCTGCGAGCAGTACGGCGTACACGGCATTCCGGAGTTCTATCTCGATGCGGATATGAAGGAAGAGGACATTGCAAAGATCCAGTTCCCGGTCATGGTGAAGCCTGTGGACAGCGCGAGCGGTCAGGGCATCGTCCGCTGCAACAATGCCGAGGAGCTGAAGAAGGCAGTGCCCTATGCACTTTCCTTCTCGAAGAAGAAGCGCTTTATCGTCGAACGCTATATGGAATGCGACGATATGGGCATGTATTACACCTTCAAGGACGGCAAATGCAGTGCCTCCTGTATTTATGACAGATACACCACCGGCGAGCAGCCCGGGCTTGCGCGTGTCTGCCTCGGCGGCACCTATCCCTCCAAGCATCTGCCGGAGTATTTCGAGCGGATGCACAAGAATGCCCTCCGCATGTTCAAGGAGATCGGCATTGAGAACGGCGTGCTGATGCTCTCCGGCTTCTTTGAGAACGGGGAGTTCTATGTGTATGATACCGGCTTCCGTCTTCAGGGCGAAGCACCGCATCTCCTCATGAAGGCGATCCACGGCTTCGACCAGCGCGAAATGCTGATCCGCTTTGCACTGACCGGCAGTGAGGGCGATTTCGATTTGCTCGAAAAGGATGACACGAATCTCCGCGGCAAGAAGGCTGCGACGCTCTGGTTCGTGCTGAAGAAGGGCACGATCGCGAAGATCGAGGGCCTCGATGCATGGAAGGACGATCCGTGCGCAGTCGAGCTCATCCAGAGAAAGTATGAGGGCGATGAGATCATCCCGCAGTGGATCGGCACGGAGAAGCAGGTGCTTGCACGCCTGTATCTTGTCTGTGATACGAAGGAGCAGCTTGCAGAACGCCTGCATCATTACATGGATACCGTGAAGGTGACAGATACGAACGGCGGGCAGATGCTTCTGAAGGGCTTTGACGTCGAAAAGGCGCTTGAGCTTTGATGCAGAGGAGATGGGACATTGGGCATGAGTAAAAGACTGGAAGGCAAGGTTGTCGTTGTCTCCGGCGGCACGAAGGGCGTCGGACGCGCACTCGCGGAAAACTGCGGCATGGAGGGCGCGACGGTCATCATCGGCGGCCGCGACGAGAAAGCTGCGAAGGAAGCACTGCGCAATATCCGCACCTACGGCTCTGACGGCATGTTCGTGCATACCGATCTGCTGAAGGTCGATGACTGCAGAGCACTCTTCGACAGAGCCTATGAGAAGTTCGGCAAGATCGACGGCTTCTTCAATTACGCAGGCGTGACGCCGGTCTCCCCGCTGGATACCTGCGATGAGAAAACCTTTGATTGGGTGATGGATGTCAATTTCAAGGCGGCATTTTTCTGCTGCCAGCAGGCGATCAGATACATGCGCCTGAACGGCGGCGGCAGCATCGTTCTGACGGGCTCCGCACATGCCTGGGGCGGACAGAAGGACCGTGCAGCCTATGCCTGCTCGAAGGGCGTCCTGCTGACGCTCATGGAGCATATCGCACATCAGTATGCAGCGGAGAATATCCGCTGCAACTATCTGACGCTCGGCTGGACACCGACAGAGGGCGAGGTCGCGCTGCGCCGCTCGCAGGGTGAGACAGAGGCAGAGCTCAGAAAGCGTGCTGCGGATATCCTGCCGATGGGACGGATGTGCGAGCGCAACGACTATATGGAAGGGCTTGTATATCTGCTCTCGGATGCCAGCGCAATGATGACAGGCAGCGTGTTCCGCATCACCGCAGGCGAATATATTTGACCGCTTGAGAGGATGGGAAGTATGACAAAAGATCTGATCAGCGTGATCGTTCCGATCTACAACATCGAGCCGTATGTCGGCTACTGCATTGAAAGCCTCATCAAGCAGACCTACCGGAATCTTGAGATTATACTGGTGGATGACGGATCGACGGACAGATCCTCTTTCCTCTGCGATCTCTACGCCTCCAAGGATGCCCGCATCAAGGTCATCCACAAGCCGAACGGCGGACTTGTCTCTGCGCGGAAAGCAGGCGCAGCGGCTGCGGAGGGCGAGTATATCGGATATGTGGACGGCGACGACTGGGTCGAGCCGACCTATTATGCTGCCATGTTTCAGGCGGCAAAGCGCTCCGGCGCGGATATTGTCTGCGCGGGGTACAGCAAGGATCTGTTTCATCAGCAGATCAAGTGCAGCGACCAGTTTCTGGACGGCATCTACGAGGGTCAGACGCTCGAAAAGCTCTGGCGCGGGATGATGTCCTTTGAGGATACATTTCAGGTCGGCATCACAACATATGTCTGGAACAAGCTGTTCCGTGCCGGGATTGTCCGCGATGTGCAGATGCGCGTGGATGAGCGGATCACGATCGGCGAGGACGGTGCAGTGACCTATCCGGCGCTGCTGCGTGCGAAATCCGTGTATGTCTGTGAGAATTCCGATTATCATTACCGCCAGAGAGAGGGCTCGATGCTCAAGCAGCACAACGCCTTCCGTCAGGAGGCGGAGAAGCTGCGGGCGCTCTATGAATGCATCCGCAGCGCATTTGAGGAGGATCCCCGCAGGGATTATCTTCTGCCGCAGCTCACGGACTATGTGCTCTGCAACTGCATTATGCGCGCAGGCGGTCTGAACCGTGCGGTCTTTGAGCCGGATTTCCGCGGGAAGCGGGTCGCGATCATTCAGGCGGGCACATTCGGCCAGCTGATCTACGACAGACTGCTTGCCGCGAATTACTGCACAGTCGTCGGCTGGTATGACGAGGACTACTGGGAATACCGCAGATGCGGCATGAATGTGGATCCGCTGCCGGATCTTGTGCATACGGAGCTTGACTATGCAGTGATCGCAAAGCTCGATCAGCGGGTGGTCGGAGAGATCCGCGAGTTCCTGCTGAAGATGGGCGTTCCGGCAGAGAAGATCCTGAGCGTCAGCTATCAGGCGCTGGACAGGCCGGCGCTGCTCAAAGAGTTCCTTTCTCAGTGAGTTGAAAAAAAGGAGAAGCCGCAGGCTGATTATCTGGAACAAGAAGGGTGTTTATTGAAATGGGCATGAAAAAGCTGTATAAAGCATTCTCGCTGAAGAGCGGCAAGGTTTCTAAGGACATGAAGGTCATGACACAGGAGGAACTGCGTCAGCTGCATGCGGTGCTTCTGATGATCATGGACGATATTATGACAGTCTGCGATGAGGAAAAGCTGGTCTGCCTGCTGGGCGGCGGCTCCGCATTGGGTGCGATCCGGCATCATGGCTTCATCCCGTGGGATGATGATATCGACATCAATATGCCGAGAGATTCCTTTGAAAAGTTCGTCCCTGCATTCCGTAAGAAATTCGGCGACAAATACTGGGTGCATACGCCCGCTGAACATCCGGAGTACGGCACGCTGGTCACGAAGGTGCGCCTCAAGGGAACAAAGCTCAAAACGAACGGCAGCATCATCAACGATTCGGAAGCCGGCATCTTTGTCGATGTGTTCGTGATCGAGAATGTGCCAGACAGCAAGATCCTGCGTGCGCTGCAGGGCAGTGCGGCAACTGTCAGCAAGGCGTGCTGCTCCTGCCGCAAGTTTTACCGCGACCGGAAGGATGTGCTGAAGTCGATGGGCGAGGAGAAATCGCCGAGCATGACAACGCGGATCCGCCTGGTGCTCGGCTTCCTTTGCTCCGTGATGTCGGTCGAGAAATGGACCGTGCTGACCGACAAGCTCTTCAAAATGTGCAAAAACAGGAAAACAAAGCTCGTGAATATCCCGTCCGGCAGATGGCATTATTTCTCCTCCTATCACATCCGCAAGGACTTCTGCCGCACGCACCGTGTCCCGTTTGCGGGCAGAATGTATCCGATCTGCAACGGCATCGACGATTACATGAAGCTGCTCTACGGCGATACCTATATGCAGCTTCCGCCGGAGGAGAAGCGGGAGATCCATACCTGCTGGGAATTTGATTTCGGACAGTATGCCGATCTGTATAAGCGTGAGGAGAGCCGATGAAGATTTGGGTGATCGGAAGGGACTATCCTTCATCGCAGAACAGGCTGCGCGGCTCCTTTGAGATCGAGCAGGCGAAGATGCTGGCACGCGGCGGACATGATGTGACCTATCTTTGTGTGTCGTTTCATCCGAAGCGGAAGATCCGGAACTGGGGCTATGCCTCCTGGAAGGAGGAAGGGATCACTGTCTGCGCCTTTTCGCAGATCTTCTTCCCGGAGCGGTTCCATATCCGTATGGACTGGCTGTGCAGCAGGGCATGGAAGAAGCTGCTCTCGCAGGCGGAGCAGACCGTCGGTCTGCCGGAGCTGATCCATGTGCATTATCCCGCGATGATTACCGATCCGAAGGCGATTTTCGCCTATCAGAAGCAGGGGATCAGAATTGTCGTGACAGAGCACTGGACAAAGGTGCTCTCCAAGAAGCTCAATGCCGCGGAATCGGCGCAGCTCAGCGCATATACAGAGCATGCGGACGGTTTCATCTGTGTGGGTGAGCCGCTCCGGAAGTCGATTCTCGAGCAGACCGGCACCAAGCGTCCGCTGACGGTCGTGCCGAATGTCGTGGACAGCATTTTTCAGCCGCAGGAGACCGCACGCAGCGCAGACGAGCCCTATACCTTCGTGACTGCCGCTCGCCTTGTCAAGGTCAAACAGATTGACAAGGTGATCGAAGCGGTCGCAGCGCTCAGAAAGCAGGGTGTGAAGCTGCGGTATCTTGTGATCGGCGACGGCACAGAGCGTGCTGCGCTTGAGGCACTGACACAGCGCCTCGGCATGCAGGATACCGTGCATTTTTACGGCGCACAGCCGAAGGAGCAGGTCGCGAAGATCGTGGCACAGTCAGACTGCCTGATCTGTTACAGCAGTCTGGAGACCTTCGGCGTTCCGATTATTGAAGCCTGGGCAAGCGGCATCCCGGTCATTTCCTCGGACTGCCTCGGTCTCGCGGAATACTGGCAGGACGGCCTCGGATATATTGTCAGCTACAAGGATCTCTCCGAGCTGACTGACAGGATGAAGCAGATTATGACCGAGCCGGAGAAATATGACAAGCAGCGGCTCGCGGAATATGCACGCACGCATTTCTCGGAGTCGGTGATCCGCGGGAAGATCGAGAACGTATATAGGCAGTGAGCGTATGAAACAAACATATAAGATCAGTCCGCGCTGGATCTTCTGCACACTTTGCTTTCTGATCCATTTCAGACCCGCGTCCTATGTGATTGGATTTACGCTGAACCGTCTGATGAATCTCGCCGTGATCCTGCTGAGTGTGCTGCTCGCAGCGCTGGCAATCCAGAAGCGGGAGCAGGGCTACCGGATGAAGCAGCCGACTTTTCTGGCACTGCTGGTCTATTTCTGGATGCTGATCGGCTCCACGGTGATCAACCGGCTGCTGGGCAATTCCGTTGACTTTTCGGATGCCGTCATCAGCTTCTCGAACGCATTTTCGTTCATCATGCTCTGCGATCTCGGCATGTGGGAGTCGGAGCGGAAGCTGATGAAGAGCTTTTTGTATGCATCAGTGCCGATGACGCTTCTCAGCGCGCTCACGTTCTTTGCGTTTTATAAATCGGGCGGCATGAACCACAATATCTCGGAGATCATTGACGGGCGCCGGATTGAGCTGACCTACTTTTTGCTGGCGCGTGACAATGCGACCTATTTCTGGGTCTGGCCGGTGACGGTAATGCTGTGGCTCTATTATTACCGCTACTGTCAGAAGAAATCGTTTCTGATGATCACTGCGGGCTATACGCTGATACAGTCCGCAGCATTCCTCTATGTGCAGTCAGGTCTTGCCTCGGCAGCCTGCCTTCTGGTTCCGGCCGTGCTGTTTTATATGCGCCGCCGGATCGGAAACTTCTATCAGAAGCCGATGAAGCCGCAGCACAGAAGCCCGCTTGTCAATAACCTCTGGATCGGCGCGGTCGTGTTCGATGTCTGGCTCACGGTGTTTGCACAGCTTGGCTGGGTGCAGCATATCGTGCAGGATGTGTTTCACAAAAACGCCACGCTGAGCGGAAGAACCACGATCTGGGCGCGCGCCTATCGCTGCATCATCCAGTCTCCGATCTGGGGCTACGGCTGCGAGACGGCGGCTGTCACAGAAACAAAGCTCGGCATCAATCATGCACACAATATTTTTCTGGAGTGCCTCTACCGGGGCGGCGTGATCGGTCTGCTGCTGTTTGCAGTCATGCTGATCGTCCTGCGGAAAACGGCGGGCCCCTATCTCAGCAATCCGCTGTGCAAGTTCCTCTTTGTCTTTCTTGCACTGTTCTGGTTCTATTCTTCGGTCGAATTCGCGTTCTACCGGTATCATTATCTGATCCTGCTGGTGGCTGTGACCAATCAGAGCCTGCTCAACGAGCGGCCGGAGGAGCAGATCTCGCGCGTGCTGCGGCTGAATATCGACCGTTCCACATGATCATCACTGAAAGAGAAAAAACATGAAAATAGGTATCCTGACATTTGTCAATACAAGCAATTACGGCGCAGCTTTGCAGGCGTTTGCGCTGCAGCATTATTTCAAGCGCTGCGGCGCCGAGTGCGACCTGATCCGCTATGACTGCAAGAGAGTGACACAGGCACATGACCCCGCATTTCTCTGGAAGCGGAAGGGACTCAAGAAGCTCTCTGCGCCGCTGCTCTATCCGATCTATAAGAAAAGACGGGCGCTGTTCCGAAAGTTTGAGGAGCAGTATCTCACCTTCAGCGCACCCTGCAATGCACAGAATGCGCAGGAGATCCTCGCGCAGTATGACCGGATCGTGGTCGGCAGCGACCAGGTCTGGAATACGGACATCACGGGGAATGATCTCGGATTCTTCCTCGGGTCGCTGCGCGATTCTGCCGGAAAATGCTCTTACGCTGCCAGCATCGGCAGATCCTATTTCACGGAGGCGGAGGAAAAGGTCTGTCTGCCGCTGCTCAAGCAGTTTTCGGTGCTCAGTGTCCGTGAGGAGAGCACCCGGGAAAAGCTCGCGGCGCAGCTTCACCGCACAGACATCAGCTGCGATCTTGACCCGACGCTGCTCTATCCGGATGAATGGGCGCAGTTTATCAGCGAAAAGAATCCGAACGGCGATTACATCTTCATGTATCTGATCCCGGAAAAGCCGGAGCTGATGGCAAAGATCCGCGCATTTGCAGAGAAAGAACACTGCGGCCTGATCCTGCTGAAAAAGGGCATGGGCAGGCAGCCCGGCTGCCGCATCGTGAATGTTGCGTCGCCGGCCGATTTCCTGAATTATGTATATCACGCGAAATATGTCATCTCGGGCTCCTTCCACGCGCTCTGCTTTTCCCTGATCTTCGAGAAGGATTTTTACATGACCTCCTCGATCCAGCCGGAGCGCAGCGCAAGAATGCGCGATCTGCTCACAAAGCTCGGGGCAGAGAACCGCATGATCTTCCCGCCGGAATATCAGATTGTGCCCGCAAAGCTCGACTATCCTGAGATCGGGCGGCGCCTTGCGGAGATGCGGCGCAGCTCGGAGGAAACGGCGCAGCGGATCCTGAAATGACTGTGACGGCTCTGTGCAGCCGCCTTGCATTTGGAGGTAACTATGGACCAGACGATACTCAATGAAAACAGCCGGAAGCTCGGCGCATTCCTGAAAGATAAGACCGTCATGATTACCGGTGCGGGCGGTCTGATCGGTTCCCGCATCGCGCAGTATCTCGATTATCTGAATGAGACTGAGGGCAGCCATATCCGTGCGGTGCTGCTTGACCTGCGCGAGGGCGCCTGCAAGCCGCTGCTCGAAAAGCAGACTGACCCGGAGGCATTCACCTTCGTGGCGTGCGATCTCGAAAAGGGCATTCCCTGCACCTGCCATGTGGATCATATCATCCACTGTGCAGGCTTCTCCGGCGGCTCGAAGCTGCATCTGACAGACCCGATCAAGGTGTTCGATACAGGTCTGAAGGGCACAAGAGCTGCCCTCGATTATGCTGCGGCACACGGCTGCGCAGGCTTTCTGTATGTGTCAACCTATGAGGTCTACGGGCAGGTCTCCGGCGACAACAAGATCGCGGAGACACAGGTCTGCGATCTCGACACCTTTGAGCTGCGCAACTGCTACGCGGAGGTCAAGCGCCTCTGTGAATCGCTCCTCTGCGCGTTCTCCAAGCAATACGGGCTGAATGTCTATGCGGCACGCCTGACCTCGACCTTCGGCAGCGGCGTGCGCTATCAGGACCCGCGCTTCTTTGCGGAATTTGCACGCTGCGCGATCGAGAACAGAGACATCGTCCTGAAATCGCACGGCAAGACGGTGCGGAGCTATCTGGACGCAGACGATGCGGCGATTGCATTCCTCTATATCCTGATGAACGGCGAAAGCTGCAATGCATATAACCTTGCCAACCGCAATAATGAGATTTCCATTCGGGAGATCGCCGAGCGGATCATCGCGCTCTCCGGCACAGAGTCGAAGCTGGTCTTCGATATTGCCGAGGATGCCGCAAAGCTCGGCATGCGGAAGGAAGGCAGAACTGTGATGGACACCGCCAAGATCGAGGCGATCGGCTGGCGTCCGGTCTACGATTTCGATGACACGCTGAACAAGCTGATCGGCTCGATGCGCGCATCAAAGGAAGCCGCGGCACAGTGATACGGATATGAGGAGTGTTGGATCATGAAAAAATATAAGGTCGGTTTTACAGTCGGAACATTCGATATGTTTCATGTCGGACACCTGAACCTGCTCCGGCAGGCAAAGGAATACTGCGAGCATCTGATCGTCGGCGTGCATTCGGATGAATGGGTGATGCACTGCAAGAACAGAGCTACGGTCATTCCCTACGAGCAGCGTGCGGAAATCGTTGCGGCGATCCGTTATGTCGATGAGGTCGTCAAGAATGAGACGCGCAGCAAGATGGAGCAGTGGGAAAACTATCATTTCGATGTTGCATTTATCGGCGATGACTGGAAGGGCACAGAGGTCTGGAATAAGATCGAAGCCGAGCTGAAGGCTGTCGGCTGCGATACGGTCTATATCGCATATACGGAGGGTATTTCCACAACACAGCTTCGGAAGAAGCTCGGAGACAAATCCGATAAGACTGAACAGAAGCAGTGAAAACAATCATTTGACAGGAGGCGATCATAACATGCGGAAAATCAGTTTGCTGGACTGCACACTGCGAGACGGCGGATATATCAATAACTGGAATTTCGGATTCTCGGTGATCAGATCCATGCTCGCCAAACTGTATGCCTCTAATGTGGAGCTGGTCGAATGCGGCTATCTTTCCGAGAAGAAGGGCGGCTCCAGGGATGCGACACAGTTTGCCGATTTCGATGCGATCCGGGCGGTCTTGCCCGAGAGCAGCGGAAAAACCAGAACGGCTGTGATGATCGACTTCGGGCAGTATCAGATCGACCATATCCCGGAGGCGGCGCCCGATGCGCCGATCATCCGTGTCTGCTTCCATAAGGAGGACAGAGAGGCCGCGCTTGCATTCTGCGGCAGACTGATCGAAAAGGGATATTCCGTCTTCGTGCAGCCGATGGCCTCGCTGAATTATACCGACACGGAATTCATTGAACTGATCGAGAAGACCAATGCGCTGCACCCCGACTGCTTCTATATCGTGGACAGCTTCGGCGTGATCGAGATCCGCGATTTCACGCGGCTTCTGTTCCTGACAGACCGCAATCTCGCGGAGGGCATCCAGATCGGCTATCATGCACATAATAATTTGCAGCAGGCTTACGGCAATGCGAAGTTTATGATCGAGCAGAATCTGACGCATGACATCATTCTGGATGCGAGCGTCTACGGCATGGGCAGAGGCGCAGGAAACCTCAACATGGAGCTGTTTGCTTCGCATCTGAATGAGAATTACAGCAAGGCATACAATATCGACACCTTCCTGGAGATCATCGACGCTTACTTAAAGCCGATCTTTGTTGAGCATTACTGGGGCTATTCGCTCCCGTTCTATCTCTCGGCGGTCAATAACTGCCACCCGAACTACGCAGCATATTTCTCAGATAAGAACACGCTGACCAACCGCTCTATCCGGGAGCTGCTGGCATCGCTGCCGGCGGATGTGAAGGATCATTATTCCCCGGAGCTCGCAGAGCGCTATTATGCCGAATATCAGGGACGGTATATCGACGACAGCGCAGCGATGGCAGAGCTGGGTACGGCGCTTGCCGGCAGAGAGGTGATGCTCCTTGCACCGGGTCGGAGCATCGTGACACAGCAGGAGCAGCTTGCGGCATACATCGCGGCGCATCATCCGGTCATCATCGCGGTGAACGTGATCCCGGAGGGGTATCATCCCGACTATATCTTCTGCGCAAATGAGAAACGCCTGCATGCGCTGGGCAGCGATTTCAGCGGAAAGCTGATCATCAGCAGCAATATCAGCACAGACGGCGAGGCAATGCGCGTCAATTATTCCTCCTACACCGGCGGTGCCGGTCTGATCGCCGATAACCCCGCGCTTATGGTGATCCGCATGCTGATCGCACTCGGCATCACCGAGGCAGCGGTCGCGGGTCTCGACGGCTACGGCGCGGTCTCCGCAGAAAACTACTGCGACAGCAGTCTGGCGCTCGGCTCCAGTATCCATCTCAAGATCGAGCGGAATGAGCTGATCCGCAATGAGCTGAGCCGCCTGCAGGGGAACATTGCCCTGCATTTCCTGACGCCGAGCAAATATCAGGCGTGACATCGCCGGGATCCGGACTGAAACAGCACAGCGGGATGTGTGATCATGCCCGCAGGAAGGATAAAGGAGTTCAATACACGAATGAGCAGAGAGGGTAAGCTGGTCAAAAATACATTCATTATCTCGATCGGAACATTTTTGCCGAAGCTGGCAGCATTTATCACACTTCCGATCCTGACAGGCTGTCTGGCGAAGGAAGAATACGGTGTATATGAGCTGATCATGGATATGGTCTCGCTGCTGCTTCCCACAGCAACGCTCCAGATACAGACAGCAGCGTTCCGTTTCCTGATCGACAGGCGCGATAAGACCGATGATGTGAAGAAGATCGTGACGAACATTTTTGTATTTATCGTGCCGATTGCTTTGCTCGCGCTGACGATCCTGTTCTTTGCAATGTTCTTTTTCCTCCCGAACGAACAGACGGGGATCAAGCTCCTGATCTGCCTGTATTTCTTCGCGGACATTCTGGTGAATGCGACCAGACAGATCGCGCGCGGCTTGAATAAGAACCTCTTTTACTCGGTCAGCGCGGTCGTCAGTGCAGTGTGCAAAATGCTCTTTGCTCTGCTGTTCGTGCAGTATCTCCAGATCGGACTCTTCGGCGCAGTGCTCTCGCTTGCGCTTGCATCGCTCGTCTCTCTGATTGTTCTGCTCATCACCTCAAAGATCCACCGCTATATCGACCTCCGCAAGGTCAGCTGGGGGCAGATCAAGGAGCTGATCGGCTATTCCTGGCCGATGGTTCCGAACAGCATGTCGATGTGGGTCATGCGCCTTTCCGACCGCTTCGTGATCACCGGCTTTATGGGGCTCGCACCGGTCGCGGTGTATTCTGCGGCGAATAAGCTCCCCTCGATGCTCACGCTCGCACAGACGACCTTTACGATGGCATGGCAGGAGAATGCCAGCATCGTTTCCAAAGACAAAGATGCCGGTGCGTATTACAGCTCGATGTTCCGCACCATGTTTGACCTCATGGCGGGCTTCATGGGTGTCCTGATCGCCGCAACGCCGATCCTGTTCAAGCTCCTGATCCGCGGCGACTACTCAGAATCCTACCCGCATATCCCGATTTTGTTCCTCGCGATGTTCTTCTTCAGCATGTGTGCGTTTCTGGGCGGCATTTATGTTGCCTACATGGACACGAAGAGCGTCGGCGTCACGACCGTTGTGGCGGCAATCTGCAACCTGGTGATCAATCTTGCAGCAATCAAGTTCATCGGCATCTATGCAGCATCCATTTCTACGCTGGTGAGCTATATCCTGCTTTATGTCTATCGCATGTTCCATGTCAGAAAGCTGGTCGAAATCCGCTATCAGCCGCTGCACATTCTCATCGTGATCGCGCTGCTGGTTGCGGAATGTACCCTCTGCTTCTTCCAGAACACCTATCTCAACCTGCTCAATGCGGTCATTGGCGTGACTGCATTTGTCATCCTGAATCAGCCGCTGATCAAGACATGCTGGAAAAAAGCGGCAAAGATGCTGAAACGCGCATAAAGCCCGAATGAATCCGAAACGCAAGGGAGTGAGAACCGATGCCGGAACAGTATACGCCGCATACATCGACCCGTTACTGCCGCACAGCGGAGCGGCAGTCCGAAAAGCCGCTGCCGGAGCTCTATGCTTCGCGGGAGCAGTGCTGCGGCTGCACAGCCTGTGAATCGGCATGCCCGGTCAAAGCGATCCGCATGACGCCGGATGCAGAGGGCTTCCTCTACCCGGAGGTGGACGCCGCGCTGTGCATCGGCTGCGGAAAATGTACGAAGGTCTGTGCATTCAAGCCCGATCAGCAGAAGCGCGCAGAGGGCGGCAAACCCGATCATGAGCCTGCGGTCTATGCCGTCAGGCATAAGGACGAAGCGATCCGTGCAGCGTCCCGCTCCGGCGGCATCTTCACGGCGCTCTCCGATCTGTTTCTGTCAGAGGGCGGGGCAGTCTACGGCTGTGTGCTGACGGAGGATTTCCGTGCGGTGCATGTCCGCGCAGAGGACGCAGCCGGGCGCGACCGGATGCGCGGCTCCAAGTATATCCAGAGTGATCTGCTGGACTGCTTCCGGCAGGTGCAGGCAGATCTCCGCGCAGGGAAAAAGGTGCTGTTCAGCGGCACCTCCTGTCAGGTTGCCGGGCTGCGCAGCTTTCTCGGAAAGCCGGACAGCAATCTTTTTTGTGTGGATATCGTCTGCCACGGAGTCCCGAGCCCGCTGGTCTGGCGCAGGTATCTTGCATGGCAGACGGAACAGCACGGCAGCCGCGTGACGGCCGTGGATTTCCGCAACAAGCAGCGCTTTGGCTGGCGCGCACATGTGGAGACGATCTGCTTTGAGGACGGCACGGAAACGGACAGTCAGATCTTCAAGACGATGTTTTATTCGCACAGCATCCTGCGCCCCTGCTGTTATCATTGTCCCTATAAATCCACCCTGCATCCCGGCGATATTTCCATTGCGGATTACTGGGGGATTGAAAAGGCAGCGCCGGGTTTCAGCGACAACAAGGGCGTTTCGCTGGTGCTGATCAATACAGAAGCGGGACAGCAGTGTTTTGACCGGGTCCGGGATGCACTGGCTTGCGTGCAGACAAAGCTGCAGGACAGCTTGCAGCCGCCGCTGATCGCGCCCTTTCCCGCACCCGCAAACCGCACAGCATTCTGGGAGGACTTTTATCGGATGCCGTTTGCGGACATTGCGAGGAAATACGGCAGAAAGCCGTTCATGCAGAGAGTCAAGGCGTTCCTGCGCAAAAAGCTGCGCAGGATGCTTCAAAAACAGAAATAGGAGGACAGGAAATCATTATGACTGAAACCGAGAGAATCGTGGCGCAGGGCATTGTGGATGCTGATTTTCTGAAGCCCGAGGTGCGGGACGAATATGAAGTGACTGCGGAGGCAAAGAAGATCTGGGCGATCGAGATCGACCTGCTCCGCAAGTTTGACGAGGTCTGCCGCAAGCACGGTCTGCGTTACTGGGCGGGCTTCGGCACGATGCTGGGCGCAGTCCGGCATCACGGCTTCATTCCGTGGGATGATGACGTGGATGTCTGGATGCCGCGTGAGGATTACAACAAGCTGCTGAAGCTGCCGCAGAGTGAATTCGGCGCACCGTTCTTTTTGCAGACAACGATGAACGACGATGATTATTACAGCGCCTTTGCACGCCTCAGAAACAGCAATACGACCGGCATCCTTGTTTCCAAGTATAACAAGTGCAACAACGGCATCTATATGGATATTTATCCGCTGGACGGTCTGCATCCGAACAAAAATCTGCAAATGGTGAATTCCTACAATGTGCGGGTCCGGAACCTGATGGCGCATGCGTATATGTTCAATATCAACCCGCGGCTCATCACCCGCATCATCTCGAAGGTTCTGCGGTCGGGGATCATCCCCTTCAATCACCGCAAGACCTATCAGAAGGTCAACCGCATCGCAATGAAGCGGAAATGGGCGGATGCCTCGGAGGTCGGCATCGTCGTCTTCTGGCCGTATGCCTATGCGCATAACCACTTCCGCAAGGATGCGTTCCAGGATACGGTCTATCTGCCGTTTGAGCATATCAGTGTCCCTGTGCCGAGCGGATATAAGCATGTTCTGCGCGTGCTTTACGGGGATTTCATGAAATTCCCGCCGGTGGAGCAGCGCGGGCAGTGGCATGATTTCTTCTTTGAGCCGGATGTGGATTACAAGACGTATTGCAGTGAGCATTACGGAACCAAATACCAATAATGGAAAGGAACGATACAATGAAAGCGTTGATCCTGAACTCCGGGCTTGGCTCCCGGATGGGTGTTCTGACAAGTGAGCATCCGAAATGTATGACAGAGATCTCTGCCCGGGAGACGATCCTGAGCAGACAGCTCACGATGCTTGCCGAAGCGGGCATCACCGAGGTCATCATGACGACAGGCGCATTCGACGGCGTGCTGGTCAGCTATTGTAACAGCCTTGATCTTCCGCTGCATATCACCTTTGTGAAGAATCCTGTCTACGACAAGACCAACTACATCTATTCGATCTACTGTGCCCGCGATTATCTGAAGGATGAGGATATCATCCTGATGCACGGCGACCTCGTTTTCGAGAACACCGTGTTCGATCAGGTCATCGCTTCTGAGACAAGCTGCATGACCGTCAGCTCGACGCTTGATCTGCCGGAAAAGGATTTCAAGGCGGTCATTGCAGAGGGCAGGGTGCAGAAGGTCGGCATCGAGTTCTTCAATGAGGCAATGGCGGCACAGCCGCTCTACAAGCTCCTCAAGGAGGACTGGAACAAGTGGCTCTCCGGCATCATCGCATTCTGCGAATCCGGCGAGGAGGCAAAGAGAAAGTGCTATGCGGAAAACGCACTCAACGAGATTGCTGATAAGAATATCGCGGCACTCGATGTGCAGGACATGCTCTGCGCAGAGATCGACAATCCCGAGGATCTGGCGGTTGTCTCCGCAAAGCTCAGAGAGATCGAGAACCGCACCGTTTACATGTGCTTTGCAACGGACATGATCCACAGCGGGCATATCGCGATCATCAAGAAGGCGAAGCGCCTCGGCAAGCTGATCATCGGTGTGCTCTCCGATGAGGCAGTCTGCAGCTACAAGCGTTTCCCGCTGCTGCCCTTCGCAGAGCGCAAGGCGATGTTTGAGAACATTGCAGGCGTCTGGAAGGTCGTGGAGCAGAAGGAGCTGAGCTATAAGGAGAACCTCGAAGCCTACCGCCCGGATTTCGTTGTCCACGGCGATGACTGGCAGACCGGCTTCCAGAAGGTCATCCGCGATGAGGTTACCTCGATTCTCGCGTCCTACGGCGGCAAACTCGTCGAGTTCCCGTATTCCAAGGATGAGAAGTATCAGGAGCTCGAGAACCGCGCCAGAGCAGATATGTCGATGCCTGACATCCGCAGAGCAAGACTTAAGAAGGCAATCGCCATGAAGGGCACGATCACTGCGATCGAGGCACACAGCGGTCTGACCGGCCTGATCGCGGAGAACACCGTGGTCTATCAGGACGGCGGCGCAAGACAGTTCGATGCCATGTGGATTTCCTCCCTCTGCGATTCCACCGCAAAGGGCAAGCCGGATATCGAGCTGGTCGATATGACATCCCGTTTCCGCACGATTGACGATATCATGGAAGTCACCACCAAGCCGATCATCTTCGACGGAGACACCGGCGGGCTGACCGAGCACTTTGTTTACACGGTCCGTACCCTCGAGCGCATGGGCGTTTCAATGGTCATCATCGAGGATAAGACGGGTCTGAAGAAGAACAGCCTGTTCGGCACCGAGGTGCAGCAGACACAGGCTGCGATCCCGGATTTCTGCGAGAAGATCCGGGCAGGCAAGAAGGCGCAGAAGACGAAGGACTTTATGATCTGCGCAAGAATTGAGAGTCTCATTCTCGAGCAGGGCATGGAGGATGCGCTGGAGCGTGCATTTGCATTCGCAGGTGCAGGCGCAGACGCGATCATGATTCACTCCAGAAAGAAGGATCCGGCAGAGATCTTCGAGTTCGTTGAGAAGTTCCGCGCACAGGATCCGACCACGCCGATCGTTGTCGTCCCGACCTCGTTCAACATGGTCACCGAGGAGGAATTCAAGGCGCGCGGCGTCAATGTCGTGATCTATGCGAACCAGCTGACCAGAACCGGCTTCCCGGCCATGCAGAACGCCGCAAAGATGATCCTGGAGCATCACCGCGCAAAGGAATGCGATGACATCTGCATGCCGTTCAAGGATATTATCCGTCTGATCCCGGAGGAAGTGTAATATGCAGCAGATTCTGACTGCAAGTGCGGATTACGCCGAACTGGACGAATATTTCGTTCAGTCCGGCGCAGAAAGCATCTTGCTTGTATGTGACAGCGCCTTTGGGTTCCTGCGCATCAGGGATTACTTTGAGACACTCGAAGCACGCAGGGGCATCCGCGTTGTCAGGTTCTCTGATTTCCAGCCGAATCCGCTGTATGAATCGGTGGTCAAAGGCGTGGAGATCTTTCATGAAAATGGCTGCGGTCTGATCGCAGCAGTCGGCGGCGGCAGCGCCATCGACGTTGCAAAGTGCATCAAGCTGTATTCCAATATGGACAGCAGCGAAAACTATCTCAAACAGCAGATCGTGCCGAATGATGTGCCGCTGCTTGCTGTCCCGACAACCGCGGGCACCGGCAGCGAGGCGACCCGCTACGCCGTCATTTACTACAACGGCGCAAAGCAGTCCGTCACCGATTACAGCTGCATTCCGTCCACGGTTCTGTTTGATGCAAGTGCCCTCAAAACCCTGCCGGTGTATCAGAAGAAGGCGACCATGATGGATGCGCTCTGTCATGCGATTGAGTCCTTCTGGTCGGTCAACTCCAATGCGGAGAGCATGGGTTATTCGCAGCAGGCGATTGAAATGATCGTTGCGAACAAGGCAAGCTATCTTGCCAACGAGGAAGCAGGCAACGAAAAAATGCTGAAAGCCGCGAACATTGCGGGCAAGGCAATCAATATCACGCAGACAACGGCAGGGCATGCAATGTGCTACAAGCTGACGAGCCTTTACGGCATTGCGCACGGCCACGCGGCGGCGCTCTGCGACAAAGCACTGATTCCCTTTATGATGCAGCATCCGGAGGCATGTATTGATCCGCGCGGCGAGCAGCATCTGAAGCAGGTGCTCGGCAAAATCGCGGCGGCATTCGGCTGCAAGCCGGAGGCGCTCGCAGAATGTTTTGCAGCGCTCGTCGATTCGCTCGAATTGCCGGTACCGGAGGTCAGGTCGCCGGAGGATATCGACACGCTCAAGATTTCGGTCAATCCGGACCGTCTGAAGAATCATCCGGTCAAGCTGACCGCGGAGACCATTGAAAGCCTTTATAAGCAGATTTTGAGACAGGAGTAAGAAAAATGAAAGTTGGAAGTCTTGTTCAGATCATCGGCGCGGATTTCTATACCGGTGTGCCGGATTCGCAGCTCAAAGCGCTCTGCAACTACCTGATGGATACCTACGGGATTGATCAGAATCATCATATCATCGCGGCAAACGAAGGCAACTGCACCGCTCTCGCTGCGGGCTATCATCTGGCTACCGGCAAGGTTCCGGTTGTCTATATGCAGAACTCCGGCGAGGGCAACATCATCAATCCGGTCGCCTCGCTGCTGAATGACAAGGTCTACGCAATCCCGATGATCTTCATCGTCGGCTGGCGCGGTGAGCCGGGCGTTCACGATGAGCCGCAGCACATCTATCAGGGCGAGGTCACGGTCAGGCTGCTCGAAGATATGGACATCAAGACCTTTATCATCGGCAAGGATACGACCGAGGACGAGCTCAGAGCTGTCATGGAAGATTTCCGCAAGGTGCTCGCTGCCGGCAAACAGGTCGCATTTGTTGTCCGCAAGGGCGCACTGACCAACGCACCGGAGGTCGAATACAAGAACAGCAACAAGCTGATCCGTGAGGAGATCATTCAGCATATTGTCAAGGCAGCAGGGGAGGATCCGATCGTCTCCACGACCGGCAAGCCGAGCCGTGAGCTGTTTGAAACCCGTGCCGCAAACGGTCAGAGCCACAAGTATGACTTCCTGACAGTCGGCTCGATGGGTCACACTTCTTCGATTGCACTCGGCATCGCGATCAACAAGCCGGAGCAGAGAATCTGGTGCGTGGACGGCGACGGTGCGGTGCTGATGCACATGGGTGCGATGGCGGTGCTCGGTGCAAACAAGCCGAAGAACCTTGTGCATGTGGTCATCAACAACGGCGCACATGAGACTGTCGGCGGCATGCCGACCGTTGCGGCGCAGATTGATCTGGTCGGCATTGCAAAGGCGTGCGGCTATCCGAATGCAGTCTGCGTCGATCAATTCGCCGATCTCGACCGCGAGCTTGCGGCGGCAAAGGGCAGAAATGAGCTGTCTCTGATCGAGGTGAAGTGTGCCATCGGTGCGCGTGAAGATCTCGGCAGACCGACTACGACTGCGCTCGAAAACAAGCAGAACTTCATGGCATATCTTGCGACACTCTGATCAATGAAAACAGGAACAGCCCGCTGCGTTTGATTCAGCGGGCTGTATTTCTTGGAAAAGCGGTTTCTCTGTCAGGCTGCCAGCATGCACACAGCGCTGCGCGGATTTGATCCGTTCACTTCATCAGGAGCCGTTTCAGCAGCGTCAGATCCTTTGCGTTGATATGCATATTGCTGTCAAGGTCAGCAGCGATCATCTGCGCATCCGTGAGCGTCCCCTTGCCGACCAGGAATTTTTGCAGCAGCACTGCATCTGCGAGCGCCGCAGCGGCGTCTCCGTCCACATCGCCCGTGACAGGCAGCAGCGGCGTGTGCCCCGTTACATTTGTCACGGTGGTTGTGGACGTTGTAGTGGTTGTGGTGGTTGTCGAGGTCGTAGTGGTTGTGGACGTTGTCGAGGTCGTAGTGGTTGTGGACGTTGTCGAGGTCGTAGTCGTTGTGGACGTTGTCGCATCTGTCTGCTGCACGGCACCGCTCAGATACTGCGTCAGCTGTTCTGTCCAGTAGGCGCCCATGCGTGCATAGCCCGCGTCATTCGGATGCACACCGTCTTTCAGCTGCGCATCCAGATCCGTGAGCGTACTGTTCACATGGCAGAGGGAGATGTTGTCAAACTCCTGCATCAGCTTGCTGACATTCTCCGTCAGCTTCTGATTGTAAAGGTCAAACCCAGCCTTGACCAGCGCCGCCGTTTCCGCGTCGGAGCGCTCCTCCCATGTTTCGGAGTAGCGGTAGCCGTTGAACCAGGTGTATACATCGCTGCGGTTCGGCTGCACATCCGGAATCTCCGTGACAAAAAGCTGTGCGCCGTCGGGCAGCTCCCCGAGGATATAGCGGATGAGCACCTCCAGCCGTTCTCCCGCCGTGCTGAGCTCGTGATTGTCGATGGCGTCGTTCGTGCCGATCTGGAGGATCACGATATCCGGCTGATATTTCGCAAGGCAGTCAGAGCTTTTGATCTGCTCATAGATGCCGGATCTGCCGTTGTAGCTCAGGATGCTGTAACCGCTGTGCCCGGAATGATCGTCGTCATACTGAAAGCTTACACCGTCCGCATCGGTATAGGTCGAGAAATATGAGCCGTTCTCACCGGAATCGCCGGTCATCTCGACGCTGTAACCGTTTTCCGTGAGTCCGTGATAGAGAAACTTCCGATATGAGCCGGCGGTTCCGTAGCCGTCGGTGATGGAGTCGCCGATGCACATGACCGTGACATGATTTTCCGCGGCGCCGGTCTGCGCAGGGAGCGCACCGCCCGCAAAGCCTGCCGCAGTCAGGGCAGCAGCAGTGATTGCCGAAAAGACATGCTGTGTTTTCATATCAATACCCCCTCGGAATATGGATGCAAGATATTTCACATCTGCAATATAATTGTATCACATTTGCTGCGGAATGTCAACATGATATGCAAAAAAAGACCGAAGCTGTGCGGCTCCGGTCTTTTGCATTCAGTTTACGGTCAGGTGAAGCTGAAGGTTGTGTTCCATGCGCTGCTGATATAGCTTTCCAGCGCTGTCAGATTCGTGGCAACCGTGGTATCGCTGATCGAGCCGAGCGTCTCATCCTCGCCAAGCCCCTCACGCTCGACAAATTTTGTCGGATATGCACCGATGTAATCCGTTGAGGCGGTGGTTGCGCAGAATGCTGCACGCACCTGATAATCCTGAATGACCAGCAGCCAGCAGATTTCATTGTTCTCCAGGAAGAGTCTGCCGAGGCGGCCGCGGAAGGAAGATGAGGTATCCTGATTGAGCCGTGCACCCGGCTGGGTTGTGTCGGTTCCGAAATCAGCATTGAACGGCGTGACGGTCATCGCGCTGCTGAACTCCGGAGAGTAGATGATGAGCCGGCCGGTGCTGTTTGCGCCGTAGAGCGCAGATTCAGCCGCAGAGCGATCGGTGAACTCGAATTCCTGGCAGATGGTCTGTGCGGAATTAAAGAGCACCTTTGCATTGCTGTTTGCGGCGTTGAGGCGGCTTCGGGTCATGTAGCCGGTGATTGCCGGGACAAAGACCGTCAGAAGAATTGCGATGATCGCAAGGACAATGACCATTTCGATCAGGGTAAAACCGCGCAGTGTGCTGCGCTTTTCCTGCTGTTTGCTTGTATTCATAATCAATCACAGCTCCTTTTCTGCTTACAGCGAAGCGGGATTGGCATCAGATAAACCAAATGCTCAATATACCACTCTCAGTATACCATAATCGCAGAAAATTGTCAAGAGAAAATGAACAAATTGTGAAGAGCAAAGCCACCAAAACGACTGTGCGGCTTTCGTGCAATCTGCCAAAAACGCGTACAATCCGGCTCAGAAGAAGCGTGCGGAAATCAGCTCCGAGAGCAGGACATGCGCGAGGGAATTGCGGCTTCCGGCATAACGAAGCACGGAAGCGTGCAGCTCCAGATACGGCGCATCCCCGGTGAACGGCGGGAAGATCAGGCGGGCGATACAGCCGTTTTTCTGCTTGCCGAGGGTGTACGATGTGCCGAATGCAGCGCAGAAGCGTTCGAGCAGTGCGTCATCTGCGAGCAGCGTGCCGTCGCGGATCACGCGTGTGCGGAACGGGATTTCTCGTGCGGGCGGCGCATCTGCGGCAGAGAGATGCATCGTGAGGCAGGCGCCGTCTGATTCCGTGCGCTCTGTTCGGACGGTAAGCACGGATGCACCGGCGATCTGCTCCTGCATTTGCAGGAAGAGCAGCAGCATGGCAAAATGCAGCCTGCGCGGCTCTGCAAGCACAGAGAGCCCGGGCTCCAGGTCATCTGCCGTGATCTGTACGGCTTCCTTTGCAGCCTCTCCCAGCTCTGCGGCAAACTGTGTGACGACCGCACTGAGATCGGCAGCCGCAAAGAGCGCGGCGGGCTTCTCACTCCGCAGCCGCTCATACCATACCAGCTCGTTGATGCGCGCAGAACGGTTCAGCATCGCATAGCACGGCTCCAGCACAAGACTGCCGATCAGACCGGCCTCGGCACTCTCCGGGCGAACGCTTTTCTGCATCTTTCTGCCGTATTGCAGCAGCGACAGGATGCTCTGCGAATCCGCGGAGGCTTTCGCTGCAAGCAGTGCGCGGATCTCTGCGGGATCGAGACTGCGGTGCAGCGGGCAGGGGAGGAACCGCAGCAGATAATAGGGCGTGCCGTCCTCGGAGAGCTGCTGGATCTGAACGCGCACAGGCGGCACTGCGGTTCGCAGCAGGTAGGAGTCATCGGGCGGGAGCAGGAGCGTTCTGCCGGAATCGGCGCCGCCGAGCTCCGCGCCGAGCAGCATGACGAGCTCCGCCGCACGGCCGTCTTTGCACCAGAGCAGCGAGAGATCTTCCCCGACCGCGCAGACCGGCTCTTCCGTGCTGCCGTAAAGCAGCGCCAGTGCACGTCTGGTTTCATCCTTCATCCTGTCCTCACCTCCTGTTGTGCAGCCATTTTGATGTTTATTACACATATTATACACGATGGCGGGACGAATCGCGACCCTTTTCGCATAGTTTTGGAAAATTGCACAAGAATACACCTGCAACATTATACATAGTCAACAAAATCAACCAGAGATAGAAAGAATCCGTTATTTTTTTGTCAAAGTGCTTGCAATTTGAGAAAAAATGGTGTAAAATAGAAGTATCAAAATTTAGGAGGTAATTCCCATGTCTGTTAAAGTTGCTATCAATGGTTTCGGCCGCATCGGTCGTCTGGCATTCCGTCAGATGTTCGGCGCTGAGGGCTACGAGGTCGTTGCAATCAACGATCTGACCAAGCCTTCCATGCTCGCACACCTGCTGAAGTACGACACCGCGCAGAAGGGCTACTGCGGCGTGATCGGCGAGAACAAGCACACTGTTTCCGCTGATGACGAGGCAGGCACCATCACTGTGGACGGCAAGACCCTGAAGATCTATGCTGAGAAGGATGCAAAGGATCTTCCGTGGGGCGAGCTCGGCATTGATGTCGTTCTCGAGTGCACCGGCTTCTACTGCTCCAAGGAGAAGTCCCAGGCTCACATCGACGCAGGCGCAAAGAAGGTCGTTATCTCTGCTCCGGCAGGCAACGATCTCCCGACCATCGTCTTCTCCGTCAACGAGAACACCCTGACTGCTGCTGATACCATCATCTCCGCAGCTTCCTGCACCACCAACTGCCTCGCTCCGATGGCAAAGGCTCTGAATGACTACGCTCCGATCCAGTCCGGTATCATGAGCACCATTCACGCTTACACCGGCGACCAGATGATCCTCGACGGTCCGCACCGCAAGGGTGACCTCCGCCGTGCACGCGCAGGCGCTGCAAACATCGTTCCGAACTCCACCGGTGCTGCAAAGGCAATCGGCCTGGTCATCCCTGAGCTGAACGGCAAGCTCATCGGCTCTGCACAGCGCGTGCCTGTTCCGACCGGCTCCACCACCATCCTGACCGCTGTTGTCAAGAAGGCCGGCCTGACCAAGGAAGGCATCAATGCTGCAATGAAGGCTGCTGCAAACTCCGCTTCCTTCGGCTACAACGAGGATCCGATCGTTTCCTCCGATGTCATCGGCATGACCTACGGTTCTCTGTTCGATGCAACCCAGACCATGGTCGCTCAGATCGCTGACGATCTCTACGAGGTTCAGGTTGTGTCCTGGTACGACAACGAGAACTCCTACACCAGCCAGATGGTCCGCACCATCAAGTATTTCGCAGAGCTCGGCTAATCGCTGAAGCGATACGATATGCACTGAGAACGCCCGCTGTATGCCTTATACAGCGGGCGTTTTTTTGTCTTCGCGCATACGCTTGCCAAATCGCACAAATATATATTGCCATAATGATAGAAAACGCCCAAATTTCGTGTGAACAGTTGAAATCCGGGCGGAAATGTGATATACTATTATTTTGGATAGGAACGTAAATATGAAAGGAGTGCGGGATATGTTTTTCGACCTGATCCGAAATGCGTGGCAGTCGCTGATGAACGTCATCCAGTCGATCGGCATCGTTGATGTGGTCGATATCCTGCTGCTCACTTACATCGTATATCTCGTCTTAAAGCTCGTCCGCGAAACAAGAGCCGGTCAGCTCCTCAAGGGCATCATTTTGCTGGTCGCCGTGTTCTTCATCAGCGATTTCGTCGGGCTCAAGGCGATCCGCTTCATTATTGTCAAGGTCATGAGCGCGGGCCTTGTTGCCGTCATCGTGCTCTTCCAGCCGGAGCTCCGCCGTGCGCTGGAGCGCTTCGGTCAGACGACCCTGCGGCTCTCCCGGTTCACCATCGGCGAGAGCGAGGATGTCGTGCAGCGCTGGGAGAAGGCGATCCCCGCGATCTGCGAATCGGCTGCACAGCTCTCCGCGACCTGCACCGGCGCGCTGATCGTCATTGAGCGCGGCACCAAGCTCGGCGAGCAGATTCTGAACGGCACTGTCATGAAGGCAGAGCCGACCGTCGAGCTCTTCGGCAACATCTTCTACCCCAAGACCCCGCTGCACGACGGCGCGGTCATTATGCGCGACGGCATCATCTGGGCGGCAGCCTGCTTCCTGCCGAAGCCGCAGAAGGAGGAGCTCATCGACAAGCACCTCGGCTCGCGGCACCGCGCTGCCATCGGCATGAGCGAGAATTCCGATGCGCTTGTCATCGTCGTTTCCGAGGAAACCGGGCAGATCTCCGTCGCACAGAACGGCGTCATCACCCGCAACTATACAAAGAAAACGCTTGAGGAACTGCTCCGCAGCACGCTGATCCCGCAGGAGCGTGACTCCTGGCGCAACAAGACCGTCAAGCTGCCGTTCCTGCGCCGTCTCCAGCTCGGCAGGAAGGCTTCTCCTGCGCAGCAGACAGAGCAGCCGAAGGATAAGGAGGGTGCCTGATGGAAAAAAACAAATCGTTTTCCGCAGTGCGCACATGGCTTCGGAAGCTCTCGACGAAAAATGTGCTGCTGCTGATTGTCTCGTTCCTGATTGCGCTCTTTGCATGGGCATATATCGCCTCGTCGATCTCGACGGAATATTCCAAATCCTTCAGTAATATTCCCGTGACGCTCGACACCGCCGGCACCAAAGCCGAGGAGCTCGGGCTGAGCGTGCTTGATCCCCCCGAAAAGGAGCTTACGGTCAATGCGACCGTCGCCGGAAACCGTACCGACATCGGCGGCCTCAATAAGTCTGAGCTGGTCGCCTATGTCGATTACAGCAACATCACGGACACGGTCGGCACGCAGACCTTCCCGATCCGTCTCCGCACGGTCGGCGGGACAGCGCTCGGCAATTCCGTCTCGCTCTCGACCGGCAGCATTGAGCTCACGATGGACCGCTTTGAAACGCGGGAATTCAATGTCACCGATGTGTCGCATGCAAATATCTCCGGCTCCAACGAAGAAGTCATCATCAATGAGGAGGACATCGTCTGCGAGCCCTCGACTGTCTCTATCTACGGTCCGACCTCGCAGCTTCAGCTCATCGACCATATCCGCGTGAATCTCAGTGATAGGGAAAGCATCAGCAAGACGAAGTACTATACCGATGTCACCGATATCACGCTCATCAGCGCTGACGGCAATGCGATCTCCGATACCGCATTCCAGATCGGCGCGACCCGGTTCTCCGTCAAGGTGCCTGTGCTCTATAAGCACAAGCTCCCGCTCACGGTCGGCATCGCCAATCCCCCGAGCGGCTTCGATACCGATTCCGTGATGAGCCGGCTCCGGCTCATCTCCGACAAGGAATATTCCCTGCCGGGCTACGGGGACGACAATCTCGTGATCACCGTCGAGACGGATGACCCCGACAAATATGCGCAGCTCGCTGATCTGCCCGCGTTGAACATTGATGAGATTCCGCTTTCGTCGCTCTCGACCAACATGAAGCCCATCGAAAAAGCTGTGACACTGGATGAGGGCTTCACCAACACCTCCAATATTGACACGGTCTCCGTTTCGCTGAATGACTCCGATCTGGTCGCCGTGCAGCGGTGGATTCCAAACAGTTCCATCGGACTGATCAACGGTGCTTCCAATTTCAACTACGAGATCCAGTCCGGCAGAACGAGCATCACGCTCATCGGAACGACCGAGGAGGTCATGCAGATCAGTACGGATGATCTTCAGGCAACGGTCAACCTCTTCAACGCTTCCATTTCCGACGAAGGCACCTATTCGCTCGGAATCACCGTCACGCTCCCCGATACCGTCAGCGGTGTCTGGGTCAGCCCCACGCCGCAGGTCAACGTCACCGCGACCTTTGCGGAGGAGGAAGAATAGAAATGGCAGCTGCGGAAATGTCGCATACACGCATTTCCGCAGTTTTTATAGGAGGAATCCGAATTGATGTGGCTTGTGTTATTTATTGTGCTGATCGTGCTCTCGGTCGGCGGCATTGTCTATCTGCTGACGCGGATCCGCCGTTTCTCGTTTATCCGAAAGCTCGCAGAGAAGCATAAGCTGCTCTCATGGCTTGTCTGCCTCATCCCCCTGCTGGCGGTCGGCTGCTTTTATTTCGTCAATGTGTTCGCAGTGATCGTCGCGCTGCTGCACCTGTTCATCATCTGGGTGTTCTGCGATTTCATCGCGTGGATCATCCGCAAATGCGCAAAAAAGGAACGCACGCGCAATTATGAGGGCGCTGCGGCGATCGTGCTCACGGCGGCTGTGCTCTGTGCGGGCTGGTTTCTTGCACATCATGTCTATGAGACCGATTATCAGCTTGAGACCGCGAAGCCGCTCCCGGACGGCAAGCTGCGCATCGGCATGGTCGCAGACTCGCACCTCAGCATCACGCTCACCGGCGAGGATTTTGCGCGTGAGATGGAGAAGCTCCGGAAGACGGAGCCGGATGCAGTTGTCATTGTCGGCGATTTTGTCGATGACGACACCGAGAAGTCGGACATGCTCCGCGCCGCAGATGCACTCGGCGATCTCAGCACAAAATACGGCGTGTTCTTCGTTTTCGGCAATCACGACAAGGGCTATTACCGGTACCGCAATTTTACATCGGATGAGCTCAGGGACGCGCTCACGAAAAACAATGTCACGATCCTGGAGGATGAGAGCGCAGTGATCGGCGGCTGTGTCCGGCTGATCGGGCGGCAGGATAAATCGAATCCTGACCGCGCTGCAATGGCGGATCTCCGTGCGCAGATGGATGATGCGCAGTATCAGATTGTGCTCGACCACCAGCCGAATGACTACGCAAATGAAGCGGCGGCGCACGCGGATCTCGTGCTCTCGGGTCACACGCACGGCGGACATATCTTCCCCGCCGGGCAGATCGGCTTGCTGATGGGTGCGAATGACCGCATCTACGGCACAGAAACACGCGATGACACGACATTTATCGTGACATCCGGCATCTCCGGCTGGGCGATTCCCTTCAAGACCGGCACAATCTCGGAATATGTCGTGATCGACGTGACGCAGAAATAACGGGGTGCCCGGGCAGTTTGTCCTGCAAAATTTATATCCCGCACCCATTGCACTTTTCGATAGAATATGATATAATAGAATTGCTCATGAGATTGAGCGGAAACAGAAAAAGCAGAACACATACAGATAAAGGAGCAGCAAATGTTTACCAGACAAATCGGCATTGATCTGGGTACCGCCAATACCCTGATATATGTACGCGGCAAGGGCATTGTCCTCAGAGAGCCCTCCGTTGTTGCCGTGAATACCCGCACCGATCAGGCAAGCTCTGTCGGCAAGGAAGCGAAGGAGATCATCGGCAGAACGCCGGGCTCCATGATCGCCGTACACCCGCTGAAGGACGGCGTCATCGCAGATTTTGATATTGCCGCGACCATGCTGCAGGAGCTGATCCGCAAGGCACTGAAGGGCACGCTCTTTTCGCGTGCGCGTGTGCTGATCTGCATTCCCTCCGGCGTCACAGCCGTTGAGCGGCGTGCGGTCAAGGAGGCTGCGGAGAAGGCGGGCGCCAGACCCGTACAGCTCGTGCTGGAGCCGATCGCGGCAGCCCTCGGCGCAGGTCTCAAAATCATGGAGCCCGCCGGAACGATGATCGTGGACATCGGCGGCGGCACCAGTGAGGTCGCCGTGATCTCGATGGGCGGCATCGTGGCGTCACGCTCCGTGCGCACGGCAGGCGACGCATTTGATATGGCAATCGTGAACTATGTCCGCAGAAAATACAATCTGCTGATCGGTGAGCGCACCGCAGAAGCTGTGAAAATCGGCATCGGCTCTGCGTTCCCGGAGACAACCGTCAGCACGATGGAGCTGCGCGGCAGAAATCTGCTGAACGGCCTGCCGGAGAATATCACCGTCAATTCCGAGGAGGTGCGTGAGGCGCTTTCGGAGCCGCTCGGAAAGGTGCTGGAGGCGATCCGCGAGACATTGGCTGACACGCCCCCGGAGCTCTCTGCTGACATCCTTGAGCAGGGCATCACCCTTGCAGGCGGCAGCGCCTTGCTGCGCGGCATGGATAAGCTCATCAACCGCGAGACGGGCATGCCGGTCTATGTTGCGGAATATCCGCTGGACTGCGTGGCAGAAGGCACCGGCAGGATCATGGAGAATCTCGGGCAGTATGAAGAGCTGCTCGCGGAAGAAATCCGATATTATGTATAAACAAAGAATCCCCCGATACACCGTATCGGGGGATTCTTGCTGTTTGAAGTTTACAGCTTGGAGTAGCCGAAGCTGTTGACCAGTGCATCGACCTTGACGCCGTTTTTGCACATCGGGCACTCGTTTGCCGGATAGTTGTCATAGTGCGGAAGATCGTCCTCCGTGAAGAGTGCATTGACGCGGATGCCGCCGACCTCTTCGATTGCGGAGAAGATCGCGCCGGTGCCGACCAGATCACCGCTGTAATACTGGAGGCAGTCCATTGCGCGGAGGATGCTCTTGCCCGTCGAGGCGGAGCTGATGAGCAGCAGCACCTTCTTGTTCCAGATCTTGTTCTGCGTGTTGTCGCGGAAGATCATCTGGTTGACCGCGTTGAGCTCCGGCGTGACAAGGCTGATATCCTTGCCCTGATTGATGCCGCTCTGCGCGAGCTGATCTGCGAGGAAGGCGCCGAGGATCTCGGTCCCCTCAAGGCAGATGATCGTGTCGATGAAGGTATTTGCGTAATCACGGCTGAGCTCGCCCGCTGCTTCCTTTGCCATGCGGGAGCTCGTCTTGATCGCGGTCATATCAACATAGTAGTTGACATGCGAGTGGTTGGTGGCGTAATGCCCGGGGATGATGCCGATGGAAATGCGCTTGTTCTTGCGCGATTCGACCGTCTGCATTCTGCTTTCCATTATTCATTCCTCCTGACTGTATGGCAGATGCCTGAAAACAAACCTATTATACCATATTCCGCTGAAAAATGCAATGGTACAGTATGATTTTTTCACAGAATCGTTACCGAACGGAAACAAATTGCCGGAATCGCTTGCATTTTTCCGGCGCTTGTGCTATAATATGGCAGTAAGCACATCCGCTTTTACTGAATAGGAGGTAAGAACATGCTTATCAAACTGATTGTTGAAATCGTACTGGGCGCACTGGCAGGCTTCATCGCAGGCAAGATCATGGAAAGCGGCGAAAAGAGCTTTCTGATGAACGCGATCCTCGGTATCGTCGGCGGCTTTGTCGGCGGCCTGATCGGCAATATCCTGGGCATCGGCGGCGGCTGGATCACCGGTCTGATCCTGGCGGTCATCGGCGCATGCCTTGTGATCTTCATTGTGCGCAAGCTCAGGAAATAACCTGCCCTTAAAAAAAGCAAAACGCCTTCGGTTTCAAAACACTGACCGAAGGCGTTTTTGTGTTCAGCCCTTGAACAGATAGCGCACGAACGTATACATATGCGGACGGATGGATCTGCCGACATGGTCGCCGCCCTGCACCAGATGCCAGACATGATCGACGCCGTTCTTCGCGAGCAGATCGTGATAGGTGCCGGGGGTGTTGTAAACCACTGTATCATCCGTGCCGCCGGTGATCATCAGCAGATAGGGTTTCTGACCGCCAAAGCGGAAATCGTTTTCACTGATCATACCGGGTGCCACGCCGGGCGCCGGGCACATCGCACCGATGTAGCCGAAGAGGTCGGGGCGCTTGAAGCCGATATACAAGGATTCTCTGCCGCCCATCGAGCCGCCGGTGATCGCGGTGTTTTCGGGACCCGTCTTGATCGAATAGTTCTTCTCCATGAAGGGCATGATCTCCTTCACGAGCAGATTGATGAAGTTGTCGTAGGCTGCGTTGTTGGCGGCATCCATGCCGGAGCACTTGTCCTGCGTCGCGCTCGCGTAGACATCGGGGAAGACAACGATCATGTCCTCTGCTTCGCCTGCCGCGATCGCATTGCCGACGATGAAGCGGATGCGCAGGGACGCATCGCCCATCTCCGTCATCGTGAACTCATCGCCGCCGTAGCCGTGGAGCACATAGAGCACGGGATATTTCTTCTCGGGGGTGTAGCCTGCGGGGAGGAGCACATGGAAGCTCTTATTGCGCTTGCAGACATCGGAATAGATGGTCTCGCGCTTGTAGGTGCCGTACTTTACGCCGGGGTTCTCCGCAGTGGAGGACTGCGGCTCAACATGGATCAGATTGCTGCGCACTGCCTGCATGAGCTCAGCAGGGGAGGCAAACTGCTTTGCGCTTTGGCTCTCCTGTGCCTGCATCAGCAGACGCTTCAGGAGCGTGAGATCTGCGGCATTCAGTCTGCCGTCGCCGGTCATATCGGCAGCTTCCGGGTCTGCGACAGTCGCCGCATCGGTCATCAGGAACTTGTGAAGCGCGATCACATCCGCGAGATCCGCAGTGCCGTCTGCATTGACATCGCCTTTGATTTTCGCTGCCGGGAGCAGGCGGAACTTCTGTCCGTCGCCGCCCCAGTATTCCCACTGGCAGATATTCGCGCCGGGCTCGGTGCTGATATTGTAAACATCCGCCGCACGCACGCCGCCGGAAGCAGCCGTCAGGAACGCATATACATCGCCCTCCTGCACGACGCGGAACTTCTGCGCGGTATCGCCCGTGAGGTCTGCGAGCACGATGTCTGCGCCGTCCTCTGCGCTGCCGCCCGCAACGGTCAGTGCCTTGCCCGCTGCGTTCTGAATGGTATACCAGCCGTCGCCGGTCTGGGTGAAGGTCCAGTTCTGCGCGGTGCGGTCCTGATCGGCGCTCTGCGCAAAGTTCGTGTGAAGATAGAGATTGCTGTTGACATTCTGCACGGTATAGGTTCCGTTTTCGACCGGCGTGAGATTCACAACATCCGATGCGCGGTCATATGCCTTCTTCCTGCTGCCCCAGACGCAGGTGTTGTTGCCGGTTGCAGTGAAGGTCATGCGCTGTGTCATCGCCTGCGATTCGTCCGCCTGCACAAGGAATGCGCCCTTGTAGGTCACGCCGCCGAAGGTGATGCTCATATACGGCGAGCCGCCGCGCATCACCCATGTGCCGGTGACAGCGCCGGAAACAGTGCCGTCTGCGTTCAGGGAGATCGTCTTCGGCTTCTCGACATCTGCGGATTTCTCATTCTCGAAGCGCTGATTCAGCGTGTGGAAGATGAAATCATATTCGCCGGTGACCGCCGCTGCGGCATGACCCTTTTCC
The DNA here is from genome assembly GCA_016291435.1 of Oscillospiraceae bacterium. Taxonomy (GTDB): domain Bacteria; phylum Bacillota; class Clostridia; order Oscillospirales; family Ruminococcaceae; genus Firm-04. The sequence goes on from JAEEXH010000006.1 coordinate 45,184, forward strand.
GCGAGCGATTCGCCCGCGTACTCATACGGCGCCGCAGTAATCCAGCCGTCCTCGTTCATGATGAGCTGATGCACGCGCACCTCATGGAAGCCGTAGGCATCGTCAAACTTCGTGTGATAGACAACATAGAGCTTGCCGTCGGAATCCATCAGCGCGGAGTTGTGTCCCTGCGCCTTGAACGGACGGTCATTGCACGCCCACTGATAATTGCTCATGAGACGCTCGCCGGTCGTGCCGCCGATGTTGTCGCCGCCGCGCGGGAAGACCGCGCTGTTGCCGTTTTGGTCGGTGTAGGGACCGGTCGGGTTTTCGCTGCGGAACACGCGCATGTTGTAGCCGCCGTTGGAATTGAAGAAGCCGTAGGAGACAAAGAGATAGTAGTAGCCCTTGTCGGAGCCCGGTGCCTTCATATATTCGATATACGGGCCCTCGCCGGAGACATAGTTGCCGCCTGCGACCTTCTTGCCCATATAGGCATCGGAGACATTTGCCTTTGTCTCATACTTTACATTGTAATCGCGGAGACCTGTCTGCTCGTCGAGCTCCAGCATGTAGATGCCGCCGAACCACGAGCCGTAGACCATATGCAGATTGCCGCTTTCATCATAGAAGACTGCCGGGTCGATGGCGTTGGTGCCGTAGGAAGCGTTCCAGGCGCCGTTCGAGAGATAGCGTCCGATGTCGGGATTCTGCCCGAGCACACGCGGCACATCGGTGTCGTTCACATTGTTTGTGCGGCCGTTCGTGAAGCCGGAATAGACGATCGCACCCTGATAGGTATAGGGGCCGTCGATCTTGTCGGCGGTGCAGAGCACGACCGAGGAGTTCCAGACCTGTCCGTTGACAGAGAGATACATGCAGTATTTGCCCATCTTCGGATTGTAGATAATATCCGGCGCCCACATATTGCCTGCGAGATTGTAGCCGTCTGTCGTGTTTGACCATTTCTCCGGGATCGCGAGATCCTTGTAGATGTCGCGGAAGAAGGTCGTGCGGGTCGATCCGAGCTCGGAGTTCGCGGCATTCTGCCAGTTCCGGAGATCGGCAGAGCGTGCGGCGCCGAGATGGGAGCCGATGATGTAGTAGCCGCCCTCCTCGAGCTTCACGACCGACGGGTCGTGCACCGAGACGCGGGAGAAATTCCCGGCGGAGGCGGTCATGGCGGGGATGCTGCTGAGGAGCATTGCTGCCCCGAGCATCGCGGAGAAGGATCGCTTCATTTTTTTCATACGATTACCCCCTGATCTGTTTCCTGGGTTTTACCGGCAGAGGTGCGGAGTGCGTCTTTGCGCGCCGGCATCTTTCTATTTATCCTCTGGCTTGATTATAGCAGACCCATTTGGAAACCGCAATGCCTATTTCTCCCAAAAACATTACGGATTGTACTTTTCGCACTTGCGCAAATTCTGCATGATTTTGGTGCAAATCATCATTGCAAATTGCAGCGGATTATGGTATGATAATAAAAACGCCAATAGGCGAAAAGGGGAAAATCGCATGAAAAGAACCATCGCCGGGCTGCTTGCAGTCCTGATGCTTACCGCGGGCGGCACGGTGCTGCCGGCATCCGCACCGCAGTCTGCGGCAATGACTGCCTTTGCGGCAGAGCAGAGCGCATCTGCGAATCCGATCATCAGCCGCAAGGTGCCGGCTTACTCCGGCGGCGGCACCGCCTCGAACGGCAACGACGACGCCTACTGGACGGCGTGGCAGTCGAATGCGCCGGATTACCTTGCCTATGATCTCTCCGGTGTGCCCGCGTCGCAGCGGAAACAGGTCATTGCTGTGTGGTACAATGACAGTACCTATGACAACATCGGCGGCTATGTCAACAAGGGCGAGGAGCCGATCGACTATGTGATCGAGGTCAATAAAGCAGCGGGCGGCAGCTTCCCGTCCGACGGCTGGGAGACCGCTGTGACCGTCTCCGGGAATACACTCAGCTCGCGGCAGCACCTCGTCAGGACGGAAGGATACAACTGGATCCGCATCCGCGTGACGAAAGCTGAAGGCAATCAGATCAAGTTCAATTTTGACATCCACGATGCCTCGAACGGCGTGCAGGACAGCTGGGTCTTCTTCGGCGATTCCATCACCGCGGGCGGCATGGGCAACAGCTGGGGCACGAGCTTTGCAGCCTATATCAACCGGCTCGATTCCCGCTATTATCCTGTTGCGCAGAACGGCGGCATCGGCGGCATTCTGAGCTCACACGGCAAGGCTGCGATCGACGGCTGGCTGGAGGACAGCCCCGTGAAATATGTCAGCATCGCCTACGGCACGAATGACGGCTGGAACAATCCCGGCAATCTCGACAGCTACTATCAGAATACCAAATACATGATCGACGCAGTGCTGAAGCTCGGCAAGGTTCCTGTCCTGCCGACGATTCCCTATGCGTCCGATCCGAGCGCGGGCAAATATACCGCGGAATACAACAAGAAGGTCTCGCAGCTTTACAGTGAGTACGGCAGCAAGCTCCTGCACGGTCCCGATTTCTATGCGATGTTCAAGGCGAATCCCTCGCTGCTCAGCTCAGACGGTGTCCACCCGAGCTCTGACGGCTACGAGGCCATGCGCAAGCTCTGGGCAGAGACGATGTATGAGACCGTCTACAAGAATCTGCCTGCGGAGATCACGCCTTCTGTCCTCACCGGCGATCTGAACGGCGACAGCAGCGTGAATCTCGCGGATGCCGTGCGTCTGATGCAGCATCTCCTGCGCGAGACGGAGCTCACCGAGGAACAGGCAGCGGCAGCCGATCTTGACGGAAACAAGCGCATCAATGCCGCCGACCTGACGCTTCTGAAGCGCCTGCTCATGGCCGAAGAAACGCCGCCTGTCACCGAGAGCTTCTCGCAGGTGTATGAAGCGGAAAAGGCACAGGTCAACGGTGCAAACAGCATCCAGAACGATTCCGGCGCATCCGGCGGTGCGGCGGTCGGCAATTTCGCAGACAACGCCGATACTGTCGCGTTCACGGTCGATGTCCCCGCAGACGGCATCTACCAGCTGACCGTCACCGCAAAGGGCATCGGCGGCGGCAAGACAAACAATGTCTCTGCGGACGGGCAGTCGGTCGGCAGCTTTGACAGCAGCAGCGACGGCTACACCGATGCATCGCTCAAAGGCGTGATGCTCACTGCCGGCAAGCATACGATCACGGTTTCCAAGTCATGGGGGTGGATCCTGCTGGACAAGATCAGGATCGAGTCAGACGCGGGCATCTCCAAGTCGGTCTACAATGTGTCAAATAAGCTCATCAATCCGAATGCAGACGCAGCGACACAAAAGGTGTTCAATTATCTCTGCGAAAATTACGGCAAATATACGCTTGCCGGGCAGGTCTGCGATTACGGCATGGACGGCCCGGAGTTCAAGTCGATCTATGAGGTCACGGGGAAATATCCGGCGATCTGCGGGCTCGATTTCATGGACTATGCCCCCTCCCGTGCAGCACGCGGCGCAAAGGGCTTCTCCGTGGACACGGCAATGAAGATCCATCAGGCAGGCGGTCTCGTTACCTTCTGCTGGCACTGGAACGCGCCGGACAAGTATCTGAAATCCGGCAATGATGCTTCGGGCAATCCGCGCTGGTGGCAGGGCTTCTCCACCTCAAACACCGACTTCGACATTGCCGCTGTGATGAACGGCAAAGATCCCGAGGGCAAGGCGCTCATCGACGCCGATATTGCCGCAATCGCAAAGCTCATCAATCAGATGGGCGCTGCTGGCATCCCGATCCTCTGGCGCCCGCTGCATGAAGCATCCGGCGGCTGGTTCTGGTGGGGCGCAAAGGGCGCTGAGCCGTACAAGCAGTTCTGGAAATATCTCTACGATCAGTTCACGAATGTCTATCACTGCAACAACCTGATCTGGGTCTGGAACGGACAGGCGGCAGACTGGTATCCGGGCGACGAATACGTCGATGTGATCGGCGAGGATATCTACGCAGATGCACATTCCTACGGCGCACAGAACGCGAAATTCGCGGAGCTGCTGGAATATCCGGGCACAAATAAGATCACTGCACTCACAGAAAACGGCGTGGTGTTCGATATCGACAATGTGGTCGCATCGAATGCAAGATGGATGTGGTTCGGTACATGGTGCGGCAGCTTTGTCACAGAAAACGGCAAGTATTCCTCCGCATATACCGAAGCGGACATCATGCGCAAGACCTATCAGAGCGAATATGTCATCACGCTCGACGAGCTCCCCGATTTCTCATAACGCAAAAGCAGCCCGCGGTACGGAAACAGTACCGCGGGCTTTTCTGTGCCTGTATCGCTCTGACGGATCACGGCGTGATCGGCATTTGCGAATTCTCGTAGATGCCGGCGCAGAGCTGGAGAATGACGCGCAGATCGTTGCTGTCGATCGTGCCGTCTGCGTAGAGATCGCTGTTCGATCTGCCTCTGACGGTCAGCTCGGTGCCGTCTGTGCCGGATGCCGCCTTCGCCAGCAGCACGCAGTCCGCGAGCTCAAAGAGTCCGCTGCAGTCTGCGTCGCCCCAGACAGTATGCTGCGGGGTGATGCCCGTCACATTTGTCACAGTGGTCGTGGTCGTAGTGGAGGTTTCGGTGGCGGTAGTTGTGGTGGTTGTTGTTGTCGTGGTTTCCTCGGGTTGCTCCGTGACAAATACCATGTAGCTCACAACGCCGGCGCTCTCGCCGTTTGTGCCGAGCGTGATATGATCGCCTGCGGAGAAGTTTGCCTGATAGACTTCCATTGTCAGCTCATTCGAGGTCTGCACGGTCAGATTCGTCTTCTGATAGGCAGAGAGCCATGCCGGGACATTCGGCACGCGGCTGTCGAGCGCCACAGAGACGGTGATATCGGCGCCTGCGGTGAAGTCTGCGAGGTCGCCGTCATAATACTTGGAGTCGCATGCGGTGATGATGCGCTCTGCGCCGTTCAGCTCCGCCGGGAGCGCAGTGATCGTGAAGTCGCGGTCGCCGAAGACGGTCTGCGCGTCATCGCGGATGCCGTAGCTTGCGGCATGCTCGGTGTCGGTGACATTCAGCGCCTTGACAAGTCTGCCGTTCAGCGGGAGCACGGCAGGGATCAGCTCCCAGTCCTGGCAGTTGTAGCCGTTCATCGTCCACTGCTGGACATTCGCGCCGGATTCCGCGCTGCCGTTTTCGATCTCGATGACAGATGCGTCGCCGGAGATCTTCGTGTAGATCTTATAGGAGCCGTCGTCATTTTTGACGAACTTGAACTGCTGGTTGTCGCCGCCGTTCTGCTGATAGAGGTCGATGTTCGTGCCGTCATCTGCCTTTCTGCCGGCAACATCGAGCGCATAGGTTTTGCCGTCGCCGAGTGCGGAGTAAATGTAATAGTAGCCCTCGGTCTCAGCCGCATAGAGCCGCCAGACATTCCATTCGCCCTCGCCGTTTTTGCCGGATCCGGCAGCGCCCCACTGCTGGATGTTCTCACCGTTTGCGCCGTTGCCGTCCTTGACCTCCATGAAGAGACCGCTGTTGACATTTTTGAACATGAATGCGGTGCCGTCTGCAAAGCTCTCGGCGACAACGCCGTTCGGGGCTTCATTATAGCCCGCGCTCGGCACGCCGGGGTTTGCAAAGCGGAGATAGCTCATCTTGCTGCTCTGGCTTTGGCATCCGCTGTAAGCGGAGCAATAGCTCTTTGCGTCTGCTGCGGATTTGCTGATATAGCTGTAATTGGTATTCGGGCGCCAGGAGCTTGCCTTGGAGTAGCTCGGATTCGAGGAAGTGCCCTGCCCCTGCACGGTGCGGTTGCAGCCGGAGAAGGTCGAGCCGCTCTCTGCATAGGCGCCTGCGTAGGTGATGGAGTTCCAGTCGCAGATGACATTGCCGCCGTTTTCGTAGACACAGTTTTCTGCGTAAATATCGCAGCCGCTGTGTACGGTGTATGCCATGCTGAAGGTGTTGACATAATTGCAGAGGGAGTGGAAGTAGCCCCAGCGCATCAGTCCCGGACCGCGTGTCAGGGTCTTGTAGAACTTGTTGCTGACGAGCGACATGCGCGGGAAATTGTCATACTGCTTCTGGATCTCTGCGGTGTCATCGGGGTAGCCGAGGATCAGACCGTACTCATGCAGTCCGAAGGAGCAGTCGGAGACGGTGCAGTAATCGGCGTTGTAGCAGCAGGCGAAGAACTTGTCGTAATCCGGGAGCCCGGTCGATGCCTTGTTGTAGTCAGAGTGACCTGTGAAGGTGCAGTGATCGAGCCAGAGATTCTGTCCGCCGCTGAAATAGACGGTGATATTGTCGTTGCCGTTTGCGTCGACGGCATGCTGGAAGTCAAAGTTCTTGATAATGATATTGTTGCAGGTCGAGCTGTTGCGGTTGGTGAGCAGCGCGACATTGTTCAGCGTGTGATTGGAATAGCTGCCGACGATGGTTTTCTGTCCCTCGACATAGATTCTGCCGTCCGGGCAGTAATATCTGCCGGAGCTGTCCTTTGTGAGACTGGACACGCTGATATTGCCGGTGACAACGATGGTATAGGGTGTCGTGGAGGTCGCATAATTCTTGAGCTCCGAGAAGCTTTTTGCCTCGACGACTTCGCCGAAGAGACCGCCGATATCCGCCGCCTTGACTGTGGCGCCGCCGGAGGAGGGATTGTCATCGGAGCAGTAGCCCGCGAAGCCCTGATCGCCGTCGGGGTTCAGCAGCCAGAGCTGGGAATCCGCGCCGGAATAGCTTTCGAGCGTCATGCCGTTTGCGCCGCGGGTGAGCGCCAGAGAGGCATCGCTGTAATTGACGATCTTGTAATAGAGATTGTTGCCGAGATGATCCTTGGAGACCGGCACGACATACCAGTGCTGGCATTCCTTCGATTCGCTGCCGTACATGATGACGGCATTGCCGGATCTGACGCTGTAGCTCTGCGGCGTGAGCAGTCTGCCCGATTCGGCATTGCAGAGCTTGAAGAAGGTGCCGGTCGAGTTCGCGCCGACGCGGTCAAAGCGCCAGGACGGTGCAAGCGTGCTGCCGAGCGCCTTTGCGGAGAGCGTGGAGCCGTCCGATTTGCCGTTTTCGGTGAGGACAGATGCATTGTCCTTCGCGGCAATGTTCATGAGGACAGGCGGGTAGTCTGTGGAGACTGCGGAAACCGGTACACCGCCGCTGACCGGGAACACTGCGAGTGAGGAGAGCAGTGCTGCCGCCGTCACGGAGCTGAGCAGTCTCTGTGCGAGCTTTTTCATGTGGATACCCCCAATTCTTTCTGTGCGCTGTGCATGCGGCACAGCAGGCTGTCTGCTGTTCATTGCAGGTATGGCTTTCCTTATAGTCAGACGGAAAGCGCATAATTCCTGAATGATACTTCGGTGTTTTTAGTATAACGCAAAATTACATGAGATGCAAGAGCAGATCGGAAATTTCGGCGCTATGGATAAAGCACAGAATCGCTTTTTGTGCAATACGCAGAATAATCAATGTTGAAATTTGTGCAGATATACACAGCAGGCGACAAAAAGTAAGCTGATGCTTTCACGCGAATGCATATTTTAGCGCAGATACGCATATACTTGATGCAGCATATCAGCGAAAGAAGGCGGATTATATGATCGAATATGAATCGCTGCTCCGGCTCGATGCGCCGCCCTCGGTGTCGGCATGGGCAAGCATTGTCGGGAAAAAGGAAGGCGAGGGACCGCTCGGCGCCTGCTTTGACATTGCCGTGCCTGACCTGCATCTCGGCATGGACACATGGGAGCAGGCGGAGAGCGAGCTTCAGCGCCGTGCGCTGCTGCTGCTCATGCAGAAGGAGCAGTGCCGTGCGGAGGATATCCGCTGCCTGCTCGCGGGCGACCTCATCAATCAGTGTACCAGCTCGACCTACGCGATGCGCAGCTTCGGCATCCCGTTCCTCGGGATTTACGGTGCCTGCTCGACCTTCGCGGAGGGGCTGCTGATCGGCGGGGCGCTGGTCACGGGCATCGGATTTGACCGCTGTGCCGTCGTGACCTCCTCGCATTTTTCGAGTGCGGAGCGGCAGTATCGCTTCCCGCTCTCCTACGGCGGACAGCGCACGCCGAATGCGCAGTGGACATGCACTGCCGCCGGTGCCGCGATGCTCACACCTGACGGCGCACCGCCCTATCTGCGCGGCATGCTGATCGGCAGGATCCGCGATGCGGGCATCACCGATGCAAACAACATGGGCGCTGCGATGGCACCCGCTGCCGCCGACACGCTGCTCAGATGGTTTTCCGCTACGGGGACATCGCCCGGTGATTATGACGCCGTTGTGACAGGCGATCTCGGGGTGGTCGGCTCGGAGCTGCTCTATGCGCTGCTGGAGCGCGAGGACTGCGACATCCGTGCGGTTCACAGGGACTGCGGCAAGATGATCTTCGAGGGCGGCACGCAGGATACCCACGCGGGCGGCTCGGGCTGCGGCTGCTCGGCAAGCGTGATCTGCGGATGGTTTCTGCCGCAGCTCCGCAGCGGTGAAATGAAACACATTCTCTATGCAGCAACGGGCGCACTGCTCACACCGATGCGCAGTCAGCAGGGGGAGAGCATCCCGTCGATCTGTCATCTGGTGCATCTCTCGCATGAAAGGAGCGGCAGAATATGACGTATTTCTGGGCATTTACAGTCGGCGGGCTGCTCTGCGTGATCGGGCAGCTCCTGATCGACTATACAAAGCTGACGCCTGCGCGCATTTTGGTCGGCTATGTGGTCGCGGGGGTGGTGCTCGGCGCACTCGGGATCTATCCGAAGCTCACGGAGCTTGCGGGTGCCGGTGCGACGGTGCCGCTCTGCGGTTTCGGCAATCTGCTTGCGCAGGGCATCCGGGAGGATGTGGCGGAGCACGGCCTGCTCGGCATCCTGACGGGCGGGCTTTCCTCTGCGGCGGGCGGCATCACGGCGGCGATGCTCTTCGGGCTGCTGGCGTCGGCGGTGTTCCGCCCGAAGGAGAAGTGAAGCGGAAAATATATGCCCCTGAGCGTTCCGAAGCGCTCAGGGGCATTGTGTTTTATGCGGCTCTGAGATAAATCAGAGTTTGGCACGGGAAGTTGCCTCCGGCGGATTGATAATGGTGCGCTGCCCCATGCGAAAGCAGTCCATCGACAAACCCCGCTGGGTCAGCGGTCCCCGGACCCCGTTGTATTGATTCCGTCAGGATTTCATTGCGAAGCAATTTCATTCGCAGAATTTCATTGCGCAAGCAATTTCTTTCTCATTTCTGCTCATTATGATGAAAGCCTCCCCATCCCCGGAGAGGCTTTTGTTGAAAAGGTATCGCCGGCGCAATGAATTCAGAATGCGGTCGCTCCCCAATATCAATCCATCGGAAACACATTATCTGCAAATCGAGAGACGGCATTGCCCGTCTCTTTTCTTTGTGCCGGATGCTTCCGTGAGTTGGTGTTTTTGCTGTTGCCTTTTTTTTGAGAATATGCTATAATAGAAATAGTAGCCTTTTTACAGAGAGAAAGGAGCAGAATCCCTATGGAACCTGCAGAACGCGAAAAAAGAATCCGATCCGTCCATGCGCTGCGCGAGAGCTTTGTCATCGCAGCGCCGAACGGCAAATACAAATTCGTCAAGCGGCTCGGCAGAAAGCTGACCTTCTGGTATATCCGTCCCTTCGGCGACGCGCAGAATCAGTTTAACGATGCCGCCGCCGGTGCGATCACCGGGATCAACGAATCCCTGACCGCGCTGGAGCAGCGGGTCGCGGAGCTCGAGCAGCAGACCGCCCGCAGCATCTCCGATTTCACCCGCGAGCAGCGGCAGACCCTCGCCCGTGTGCAGACCGCACAGCAGGAGGCATTCAGCGCGATGCGCACAGAGCAGGCGGAAACGCTCTCTGCCAGCGAAAAGGTGCAGGCAGCGGCGCTCGGTGCGCTCTCGGAGGATGTCGCAAGGACGCTCCTCTATGCCGCGCCCGAAAGCCGCCCAGATGCCGGCGTGCAGCCGCTCACCGCACTCGATCCGCATGTTCCCGCACCGCTGCATGATGCGCTGCGTGCCGTCGAGCAGGCAGCGGATGATGCCGCAAAGCAGACCGCCCTCGATGCCCTCGAACAGCGTTACACCGCCTATTTGCAGGACACGCTCCGCAGCACCCGTACTGTCCGCCGCGAAATCGCGATCGTCTGCCGGCTGTTTGCCTCCGGAGATGGCATGGAAGCCATCCGAAACGAGGTCTGGGATCTTTATCGCCTGATGAAGCGCGCCAGCCGCTATCCCGTCTGCATCGTCTCGATCGAAGCGGCAGGCGGTGCCGTTACACAGCAGGGCGATGTGCATTATGTCCCCGAGGATCACCTCGCCGACTGGATGAAGCAGCATGATCCCGCTCTGCTCATTTTCTGCGAGAGCACAACCGAAATCATCAACGCCGGCGCACAGTGCATGATCCTCAGAAACAGCCTTGTGCGGCTGAGCTCCCAGAATCCCGCGCAGACGCTCGGCGGCAGCAATATGCAGGAGCTGCTCCACCTCTGCGATCACGGGCTCCAGCACTATGTCACGGCCTCGAAGACGGCAGCCGACACGATGGAAAACCTCGGCTTCCGCAGACCGCGCGTGCTGTATCCTTATATCGACACGGAAAAGCCGCTTTTCTGCCGCAGACCGCGCATCTTTGATCCCGCGCAATTCACGGTCGGCTTTGCATCCTCTCCGATGCAGCCCGAGCAGTCCGATTCACGCGGCATCCCGGCACTCTGCGAGGTCGTCGCACAGAATCCCGATATGCAGTTCATTGTCCTCTGGCGCGACGCCGAAGCGGTGCCTATGCCGGAAGCGCTGAAGGACGCCGCAAACTGTGAGGTGCGGTGCGGCAGAGAGGATATGGCAGCCTTTTACAGCGAGATTGACTGCGTGCTGATCCCCTATGCCGATGCAAATTACAATCACGCCTGCTCGCTCTCGGCAGCAGAGGGCATGCTCATGGGCATCCCCGCGGCTGCCACACCCGCAGCGGGCATCTCGGAGCTCATCTCCGTATGCGGCATCGGTGAGACCGCGGCAGACACGACCGCGGAAGCACTCGGCGATGCGCTGAAAGCGATCCGTGCGCAGTATCCGGCATACGGTGCTGCATGGCGGCTCGAAAAGCTCCGCACGATGCTCAGCGGCAATGCCTTCGTGCAGTATGCGGAGGAATGCGCGGAGAATGCCATGCCTTACGGCATCTGCACGCTCTATGAGTGGGACCGCAGACTGAAAACGCAGAATCATCATCTGGTGCGCGGTGCGGCAGCGCTGAAAGCCTATTACCAGCGGCAGGATGTCGCGAAAAACTACACAGAAACGCGGTTCCTGTCATATCCGCAGAGCTGCTTTGACCGCATGGAGCGGAGCTCTGTGCCCGTACTGATCGACACGCTCTGCCCGCAGAAGGACAGCGAACGCACACTGCTCGATCTCGCATGCGGCAACGGACGCATTCTGCAAATGCTCCTGCCGCTCGGAAGCTGCACGGCAGGCGATGCCTCCCCCGCAATGCTTGAGGAGATGCAGCGCAAATTCCGGGAGGCGGAAAATCTCACGCTGCGGCAGCTCGATCTGCTCTCGGATGCCCTCCCTGCACAGTATGATGCAATCACGATCTTCCGCTTCATCCGGCATTATGAATACAGCGTGCGGCGGGAGCTCTGGGCAAAGCTCCGGGGCGCACTCAAACCGGGCGGCGTGCTGCTCTTTGATGTGCCGAATGCGTATTTTGAGATTCCGCACAGGCAGCGCACGGGCTGGGAGAAATACCCGATCTACGATGTTTTCTGGACGCCGGATTCGATTCGGCAGGAGCTGCTGGACAACGGGCTCGAGCTGATGGCGCTGGTGCCGGTCGGCGAGGGACTGTATCCCGATGCGCAGCATAAGCCGATGACATGGACAGCAGCAGCAAGAGCAATGATCTGAAAGGAGCGATCCACAATGGAAGAACGGTTCCCGCTGGGGCTTGATGTGGAAGCCTATCTGGACAAGGCGCTCGAAGCGCTGCGTGAGACATACCCCTGGGCAGAGCGGCAGCAGTTCCGTAAGGAACGGCGCTATGCCATTGAGGAGACCGCGGACGGCCCCCGCTTTGTGACCTATTTCAGATGGTCGGACGGCTCTGTCGAGCGGGAAGTGCTCGGCTGCGATGCAGGCAAATTCATCGAAACCGTCATCTCGCAGAACAGAGACTGGATCGAAGACGCGAATCCTGAAACAGAACGCTTCGATGTTCCCCTCCGCGGCGGCATCGACGCACACGGCTGGCTGCTCGAACAGTATACCTTTGCAAAGCATGAGCTCGGCGGCTATTCGGTCACGGTGACTGCCGGCAACCGAAGTGCAGGCGGCTCGCGGACATTTTTCATCCCGCCGGAATTCTTTGCGGGGAGCTACGACGATTTCCTCGCGCAGTACGCAGAACTGGTGCCCGCCTATGCGTTCGGGCTTGATACAGATTACCTTGCAGAGACCGAAGGGCTCAGAGCATTCCTCGGATTCTGACGATACTATAAAAGATTGTGAAGTGATAGAAATGAAACAGACGCCGGAAGCACTCCGCAGCCGCATTTACAAGCTCGCGGAATCGCGCATCGAAGCAGCCAGGGCAAAGATGCCCTGCTCGGCAGCGCTCTTTGAAGCCCTCGCGGCACAGCGTCCCGATTCTGTGGACTACACACTGCTGAAAGATCTTGACAACCGTGATTTTATCGAAGCTGTGTTTTCTCTGCTGCTCGGCCGCCCGCTCGATGATGCGACAAGGGCAGCATGGCAGGATCGCACAGACAGCATGCCGCAGGAGCAGTTCCGGACGGCAGTGCTGCGGTCTGTCCTGCGCTCGGCGGAATATCAGAGAAGAATGACACCGCTCTGCCGTTGTCCCCTGCCTGTGGCTGAGGAGAGCGGGCAGATCAATGTGCAGGTCGCGCCGCAGCAGATGCCTGACCGCCTGATGCGTGTCTACCGCAAGCTCCCTGCGCCGATGAAAAAGCTCGCGAAAAAACTCGCCGGGAAGGAGGACGCCTGATGACACATGTGTATATCGACCTCTCGCGCCTCTGTCTCACGAAATTTACCACGGGTATCCAGCGCGTGGCGCGTGAAATCGTCCTGCGCATGCTCAAGGATCCCTCGCTGGAGGTCACGCTGCTGGCGGACATGCCCTCGCATACAGAATGGCGTGTTCTGCCGCATGACGCCTTCACTGAATTCTATACCAAAGGAACCGGCTCCCCCTACGGCACCGGCAAAACTGTCATCGTCCGCCCGCGTGAGATCGAATCGGGCGCAGTGTTCTTCGATATTGACAGCGCATGGAATATGCCGATGCACCGCTCCTGGCTCTTCCCGATTCTCAGAGAGCACGGCGTCACGGTCGTGCCGCATCTCTATGATCTCATCCCGGTGACGGAGCCGCAGTTTTTTTACAGTGAGACAACCCGGCAGTTCCTTGTCTGGGTGACTGCCGTGCTGCAAAATGCAAGTCACATCATCTGCAATGCCGAAGCGACAAAAGCCGCGCTTGCAAAGCTCTGCGGCGAGCTCGAATGCGATATACCGCCCTGCACGGTCATCCCGCTCGGCGCCGATTTCAAGCAGGGCGGCAATGCGGAACAAGCACCGCTGCCCGAAGGTCTCACGCCGGAGAAATATGTGCTGATGGTCGGCACGATCGAGCCGCGCAAGAATCATGCGCTGCTGCTCGATGCCGTGAAGCCCCTCTCGGAGCGCGGCATCAAGGTTGTCTTCGCCGGACGCATCGGCTGGAATATGGATGCCTTCCAGAAGAAAATGGCGGCACACCCGCAGAACGGCACCGATTTCTTCTTCTTTGAGGGACCCACCGATGCCGTGATCCGGGCGCTCTATGCCAATGCGCTCGCGGTCGTCTTCCCGACAATGAACGAGGGCTTCGGGCTCCCGGTCATCGAGGCATATCAGCACGGCACGCCGGTGCTCGCCTCGGATATTCCGGTGCTGCGCGAGGTCGGCGGAGAGCTCGCGGATTATTTTGACAACACCTCTGTTGATTCGCTGGTGGCGGCTGTGGATCGTCTGCTGGCAGGCGATACCCGTGCGAAGAAAAAGGAAGCCATTGCAGCCTATCGCCCGCGCACATGGGATGCGGCCGCTGCGGATATGGCGGCTGCACTCGCAGGCTTCTCGCAGAAGACGGGCACTGTCCCCGCGGAGACGCGCATCTCACAGATGGTCGTGCTCACCGCACGCAATGACGATCTGCTGCGCACGCTTCCCTATCTTGACGCATTCCTGCCGTTCATCGAGCGGCTGCTCGTCTGCTGCCCTGAACGGAATATCGCGGAGCTGCGTGAAAAATGGCACGGGCGCATTCAGCTCTCCTTCTTCACCGACGAGGAGCTTCTGGGCGGTGCGCCGCTCCCGAAGGATCACACGCGCCGCAATTTCTTCCTGCGCTGTCTGCTGATGGAAAAGGCACCGCTTGATGATGTATTCATCATGACAGACGACGACTACCGCCCGCTGCTGCCGCTCACACAGGAATTCTTCCTGAAGGACGGCAGAATGCGCGGCTATTACTGCTACGATCTGCGTGAATGGTACGGCACACAGGGCAATTATACCTCCTATGACCTCAGCATGTTCCGCACACGCGATTTCCTCACTGGAGAGGGCCTGCCCGCATTGCAGTATTCCGCCCATCAGCCGCAGATCATCGACCGCCGCATCTATCTGGAAATGCTCGCGAAATACCCGCACATCTCCGGCGACGGTCTCGACGAATGGAGCACTTATTTCAATTACGGCATCGCAGTGCATCCCGATCGGTTTGCAGCAGTGCCCTACACCTCGATCGGCTGGCCGGGCGCGATCACAGACTGGACGCTCTGGTGTCAGCCCTCCGGGTTATGCTTTGAGAATTTCTATGATGCGCTCTATGAAAACGGACGCATTTTCGCGGATTTCAGCCGGGAATACAATGCGGAAACCATTGTTTCGGAGAACATGGAAAAGGTACAGCGCTGGAGAACTGAGCTCGGAAAGCAGCAGCAGACAGCCGCCGCACTTGCAATGTTCCGCTCTGTCTATCACAGCCAGTATCACATGATGCCGGAGCTGAGCCTCTGCGAAGGCGAGGACGGTGCGGCGGTGTTCCGTCTGCCGAAGCTCATCTGTATTCCGGCGGGGGCATTCGTCCGCCTGCGGCTGCTCACGGATGATGCACTGCGAAAAAAAGGCGCGGTGCTGCGCTACGGCGTGCAGAATACAGAGGGCAGATTCGTGATTCCGCAGCAGGAGATCCGGCTCGCCGATCTGGACAGCAAGCTGCATCCCGAACTGGTGCTGCCGGCTCCCGCAGGTCTCCTGAACGGCGCGCTCGTGCTGGAGTATGACTGCGGCGAGATCGTCCGCGGCAGCACGGCATGTCTTGTGCGGTAAAATATCATTCCTGTAAAAAAGACCCGCGCCTGAAACAGACGCGGGTCTTCTGCATTTTCCGCAAAAAAGAAAAGCGGCCCGCAAACGCGAGCCTCAGAAAGCAAAATCAATACAGATGGGAATAGGGAAATAAGAAATTGGGAAATGGGGCTTGAAATCAAGCTGAAGCGCCTGTGCCATGCGGCACGTTTGCTTCACTGTCTATAAGATAGCACGCAAACATTAAAATAACCTGAAAGAATTTCAGATTCGCAAAAAATCTCACATTTACACCTGTGCAGCGAAATTTCGGGGAAAAGGCTTGCTTTTTTCGTGCGAATATGCTATACTGAGCATAGGGCATTCCGCCCGGGAGTCTGAATTGAAGGGAGAACCGGAAATGTTTTTACATGAATTTGACCGCATCGAAGCAGAAGCCTTCCTGACCCTCGCCTCTGAGCTCATCGAGGACGACGGCATCATCACCGCGGACGAAGACGCGATGCTCGCAGAATACGCTGCTGCACTCGGTGTCTACGATTTTGTATATGATGCTGCTGCATGTGCAGCTGCCCGCGATACGCTTGCACAGCTCAATGAGGTCAGCAAGCGCAAGGTCTACATGGAGATGTATTCTTTCGCGGTCTGCGACGGCTTTGAGGATCCGACCGAGCGCCGTTCGCTCAATATGCTGCGCGAATGCCTTGAGCTGGATTCGCATATCTGCACGCTGCTTGAGACCGGCGTCCGCGATCTTTACGGCGTCTATGAGCAGATCGAAGCAGCACTCGGCGCAGAGCCTGCACCCGTCAAGGTCGAAGGCTGAATCTGCAAATCTGAAGCCGTACACTCCTTTTAACGATTCGTATATTTTTGTGAAAATTGCCCCTTGTGAAATTGTTGCTTTTGTGGTATAATAATAAGTAACGTCATAATCGGCATCGTATAGAGAGGAGTGTGAAGCATGGCGTATGAAGCAGGAATGCATGTTCGTTACGGAAGCACAGGAATCTGTCTGATTGAATCTCTGACTGAAGTTCCCTTTCCCGGGCAGACCGCGCCGCGGCGATGTTATGTACTGCGGCCGGTGCGTAACCGCAGTATGGAGATTACCGTCCCGGTGGATAATGAGGCGCTCTGTGCCAAGATGCGCCCGCTTCTCACAAAGGCGGAGATCGACGAAATGCTCGATACTGCTGTGAAAACTGACGCAATCGAATGGATCGAGGACCGCAAGCTCAGGCGTGCGGAATTCCGCAGGCTCATTGCAACGGGGGACGCACAGACGCTTTTGCAGCTCATTCACTGCATCTTAAAGCATCGCGCACTGCTCGCGGAAAGCCGCAAGCATCTTTCTTCTGCGGATGACAACACCCGCAAGGATGCGGAGCGGATGCTCGACGAAGAATTTGCGTTTTCGCTGGGAATCACCCCCGAGGAAGCCGGGGCTTACATCTGTGACCGGCTCCAGGTGCCTGTCAACAAATAAAATGCGACCGTCTCTGCGGATGACTCCGCGGGGGCGGCTGCCGTTTTTTGCGGCAAAAATCCATGATGTGAAAAGGAGATCAATTATGCTGCTGTGGTTTCTGAACAGTGTGCTGCTGGGCGCCGGGCTTGCGATGGATGCGTTCACGGTCTCGCTGGCAAACGGTCTGCACGAGCCGGGGATGCGGCGCGGGAAGCAGCTGAAAATCGCGGGCGCCTTCGCCGGATTCCAGACGCTGATGCCGCTGCTCGGATGGGTCTGCGTGCATACGGTCGTGCAGCTGTTCTCCGCATTTGAGAAGCTGATCCCGTGGATCGCGCTGATTCTGCTCTGCGTGATCGGCGGTAAAATGGTGTTCGGCGGCATCAAAGCGCGATGTCACCCGGAGCAGGCGGAGAACGCACAGACCGTCGGCGCGGGGGCACTGCTCGTGCAGGGCATTGCGACCTCGATTGACGCGCTTTCGGTCGGCTTCACGATTGCAGAGGATCCGTGGTATAAGGCGGGGGCTGCGGCGCTGCTGATCGGCGCAGTGACCTTCGGCATCTGCTTTGCCGGTGTGCGGCTCGGCAGCCGTGCGGGCATGAAGCTCGCGGACCATGCGGCAATCGTCGGCGGGCTGCTGCTGATCGGCATCGGCATCGAGATCTTTGTGACGCACTGAGCGGTATCGCTGGCGCGATGGATTTATAATGAGGGCGCTGCCCTCAAACTCCTGCCGGGGACAGCGGTCCCCGGACCCCTGCTTTTTTACATGTTGAGCCGGAACGCGGAAGGTTCCGGCTTTTTTATATTTTCCCGCGCTGCGGACGCACGCATCTTTTTTCCGATTTTCCCTTGACGCTGCGGCGCTTTCTGTGGTATAATATACTTGCGGGAGTTTGGGCGCATATCGCTTTGCTCCCCGACTTATCTCAAATGACTGGAGGCATCTGATCATGTCCTTTGACCGTTTGCTGGCGAAGATCGCCGCGATGAAAAATCCGACCGTTGCAGGTCTTGACCCGAAGCTCGACTATGTGCCGGAGTATCTCCGCAAGAGCCATCTCGATGAAGACGGCGAGACCCTCAAGGCTGCCGCAAAGGCAATCTATCAGTTCAATGTGCTGCTGATCGACGCGCTCTGCGATATTGTTCCTGCGGTGAAATTGCAGGCTGCATATTATGAGATGTACGGTCACCACGGCGTCAAGACGATGGAGCGCACCATCCGCTACGCAAAGCTGCGCGGGATGTATGTCATCACCGACGGCAAGCGCAACGACATCGGCGCGACCATGCAGGCATATGCCGCGGCGCACCTCGGCTCCTGCGAGATCGGCTCCTGCACCTATGAGCCCTTCGGCGCGGATGCACTGACTGTCAACGGCTATCTCGGCACCGACGGCATCACCCCGCTGCTCGATGTATGCCGCGAGCGCGACAAGGGCATCTTTGTCCTCTGCAAGACCTCGAATCCCTCCTCGGGTGAATTTCAGGATATGCTGATCGACGGCGTGCCGCTCTATGCAAGAATGGGCGACAAGTGTGAGGAATGGGGCGCAGATACCGTCGGAACCTACGGATACAGCGCGGTCGGTGCTGTGGTCGGCGCGACCTATCCCGAGCAGCTCACCGAGCTCAGAAAGCGTCTCCCGCACACAATGTTCCTCGTGCCGGGCTACGGCGCACAGGGCGGCGGTGCCGCAGGCATCGCAGGCGGCTTTGACGAGAACGGCCTCGGCGCTGTGGTCAACAGCTCCCGCGCAATTCTCTGCGCGTATAAAAAGGAAGGCTGCGACGAGCGCGACTTTGCAGGCGCCGCAAGACGCGAAGCGCTGCGCATGCGTGAGGACCTGACATCCTATATCGCACTCAAATGACGGACGATCCGCTGCCGCACACCCGCCGCATTCATGCCGTAATCCGGCAGGGCGGGAAATTTCTGATGCTGTACAGCAAAGTATACAGCTATTACAAATTCCTGCACGGCGAAATGCAGGAGAGCGAAACGCCGGAGCAGGCACTCTGCCGCATCGTTCCGGCGCAGACCGGTCTGACAGTCTGCCCCGAAAGCATCCGGCCGTGCTGCAAGGTGGAATATCATCCCGCGGACGGTAATTTGCAGGAGCATCTGTACTTCCGGTGCAGCGTCAGCGGCGAACGCACCGCCGGATCCCCGGATGACCGGTTTGCGCTGACGGCAATCTCCCGCGGGCAGGCACTGCAAACGAACCGGCAGTCCGGTCACGGTTTGCTGTCGGATGATGCCGCGTTCCGTGCGATGCTGAAACGCGAAAACCTCGCGCTGCAAATGTACCCGCGCCTGACACCGCTGCAAAGCGGCGGCATTGCGCTGGCTGTGTCGCTGCTGTTCCCGCTCGTCACGGGGCTGTATCTGCTGGCGAACGGCTTTCACAGCCCGACGGACGGCGGAACTGTGACCGGCAAGGACGCATTTGCACTCGGGTTCATCTTCGGATGCGTTCCCGCCGTACCGGCGGCGGTCATCAGTCTGATCTGGATGATCGGCAACCGGAAACGGCCCGCCCACGGAATCTATACGGTGAAAGACGATGAAACAGGAACAGAACACGGATGAAAAGCGGCGGATTCCCTTTGAAATCTGAGATACCGCCTGCGGCATCTCAGCAGACAGAACCATAAGCATAATCAAGGATA